>NZ_CAJPHM010000003.1:0-429511 GCF_905339955.1 Burkholderia sp. BCC1996
GCCCAGCTCCGGTGCCGCGATCTTCGCGAGCGAGCCGCCGAATTTGCCGACCGCGGTCCGCGCGGCCGATACGATCACTACGTCCGTCATGTTTTGTTCCTGCATCGAAATCAGTGGGTCGATCCGTGTTGCATGCTGTATCGCGTGCCGGGGCCGGGCGGCACGGCGGCCGACGTCGGCGCTTGAGCGCCATACGGCCCGCGATGCGGCTCAGGGCTCGCGCCTTCATGCGCGCCACCCGTTCGCCCGCTCCAGCCGGGCCCGGACACGCTGCGGCGAGCCGGACGCCGCCGGCCACCACGCGGCACACGCGGCGGCCGGCGCCCGCCGGCGCCGTTCGATCAATGGTGTCGCGCCTGCGCGCGACACGCGCTCATGCAGCCGATTCGCGCGAAGCGGCTTCCTTGCGTGCGGCAGCCGCCGTCTGCTTGGCACCGCGCGTCGCCGTTTCGCTGACCGCGTCGAAACCGCTTTGTGCGGCTTCGATTGCCTGCCCCGTCGCTGCGCGCACGGAGTCTGCCGCGGCAGTCGCCGCGGACAGCGCCGAATTCAGCGCGGCGACCACCGCGCCCGAACCGGCCGGCGCATGCTTCGTCAGCTCGCCGACCACCTCCTTCACGCGCTTGTCGTTCTGCTCGTATTGCGCCTGCGCGACCTTCGCCCACTCGGCCTGCGTCGACACCGCGATGTCGAACAGATGGCGACCGTACGCGACGGCCTTGCCGGCCGCTTCCTGCGGTGCGGCGACTTGCTGCGCGAAGCCCGCAGCCGGGTTGCTCGCGTTGAACGCGTTCTTCAGCTTGTCCTCGTATTCCTCGAGCGCCGTCTTGGCCGCTTGCAGGTTGAGTTCGACGACGGCCTCGAAACCATTAATTGCCGGACGGGCAATCGCGAACCAGGCGGCAATTCCGGACTGATAATCGGCGGCGAATTTTTCGGGGGCAAATACGGACATCGGGCACGCTCCTGTTAGCAATGCGAGAGACGAACGAAAAAAATGGAAGCCAGATCAAGGTCCGCTTCCTTATTCACAACCCGCAGGCACGATTGACTGCGGGGAGTTGAAGATTGCCATTCTAGATGGATTAATTGTCAATTAAATGGCATTAATACTAGGTGAAAACCCTGATCGATCGGGTTGATCTCCTCGCAATCTGCGCCCGCACACAATGGGGCCGCGTCGCAACGCCTTGTCCCGAAATGATTTTTACTTTTTTACGGCATGGCGCACCGCGACGTCCGTAACATTTACCCCGTTATTATTCCGGTTATATGAAAAACAGGTGCGCATTGGAAAATAGGGCGGATTCCCCTGTAATCGTTTTTCCAGATTTATTTTGAAATCGTTACCGGGATTATTAATGACGAATTCAATGATCGTATATAAACCGCCGGGCCGGGCCAGCGGCGACACTCTCACCCGACCAGTTCGCGATGCAGCGCGCGAAACTCGTGCGCGAGCTTGTGTGCCGGCTCGAGATGGATCACCGGCGTCGACTGCTGATGCGACTCGCGGATCTTCACCGATGCCGAGAGCCGCGACGCCAGCACCGGCAGCCCTTCCTCGACGAGTTCGTCGACCAGCCGCTGCGGCAGGCTCGCGCGCGGCTGGAACTGGTTGATGACGATCCCTTCGACCTCGAGCGCCGCGTTGTGGTCCTGCTGGATTTCCTTCACGTTCTCGAGCAGCGTGTACAGCGCGCGGCGCGAGAAGTCGTCGCAGTCGAACGGAATCAGGCAGCGCTCGACCGCGATCAGCGCCGAGCGCGTGTAGAAGTTCAGTGCGGGCGGCGTGTCGATGTAGACGGCATCGTACGTGTCGAGCTCGTTGAGCGCGTCGCGCAGCTTGTAGATCTTGTAGCGCGACTCGAGCTTGCCGTGCAGCGTGTCGAGGTCCGGATGCGCGGGCATCACGTCAAGCCCGTCGAACGGCGTCGGATGGATGAACGATGCGACGTCGACCGGCCGGAAGTTGAACGTCAGCGCGGTCTCGAAGAATTCGGCGACGCCGGGATGCGCGTCGGTCGCCCGGTCGCCGAGCAGGTAGTGCGTGGAATTCGCCTGCGCGTCGAGGTCGATGACGAGCGTGCGCAGCCCTTCGCTCGCGCTGATCGCCGCCAGGTTGCAGACGATCGTCGACTTGCCCACCCCGCCCTTCTGGTTGAATACGACCCGCCGCATTGTGTCTCCTTCGATCGAAACGTCGAAAAATCGAGCTTAGCCGGTCAATCGTGGCGGCCGCGTGACATCGATCAGATACACGCGCCGCCCGGGAGATTTGCTGAGCGGCGCGACGAACGACTGGAAATCACGACGGAAGACGCGCGCACGAGGAACGGGCACAAGGGCTAATGTTGCGACGCAACATCCGAACTGTTAAACTAGGGAAAACCCGTAGTTCAAGCTTGCGAAGGAGCAGTCGTGTACCCCGTATTTTCGTTCCTGATGGATCTGCTGCCGGGCCGCAGCGCGGCGTCGTTTTCGCCGTCGGCAAAAGTAAACCGTGTCACGTTCACGGGTGCCGTGGACCGCAGCGATGGCGTGATCCTGTCGATCAACGGTAGCGACGCGCTGGTCCGTTGGCCGCAGGGTGGGAAATCCGTCGAGCGCGTCAGCAATCTGGTCGCGATCGTCACGGAAGCGTAAGCGGTTCTGTTCTGCGGCGGCCACGGCGCCGCTCTTGTCATGGTTCGCACCGTCCGAAGCAGGTGACTCGGGTGTGAATGCCACGGCCCCCATGTCGGGAATGCGCCGTTGCAGGGCTTCAGGAAACCTGCTCACCGGCGCGGTTGCGTCGGTTGAAGTTTGCGGTCGGCATGCTCGCCACGTAAGCACAACAGACGTCAGGGCCATCGCGCCCGCGACGACGAACGTCCGCTGACGGGGAGTCCATTCTCAAGTCTCGCCCATCCGACGCGGCCGGCGCCAGCGGCTTCTCCCCGCCTTGCACGACGCCACCACGACGCTCCTCACGCCCGATCGGGCACGTTCCGCCCAAACCCCAAAAAAACGCGTAAACGAAAAAAGGACCCGAAGATCCAGGCTGAACCAGTGATTCAGCGTGGAGATTCGGGCCCCTCTTTACATCGGGAACCGGCGTTCTGCTTAGAACGGAATATCGTCGTCCATCTCGTCGAAGCCGCCGCCTGCCGGCGCGCTCGGACGGCTCTGGCCACCGCCTGCACCGCCGCGCGGCGCGCCGCCGGCACGACCGCCGCCGCCGCCGCGTTCCATCTGTTCGCCGCCGCGGCCGCCGCCACCACCGTAGCCGCCGCCGTAACCGCCTTCGTCACCGCCGCCACCGCCGCCGCCCGAACCGCCGCGGCCGCCGAGCATCTGCATCTGGTCGGCGACGATTTCGGTCGAGTAGCGATCCTGGCCGTCCTGGCCCTGCCACTTGCGCGTGCGGATGCGGCCTTCGATATAGACCGACGACCCCTTCTTCAGGTACTCGCTGACGATTTCGGCGAGACGGCCGAAGAACGCGACGCGGTGCCACTCGGTCATTTCCTTGAAATCGCCGCTTGCCTTGTCCTTGTAGCGATCGGTCGTCGCGAGACGGATGTTCGCAACCGCGTCGCCGCTCGGCAGGTAACGGACTTCAGGATCGGCGCCGAGATTGCCGACGAGGATGACCTTGTTGACGGATGCCATGTGTTTCTCCAGTAAATTCGATGCCGGGCCGCCCGCGAATGTCGTCGGAGCGGCCCGCCGGGCAAGCCGGCGAGCGCCGCCGGTGCCTGCCCGAAAAGAAGGTTCAGGCCTTGCGCGGCGGCGCTTTCATGCTGGCCGCGATTATAAGCCACGCCGCCACGAGCCCCGAGCACGCGTAGAAGACGGTGTTCGCGCCGCCGTGCTTCAGCAGCCAGCCGCCCACGATGCCGCCGAGCGCGAGCCCGATCGATTGCGTGGTGTTGTAGACGCCCGTGGCCGCGCCCTTGCGCGACCCGGGCGCGAGCTTCGACACGAGCGACGGCTGCGACGCTTCCAGGATGTTGAAACCCAGGAAGTACACGAACAGGATCGCCGCCACAATCAGGATGGTATGCGGAGCGCTGCCGAGCAACAATTGGCCGATCAGGATAGCCAGAATGCCGCCGAGCAGCACCGGCTTCATCTTGCCCCGTTTTTCCGCGACGATGATCGCCGGGACCATCATCACGAACGCGAGCCCCATCACCGGCAGGTAGACCTTCCAGTGCGCGGCGACCGGCAGCCCGCCGTCGACCAAGAGGCGCGGCACGACGAGGAACAGCGCCGTCTGCGTCGCGTGCAGCACGAGCACGCCGAAGTTCAGGCGCAGCAGCTCGCCGTTGTGCAGCACCTCGCCGAACGGCGCCGGCACGTGCACGGGCTTCGCCGCGTCCGGCACGATCCACACGACGACCCCGATCGCGAGGATCGACAGCACGCCGACGATCGCGAACAGCCCGCTCATCCCGACCCAGTGGAACACGATCGGCGCGCCGACGATCGCGACCGCGAACGACACGCCGATCGAGCCGCCGACCATCGCCATCGCCTTCGTGCGGTTCTGCTCGGAGGTCAGGTCGGCGATGAACGCGAGCACCGCGGACGACACGGCGCCCATCCCCTGGATCACGCGGCCGACGATGATCCACGTGATGTCGTGCGCGAACGCGGCGACGAAGCTGCCGAGCGCGAAGATCAGCAGGCCGGTGGCGATCACGGGCTTGCGGCCGAACTTGTCCGACGCCCACCCGTAGAAGATGTACAGCAGCGACTGCGTGACGCCGTACGCCCCGAGCGCGATGCCGACGAGCAGCACGTTGTCGCCGCCCGGGATGGTTTTCGCGTAGACCGAGAACACCGGCATGATCATGAACAGGCCGAGCATGCGCAGCGCGAAGATCGCCGCGAGCGACGTGGTCGCGCGCAGTTCGGGCGCACTCATGCGGGAAGACGTGGCGGACGGATTGGACATCGGGAATGAATTTCGAATGATCGGAATGTCCGCCCGGCGGCGGGCGGCGGAAGATCAGGGCCACCGGCCCGGCAGGCCTGGCAGGCGCTTTCCGGGGCCGCTTTCCGGGACGTCGGGCAGGCAGCCTGCGGGCCGCCTCGCGCCGTGCGGCGCGGCCGCCTTCCCGGCGTGGACACCGCCTTGCTGCCAGCTGCTGCAAAGGCTGGGGGCCCCCAACGACGGCCTCGAAAAGCCGTTATAGTAGCAGGTTTGGTTCCCTCCATTTTCGCCAGGTTCATGGAACAGATCCGTATCCGTGGGGCACGCACCCACAACCTGAAAAACGTCAATCTCGACCTGCCGCGCCACAAGCTGATCGTGATTACCGGGTTGTCCGGGTCGGGCAAGTCGTCGCTCGCGTTCGACACCCTTTATGCCGAAGGCCAGCGCCGCTACGTCGAGAGCCTGTCCGCGTACGCCCGCCAGTTCCTGCAGCTGATGGAGAAACCCGACGTCGACCTGATCGAGGGCCTGTCGCCCGCGATCTCGATCGAGCAGAAGGCGACGTCCCACAACCCGCGTTCGACCGTCGGCACGGTCACCGAAATCCACGACTACCTGCGACTTTTGTTCGCACGGGTCGGCACCCCGTACTGCCCCGACCACGACATCCCGCTCGAGGCGCAGAGCGTGTCGCAGATGGTCGACGCGGCGCTCGCGCTGCCCGAGGAAACCAAGCTGATGATCCTCGCGCCGGTCGTCGCGAACCGCAAGGGCGAGCACGCCGAGCTGTTCGAGGACATGCAGGCGCAGGGCTTCGTGCGCTTTCGCGTGCGCTCGGGCGGCGGCACCGCGAACGAAGGCGTCGCGAAGATCTACGAGGTCGAGTCGCTGCCGAAGCTCAAGAAGAACGACAAGCACACGATCGACGTCGTCGTCGATCGTCTCAAGGTGCGCCCGGACATGAAGCAGCGCCTCGCGGAATCGTTCGAGACCGCGCTGCGCCTCGCCGACGGCCGCGCGATCGCGCTGGAGATGGATACCGACCACGAACACCTGTTCAGCTCGAAGTTCGCGTGCCCGATCTGCTCGTACTCGCTGCAGGAGCTCGAGCCGCGCCTGTTCTCGTTCAACAACCCGATGGGCGCGTGCCCGGAATGCGACGGCCTCGGCCAGATCACGTTCTTCGACCCGAAGCGGGTCGTCGCGCACCCGTCGCTGTCGCTCGCCGCGGGCGCCGTGAAGGGCTGGGATCGCCGCAACCAGTTCTACTTCCAGATGCTGCAGAGCCTCGCGGCGTTCTACGAATTCGACATCGACGCCGCGTTCGAGGACCTGCCGGAAAAGATCCGCAAGGTGCTGCTGTTCGGCTCGGGCAAGCAGACGATCCCGTTTTCGTACATCAACGAGCGTGGCCGCACGACGATCCGCGAGCACGTGTTCGAAGGGATCATCCCGAACCTCGAGCGCCGCTACCGCGAGACCGATTCGGTCGCGGTGCGCGAAGAGCTCGCGAAATACCAGAACAACCAGCCGTGCCCGTCGTGCGACGGCACGCGGCTGCGCCGCGAGGCGCGCCACGTGCGGGTCGGCACCGGCGACTACGCGCGCGGCATCTATGAAATCAGCGGCTGGCCGCTGCGCGACGCGCTCGGCTATTTCGACGGCCTGTCGCTCGACGGCGCGAAGCGCGAGATCGCCGACAAGGTGATCAAGGAAATCGTCGCGCGCCTGACCTTCCTGAACAACGTCGGCCTCGACTACCTGTCGCTCGAGCGCAGCGCCGAAACGCTGTCCGGCGGCGAGGCGCAGCGGATCCGGCTCGCGTCGCAGATCGGCTCGGGCCTGACCGGCGTGATGTACGTGCTCGACGAGCCGTCGATCGGCCTGCACCAGCGCGACAACGACCGCCTGATCGCGACGCTCAAGCACCTGCGCGACCTCGGCAACTCGGTGATCGTCGTCGAGCACGACGAGGACATGATCCGCACGGCCGACTACGTCGTCGACATGGGCCCGGGCGCCGGCGAGCACGGCGGCGTGATCGTGGCCGAAGGCACGCCGAAGCAGGTGCAGTCGAACCCGCAGTCGCTGACGGGCCAGTATCTGGTCGGCAAGCGCACGATCGAGTATCCGGACGAGCGGCTCGCGCCCGATCCCGAGCGGATGCTGCGCATCGTCGACGCGCACGGCAACAACCTGAAGCACGTCGATCTCGAACTGCCGGTCGGCCTGCTGACCTGCATCACCGGCGTGTCGGGCTCCGGCAAGTCGACGCTGATCAACGACACGCTGTATCACGCGGTCGCGCGCCACCTGTACGGCTCGTCGGCCGAGCCGGCGCCGCACGAGGCGATCGAGGGCCTCGAGCACTTCGACAAGGTGATCAACGTCGACCAGTCGCCGATCGGCCGCACGCCGCGCTCGAACCCGGCCACCTACACGGGCCTGTTCACGCCGATCCGCGAGTTGTTCTCGGGCGTGCCGACCGCGAAGGAGCGCGGCTACGATCCGGGCCGCTTCTCGTTCAACGTGAAGGGCGGCCGTTGCGAGTCGTGCCAGGGCGACGGCGTGCTGAAGGTCGAGATGCACTTCCTGCCGGACGTCTACGTGCCGTGCGACGTGTGCCACGGCAAGCGCTACAACCGCGAAACGCTCGAAGTGCAGTACAAGGGCAAGAACATCAGCGAAGTGCTCGACATGACGGTCGAACACGCGTACGAATTCTTCAGCGCGGTGCCGGTGATCGCCCGCAAGCTGAAGACGCTGCTCGACGTCGGCCTCGGCTACATCCGCCTCGGCCAGTCGGCCACGACGCTGTCGGGCGGCGAGGCGCAGCGCGTGAAGCTGTCGCTGGAGCTGTCGAAGCGCGACACGGGCCGCACGCTGTACATCCTCGACGAGCCGACCACCGGCCTGCACTTCCACGACATCGCGCTGCTGCTCGAGGTGATCCACCGGCTGCGCGACCAGGGCAACACGGTCGTGATCATCGAGCACAACCTCGACGTGATCAAGACGGCCGACTGGGTGATCGACCTCGGCCCCGAAGGCGGTGCCGGCGGCGGCCAGATCATCGCGCAGGGCACGCCCGAGCAGGTCGCGAAGACCAAGGCGAGCTTCACCGGCAAGTACCTCGCGCCGCTGCTCAAGCGCCCGGCCCGCAAGGCGGCGGCCGGCTGACACTTTCCGTTCCCGCGCGCGGCTGCCCGGCCGCGCGCGCCCGGCAGCGGGGCGGCGCCGGCCTCCTCGTTTTCCCTTCTGCGGTTTTCCCCTCTGCGTTTACACCACGAGCCAAACAGCCCCGTGGCGGACCATAATGGCAGCTATACTTTACGGTCGTAAGGTTCGCCATCCGCACCAATCCGGTGCGGCGCCGGGCGATCGCCGCCGTGTCGCCCACCGCGCGGCACGGCACACGAACGACAGGAATCCATGATGGAGAAGCAACAAGAGTCGCGCGACGCGCAGAACCGCGAGCCGCACCTGCGCAGCGTGCGGCTGACGAGCGACTTCAGCCTGCCGAAGCTGTCGGCGATCGAGATCGGCAGCTACCTGTTCGCCCTCGTCGCGATGGTGCTCGTCATCGAACTCAAGCTGCTGGGCGGGCTGCTGGCCGGCATGCTGGTCTATCAGCTGATCCACACGATCGCCCCGGTGATCGAACGCCACACCACGAGCATGCGCGCGCGCTGGGTCGCCGTCGTGCTGCTGTCGATCGCGATCGTCGGCGGGCTCACGGGCCTCACGATCGGCATCATCGACCACTTCGAGCACACGGTGCCGAACCTGCAGAGCCTCCTTGGCCAGCTGATGCAGATCGTCGAGCAGACGCGCGCCCGCACGCCGGCCTGGATCGCGAACCTGCTGCCGGTCGACGTCGAACAGATGAAGACCAAGGCGGCGCTGCTGATGCACTCGCACATGGACCAGCTCCAGCAAGGCGGCAAGAGCGTCGCGCGCGGCTTCGGCCACGTGGTGTTCGGGATGATCATCGGCGCGATGATCGCGATCGGCGTCGAGCACGGCAAGGTGCGCCGGCCGCTGTCGACCGCGCTCGTCACGCGCGTGTCGCGCTTCGCCGAATCGTTCCGCCGGATCGTGTTCGCGCAGATCAAGATCTCGGCGATCAACGCGACCTTTACCGGCATCTACCTGCTCGTCGCGCTGCCGATCTTCCACCAGCGGCTGCCGCTGTCGAAAACACTGGTGCTCGTCACGTTCATCGTCGGCCTGCTGCCGGTGATCGGCAACCTGATCTCGAACACGCTGATCGTCGCGGTGTCGCTGTCGGTCAGCATGGGCACCGCGATCGCGTCGCTCGCGTTCCTCGTCGTGATCCACAAGCTCGAATACTTCCTGAATGCAAAGATCATCGGCGGCCAGATCGAGTCGCGCGCGTGGGAGCTGCTGCTCGCGATGCTGATCATGGAAGCCGCGTTCGGGCTGCCGGGCGTGATCGCCGCGCCGATCTTCTATGCGTACATGAAGCGCGAGCTGTACATGCTGCGGCTGATCTGACGCGCCGTACCCGACGCAACCCGATCCCCGCGCATCACGCGATAAAAAAACGCCGCGCCCCGTCAAGGGCGCGGCGTTCTTGTTTGCGGCAACCGACGGCCTGCGCAGGCCGGCCGGCGCGCGTCACCGATCAGCCGATCAGCGGAACACGACGGTCTTCGTCCCGTTCAGCACGATCCGGTGCTCGACGTGCCACTTCACCGCACGCGCGAGCGTCACGCACTCGACGTCGCGGCCGATCGCGGTGAGCTGGTCGGGCGTCATGCTGTGGTCGACGCGCTCGACTTCCTGCTCGATGATCGGGCCTTCGTCGAGGTCGGTCGTCACGTAGTGCGCGGTCGCGCCGATCAGCTTCACGCCGCGGTCGAACGCCTGGTAGTACGGCTTCGCGCCCTTGAAGCTCGGCAGGAACGAATGGTGGATGTTGATCGCGCGGCCGGCGAGCTGCTGGCACATGTTCGGCGACAGGATCTGCATGTAGCGCGCGAGCACGACGAGATCGGCCTGGTGTTCGTCGATCACTTCCAGCACCCGCGCTTCCTGCGCGGCCTTCGCCGCATCGGACGAACCGCCGACGAGCGGGAAATGATGGAACGGGATGTTGTAGCTGGCGGCGAGCTGGTAGAACTCCTTGTGGTTCGACACGATCGCCGGAATCTCGATCGGCAGCTGGCCGGTGCGGTAGCGGAACAGCAGGTCGTTCAGGCAGTGGCCGATCTTCGACACCATGATCACGACGCGCGGCTTCACGGCCGCGTCGTGCATTTCCCAGCGCATCCCGAACTGCTCGGCGAGCGGCGCGAATTCCTCGCGCAGCGTGTCGAGCGCCGACGCGGCATCCGCACCGTCGCCGTCCTGCACGAAGTGCACGCGCATGAAGAACTCGCCGGTGCGGCTGTCGCCGAACTGCGCCGAATCGAGGATGTTGTTGGCGCGCTCGAACAGGAAGCCCGAGACCGCGTGGACGATGCCATGCCGGTCGGGGCACGACAGTTTCAAGATAAAGCTGTGATCGGTCGACATGACCGCTACTCCCTTCGTTTCGGTATTCGTCAAATAGGCCGTTCGTCCGGCCTCACCCTGGGGCCCGAGCCCGGGCAGGCAGGCGGCGCCTTCAGGTGGCTCGCCAGGTGGCGCGTCAGGCGGCCGGCGCGAACAGCGCGTCGATGCCCGCGGCGTCCGCCGCCGATAGCCAGCGGTGGCGCAGCAGCGTGTCGAGCATCGCGAGGCTCGCATCCATCGTCGCGCGGCCTTCGCGCAGCCAGCCGATCACCTCGGGCACGCCGGCCAGCAGGTGCTCGGCCACTTCGCCGTCCTGGTTGTGCGGCGCGAAGTCGCGCGGCAGCGGCAGGTCGTACACGAAGATCAGTTCGGACTGCGTGCCTTCCGGCAGCGAACACAGTACCTGCACCGCGCGGCCCGCGATCGCGCGTGCCGCCAGTTCGGCCGGCATGCCGGCCTCTTCCCAGCATTCCTTCGTGAGCGTCTCGTGAACGCCCAGGCCCCAGCCGATGCCGCCCGCGACGACGTTGTCGAGCATGCCGGGGTCGGTGGCCTTGGTCGCGCTGCGGCGGCCGAGCCACATCTGCGGCGCGGCGGGCGAACCCGGCGCAGCCGCATATTCTACGATGCCGTTCAGGTGCACCGCATAAGTCTGCGTGCCGAAGAAGCGCGACGCGGCGCGCTCGATGTACGCGAGCGGCGGATCGTCGAAGCGGTTGCGGATCGCATAGATCTCGTCGCGCCAGCCGGGAATCGCGCCTTCGGCCGCCAGCGCGCCGATCGCGCTCGCGAGCGCCATGCTGCGCGCGTCGACCGTGTCATAGCGCGCCGACAGCACGACGCGCGCGTCCGTCAGCTCGAACACGTCGGGCCAGCGCGCGAGCTTCGCGATGTCCTGGCGGCGCACCCAGCCCACGGCCACGCCGGCGATCTCGAAACGCAGGTGCGCGGCCGGATCGAAGCGGCGCGCGGCCGCAATGCACGGAAACGTCATCGGGCTCAGTCCTTCAGCGCGACGCGGATGCCGATCGCGATGAAGGTCGCGCCGGCGATCCGGTCGAGCCACACACCGGCCTTCGGGCGGCGCTTCAGCCATGTGCCGATCGCGCCCGCGCCGACGCCGAACAGCGAGAAGATCGCGGCCGTCTGCAGCATGAACAGCGCGCCGAGCTCGAACATCTGCAGCGTCACGCCCTGCACGCCGTGCGGATCGACGAACTGCGGCAGGAACACGACGAAGAACAACGTGACCTTCGGGTTCATCAGGTTGCCGATCACGCTCTGCCGGAAGATCGCGCCAAGCGGCTGCGGCGGGCGCTCGTGCGCGTTCGCGAGGCCCTGGCTGCGCAGCGCCTTGATGCCGATCCACACGAGGTACGCGGCGCCCGCGAGCTTCAGCGTCTGGAACGCGACCGGCGACGAGCGCAGCACCGCCGCGACGCCGAGCGCCGCGAGCGTCGTATGGAACAGGATTCCGGCCGTGAAGCCGAGCGCGGCGACGAAGCCGGCCGCGCGGCCCTGCGAGATGCCGCGCGCGAGCACCTGCAGGTTGTCGGGACCCGGCGCGAACGTGATCGCGATCGACGTGGCGAGAAACAGCATGAAGTTGGGCATCGTGACCTCGCGGCGTGGGCCGGCTCCGGTGGTTCAGTGGCCGGCGAATTCGGTGACGGTATAGACGGGCAGCCCCGCGTTGCGCAGCAGCGTCGAGCCGCCGAGATCGGGCAGGTCGATGATCGCCGCGCCTTCGACGACGACCGCGCCGAGCCGCTGCAGCAGGTTGCGCCCCGCCATCATCGTGCCGCCGGTCGCGATCAGGTCGTCCATGATGATCACGCGGTCGCCGGGGCGGCACGCGTCTTCATGGATCTCGACGGTCGCGCTGCCGTATTCGAGGTCGTACGATTCCGAGCGCGTCTTGTACGGCAGCTTGCCGACCTTGCGGATCGGCACGAAGCCGACGCTCAGCTCGTACGCGACGATCGGCGCGATGATGAAGCCGCGCGCGTCGAGCCCCGCGACGTAGTCGAGCTTCGCATCGACATAGCGTTCGACGAACAGGTCGACGAGGATGCGCAGCGCCTTCGGGCTCTGCAGCAGCGTCGTGATGTCGCGGAACTGCACGCCCGGCTGCGGCCAGTCGGGCACGGTGCGGATCTGGCTGTGGATGAAGGCGACCGGATCGAGCGGTGCGCCCGGCGACGAATGCGGCATGAAACTCTCCGAAAAAAACGGTGCGCGAAGATCGGGCACCGTTTCGAATAAATACGGGTCAGGTTATCGAAGCGCGACTCAGGCGAGCGCGGCCGGCGGCTCGCGCCGATGCCGCGACAGCCGTTCCTCCGCGAGCGCGAGCGCTTCGGGCAGCCCGCGCAGCACGACGATGTCGCTCGCGCGCAGCTTGGTCTGCGGGTCGGGTTCGACGCCGCGGATGCCGTGCCGGCGGATCGCCGTGACTTCCAGCCCGAGCGCATACAGCCCGAGTTCCTCCAGCGAGCGCCCGACCGCATCCGCGCGTGCGTCGACCGGCACCGATTGTAGCCGCACCTGCTCGTGATCGTCGTCGTCCGTGTCGTCGGCGCCGCGGAAATAGCCGCGCAGCAGGCTGTAGCGCTCGTCGCGCATTTCCTCGACGCGCCGCACGACCTTGCGCATCGGCACGCCGACCAGCACCAGCGTGTGCGACGCGAGCATCAGGCTGCCCTCGACGATCTCCGGAATCACCTCGGTCGCGCCGGCCGCGAGCAGCTTCTCGAGATCGGCATCGTCGACCGTGCGCACGATCGCCGGCAGCGTCGGCTCGAGCTCGTGCACGTGGTGCAGCACGCGCAGCGCCGACGGCGTGTTCGCATACGTGATCGCGACGGCCGCCGCGCGATGGATACCGGCGGCGAGCAGCGACTCGCGGCGCGCCGCGTCGCCGAACACGACCGATTCGCCGGCCGTCGCGGCCGCGCTCACGCGATCGGGGTCGAGGTCGAGCGCGACGTACGAAATGCCTTCCTGCTCGAGCATGCGCGCGAGGTTCTGCCCCGCGCGGCCGTAGCCGCAGATGATCACGTGGCCGCGCTGCTTGAGGCTTTGCGTCGCGATCCGCGTCATCTGCAGCGACTGCTGCATCCATTCCGTCGACGACAGCCGCATCACGATCCGGTCGGCGTTCTGGATCAGGAACGGCGCGGCGAGCATCGACAGCAGCATCGACGCGAGGATCGCCTGCAGCAGCGTCGAATCGACGAGATGCCGGTCGAGGATCAGGTTCAGCAGCACGAAGCCGAATTCGCCGGCCTGCGCGAGGCCGATGCCGGTGCGCATCGCGACGCCCGGCGTCGCGCCGAACAGCCGCGCGAGCCCCGCGATCATCGTCCCCTTGAACAGGATCTGCCCGACGAAGAAGCCGAGCACCAGCAACGGATGCTCCCAGATCACGCGCGGATCGAGCAGCATCCCGGTCGTCACGAAGAACAGGCCGAGCAGCACGTCGCGGAACGGCTTGATGTCCTCTTCCACCTGATGCCGGAACGGCGTCTCGGAGATCAGCATCCCCGCGATGAACGCGCCGAGCGCGAGCGACAGGCCGAAGCGGTCGGTGATGAACGCAGCGCCGAGCGTGACGAGCAGCAGGTTCAGCACGAACAGTTCCTGCGAGCGGCGCCGCGCGACGACGTTGAGCCAGCGCGTCATGAAACGCTGGCCGACGATCAGCAGCAGTGCGAGCGCGATCACGATCTTGACGGCCGCGAACCCGAGCGTGAGCGCGAGATCCTTCGACGACTCGGCGCCGAACGCGGCGATCACGATCAGCAGCGGCACCACCGCGAGATCCTGGAACAGCAGCACGCCGAAGATGTTGCGGCCGTGCGCGGTCTCGATCTCGAGCCGCTCGGCGAGCATCTTCGACACGATCGCCGTCGACGACATCGCGAGCGCGCCGCCGAGCGCGACGCTGCCCTGCCACGTGATGTGCACCCAGCGCTCGAACAACGCCCCGAGCACGACCGCGAGCGCGAGGGTCGCGACCACCTGCAGCAGCCCGAGCCCGAACACGAGCCGCTGCATCGCCCGCAGCTTCGCGAGCGAGAATTCGAGGCCGATCGAGAACATCAGGAACACCACGCCGAATTCCGCGAGATGCTCGGCCCGTTCGAGGTCCGCGGCGATGCCGAACGCGTGCGGGCCGACCAGGATGCCGACGGTCAGGTAGCCGAGCATCGGCGGCAGGTTCAGCGAGCGAAATACGACGACACCCACTACCGAGGCCAGCAGCAGCAGCAGGGTCATTTCGAGCGGGGAAATCACGGGCGAAGCGTCCTCGTTCGTCGGGGCCACGGCAAGGCGGGCGCGGGTGGTGGCGGTGGGCAAGCGGCATCGGACGTGTCCGAAGGCGCGGCGCGGCGAACAAACGCCTTTGCTATACTCCGCGCATGATAGCGAAAATCAATGATGACCGGGCGCTCGCGCTCGCCCGCGACGTGCTCGACATCGAGGCGGACGCCGTGCGCGCGCTGCGCGACCAGCTCGACGGCGACTTCGTCCAGGCCGTCGCGCTGCTGCTCGGCTGCCGCGGCCGCGTCGTAGTATCCGGCATCGGCAAATCGGGGCATATCGCCCGCAAGATCGCGGCCACGCTCGCCAGCACCGGCACGCCGGCCTTCTTCGTCCATCCGGCCGAGGCCAGCCACGGCGACCTCGGCATGGTCACGTCGGACGACGTCTTCATCGGCATCTCCTATTCCGGCGAGTCGGAAGAACTCGTCGCGATCCTGCCGCTCGTGAAGCGGATCGGCGCGAAGCTGATCGCGATCACGGGCCGTGCGGAATCGAGCCTCGGCACGCTCGCCGACGTGAACCTGAACGCCGCGGTGTCGAAGGAAGCCTGCCCGCTGAATCTCGCCCCCACCGCGAGCACGACCGCCGCGCTCGCGCTCGGCGACGCACTCGCCGTCGCGGTGCTCGACGCGCGCGGCTTCGGCTCCGAGGATTTCGCGCGCTCGCATCCGGGCGGCGCGCTCGGCCGGCGCCTGCTCACCCACGTGCGCGACGTGATGCGCTCGGGCGACGACGTGCCGCGCGTCGGGCTCGACGCGACGCTGTCGGACGCGCTGTTCCAGATCACCGCGAAGCGGCTGGGCATGACCGCCGTGGTCGAGCCCGACGGCCGCGTGGCCGGCATCTTCACCGACGGCGACCTGCGCCGCGTGCTCGCGCGCGACGGCGATTTCCGCACGCTGCCGATCGTCGACGTGATGACGCGCGAGCCGCGCACGATCGGCCCCGACCATCTCGCGGTCGAGGCCGTGGAACTGATGGAGCGCCACCGGATCAACCAGATGCTGGTGGTCGATGCCGACGGCGCGCTGATCGGCGCGCTGAACATGCACGACCTGTTTTCGAAGAAGGTGATCTGATGAGCGCAGCGCTGACTGCGGCCGAACGCGCGAGCCGCGTGAAGCTGATGATTTTCGACGTCGACGGCGTGCTGACCGACGGCGGCCTGCTGTTTACCGCGGCCGGCGACGCGATGAAGTCGTTCAATTCGCTCGACGGCCACGGCGTGAAGCTGCTCGGCGAGGCCGGCATCGCGACCGCGATCATCACCGGCCGCCGCTCGGAAATCGTCGCGGCGCGCGCGAAGGAAATGAAGATCGCGCACCTGTTCCAGGGCGTCGAGAACAAGCTCGCCGTGTTCGCCGACCTGATCGCATCGCTCGGCATCACCGCCGACGCCTGCGGCTACATGGGCGACGACTGGCCCGACCTGCCGGTGATGCTGCGCTGCGGCTTCGCGACGGCACCGGCCAACGCGCACCCCGAGGTGATCGCGCGTGCGCACTGGGTGGCCGAGGCCCGCGGCGGCCACGGCGCGGTGCGCGAGGTCTGCGACGCGATCCTGCGCGCGCAGCGCCGCTACGACGCGCTGCTCGCGGCTGCCTGCGGAGCCTGACGGATGAACACGCATTTCCGCTGGACCCAGCTGCTGCCGCTCGTCGCGGTCGCCGCGCTCGCGGGCATCACGTGGTGGCTGCTGCAGGCGACGCTGCCGCCGCCCGGCGAAGGCGCCGTACGGCCGAAGCGCCACACGCCCGATTATTTCGCGGACAACTTTTCCGTCACCGAGCTCGACCAGTCCGGCTCGACGCAATACCGGCTGACGGCCGCGAAGCTGATCCACTACGAAGACACCGACAACAGCGACCTGACCGATCCGGCCATGCGCGCGTTCCAGCCCGGCAAGCCGGTCGTGACGACCACCGCGAAGCGCGGCACCGTCAACGGCGACGTGTCGATCGTCGACTTGTACGACGATGCGCGCATCCTGCGCGTGGCCGGCGGCGGCGATCCGCAGATGCAGGCCGATTCCCAGCATTTCCGGATCTTCGTCAATGACGATGTGATCCAGACCGAAAAGCCGGTTAAACTTCAGCGCGGCCTGTCGCTCGTCAACGCGACCGACGGCATGAAGTACAACAACGTCACCCGGGTCATCGAGCTTTACGGCAACGTGCGCGGCACGATCGCCGCGGCGGACACGTCCGGCGGCTCGAAAGGTCAATCCAGGTGACGCATCCCTCACGTGACTGCATGAACGAACCGTTCCCTCGACAGAATTCCGGCGGCGCTGCGCGCGCCGTCCGCGCCGCGCTCGCCGCGACGCTCGTGGCGCTCCCGCTCGTCGGGCTGGCGCCGCTCGCCCATGCCGAGAAGGCCGACCAGAACAAGCCGATCAACGTCGAGGCGGACAACCTGACCTATGACGACCTGAAGCAGGTGACGGTCGCGACCGGCAACGTCGTGATCACGAAGGGCACGATCATCATCAAGGGCGACCGCGTCGAAGTGCGCCAGGATCCAGAAGGCTATCAGTACGCGACGTCGTTCGGCAGCGGCAAGAAGCACGCGACGTTCCGCCAGAAGCGCGAAGGCCTCGACGAATACATCGACGGCGACGCCGAGCGCATCGACTACGACGGCAAGCAGGACCTGACGACGCTGACGACCGCCGCGACCGTGCGGCGCCTGCAGGGCACGTCGACGATCGCCGACACCGTGCACGGCAGCGTGATCACGTACGACGGCCAGCGCGACTTCTACACCGCGAAGGGCGGCAAGGACGTCGCGGCGCCGGGCAACCCGAACGGCCGCGTGCGCGCGATGCTGTCGCCGAAGAACGGCGGCCCCGGGCAGCTGAACGGCGCGCCGGCGAAGCTGTCGCCGTCGACCACGATCCAGGGAGCGCCGGGCCAATGAACGCGCTTCCGAACCGCCAGCCGGCCGGCACGACGAGCTCGCTCGTCGTGCGCAACCTGAAGAAACGCTACGGCTCGCGCACCGTCGTCAAGGACGTGTCGCTCGACGTGAAGAGCGGCGAGGTCGTCGGCCTGCTCGGCCCGAACGGCGCCGGCAAGACGACGTCGTTCTACATGATCGTCGGCCTCGTGCCGACGGATGCCGGCGAAATCTCGCTGAACGGCAGCTCGATCAGCCTGCTGCCGATCCACAAGCGCGCGTCGCTCGGCCTGTCGTACCTGCCGCAGGAAGCGTCGGTGTTCCGCAAGCTGACCGTCGAGGAAAACATCCGCGCGGTGCTCGAGCTGCAGCACGGCGAAGACGGCAAGCGGCTGTCGAAGGACGCGATCGCGTCGCGCACCGAGGCGCTGCTCGACGAACTGCAGATCGGCCACCTGCGCGAGAACCCGGCGCTGTCGCTGTCGGGCGGCGAACGCCGTCGCGTCGAGATCGCGCGCGCGCTCGCGACCAATCCGAACTTCATCCTGCTCGACGAGCCGTTCGCCGGCGTCGACCCGATCGCGGTGCTCGAGATCCAGAAGATCGTCAAGTTCCTGAAGCAGCGCAACATCGGCGTGTTGATTACCGATCACAACGTCCGCGAAACGCTCGGCATCTGCGACCACGCTTACATCATCAGCGACGGTTCGGTGCTCGCCGCCGGCGCGCCGAGCGAAATCATCGAAAACGAAAGCGTGCGCCGCGTGTACCTCGGCGAACACTTCCGCATGTAAATCCCCCGTGGCTGGCCGCCCCCGCCCGGCATCGCCGCGCGGGGCGCGCCCGCGTGTCCTGCGGCCCTGCCGCGGCCGGGCGCCGCGCCGCGCGTAATCGCGGATGGCTCAAGGCGCCTGGGTCGTGGCAAACTGCCGGTATGACTCCCTCTCTGCCATGAAAGCCAGCCTTCAACTCCGCCTGTCGCAACACCTGGCGCTGACACCGCAACTGCAGCAGTCGATCCGGCTCCTGCAGCTGTCGACGCTCGAACTGCAGCAGGAAGTCGCGATGGCCGTCGCGCAGAATCCGCTGCTCGAGAACGATGACGAATGGATCGCGAGCCCGCTGCGCGTCGCGGCGGACGGATCGCTGATCGCGCAGACGCCGCCCGGACAGAACACCGAACCGGGCATCACGAACGGCAGCAGCCAGTCGAGCGAACGCGCCGAGCGCGACGAGCCGGCCGGCGCCGACGAATACGACGGATACGCATCGGGCGACGCCGGCGACGGCCCGCAGTGGAATCTCGACGAGTTCGGCCGCTCGAGCGGCGCCTCGGACGATGACGATCTCCCGCCGCTGCAGGTGCAGGAAGCCGCGACGTCGCTGCGCGACCACCTGTCCGCGCAATTGCGCGTCACGCAGGCCGGGCCGCGCGACCGCGCGCTCGTGATGTTCCTGATCGAATCGCTCGACGACGACGGCTACCTGACCGCCACGCTCGACGAAGTGCTCGCCGACCTGCCGCCCGAACTGGAAATCGACTGCGACGAACTGAATGCGGCGCTCGCGCTGCTGCACAGTTTCGATCCGGCCGGGGTCGGGGCCCGCTCGGCGTCCGAATGCCTGAAGCTGCAGTTGCTGCGCCTCGATCCGTCCCCCACCCGCACGCTCGCGCTGGAGATCGTGTCGCAGCACCTCGAACTGCTCGCCGCGCGCGACTTCACGCGGCTGCGCAAGCAGCTGAAGGCGAGCGACGACGCGCTGCGCGACGCGCACGCGCTGATCCGCTCGCTGGAGCCGTTCCCCGGCGCTGCCTACGGCAAGGCCGAGGCCGACTACGTCGTGCCCGACATCATCGTGAAGAAGGCTGGCCAGGGCTGGCTCGCGGAACTCAATCCGGAAGTGATGCCGCGCCTGCGGATCAACAACCTGTACGCGAACATCCTGCGCAACAGCCGCGGCGACCCGTCGGCCGGATCGTTGAAACAACAGCTCCAGGAAGCACGCTGGCTGATCAAGAACATCCAGCAGCGATTCGACACGATCCTGCGTGTCGCGCAGGCTATTGTCGAACGTCAGAAGAACTTCTTTGCGCATGGCGAAATTGCCATGCGCCCCTTGGTTTTGCGGGAAATAGCTGATACGCTGGGCCTACACGAGTCGACTGTCAGCCGTGTGACAACCGGGAAGTACATGCTGACCCCGTTCGGGACGCTGGAATTTAAGTACTTCTTCGGATCACACGTTTCGACCGACACCGGAGGCGCCGCATCGTCGACCGCCATCCGAGCCCTGATCAAGCAACTGATAGGAGCTGAAGACCCAAAATCGCCACTTTCGGACAGCCGCATTGCCGAGCTGCTGGCAGAACAGGGATTCGTGGTTGCGCGCCGCACGGTTGCCAAGTACCGCGAAGCCCTCAAGATCCCGGCAGTGAATCTGCGCAAGTCTCTTTAAGCCTGCTGCCTGCCCGGCGGCAGGCGTGTTCCGGCCACCGCGCACTCGGGGAACAGGCCGGGCGACTTGTCCGCGAATTTGCCGCGCCATGCGGCAGGGGCAAGTCGACCGGAGCGCCGCCTCGATGCGGCCGCGTGGTCACTCGCTTGGAGAAGCACTATGAACCTGAAGATCAGTGGACATCATCTCGAAGTCACGCCTGCAATTCGCGAATACGTGATCACCAAGCTGGACCGGGTGCTACGGCATAGCGATCAGGTGATCGATGGCACTGTGATCCTCTCGGTCGACAATCACAAGGAAAAGGACAAGCAGCAGCGCGCGG
The DNA here is from genome assembly GCF_905339955.1 of Burkholderia sp. BCC1996. NCBI lineage: Bacteria > Pseudomonadati > Pseudomonadota > Betaproteobacteria > Burkholderiales > Burkholderiaceae > Burkholderia > Burkholderia sp. BCC1996. The sequence goes on from NZ_CAJPHM010000003.1 coordinate 20,457, forward strand.
AAATCAACCTGCATCTGAAGGGCAAGGACATCTTCGTCGAAAGCGCAAACGGCAACCTGTACGCTGCGATCGATCTGCTGATCGACAAGCTGGATCGCCAGGTCGTCAAGCACATGGAGCGTCTGCAGACCCATGCGCACGACCCGATCAAGCTGCAGCCGTCGATCGACCAGATCGAACTGCCGCCGCAATAACGTTCACCGCAACACACACGCCGCCCGGTTCGCCGGGCGTTTTTTTTGCGTCCACGCGGCAGTGGTGCGACCGGTCCGTCCATGCCGCGCCACGCACGCGGCTGTGCTCTATAATGTTCCGGTTATCGCCGGGGGGCGTTGGGTGCGGTAGCTGTCGTGCAGGTTTCCGATGCCGAACGCCTTGATATCGCCGAACATGGAAAATCAGTCTGCCGCCGCAAGGAGACCCCAGGCCGCCCAATCGCCTGCCAACATGAATCGCCTAGCCAAAATCCTGCCCATAGAGAACGTCGTCATCGACCTCTCCGTCACCAGCAAGAAACGCGTCTTCGAACAAGCCGGGCTGATGTTCGAGAATCAGAACGGCATCGCCCGCAGCACCGTCACGGACAACCTGTTCGCGCGCGAGCGCCTCGGCTCGACCGGGCTCGGCGAAGGCGTCGCGATTCCGCACGGGCGCATCAAGGGGCTCAAGCATCCGCTCGCCGCCTTCGTGCGGCTCGCCGACGCGATCCCGTTCGAAGCGCCCGACGGCCAGCCGGTCGGTCTCCTGATTTTCCTGCTCGTCCCCGAGCAAGCCACCCAGCAGCACCTCGAGATCCTGTCGGAAATCGCGCAACTGCTGTCCGATCGCGACGCGCGGGAGCGTCTGCACAACGAAACGGATCTCGCCGAGTTGCATCGCCTGCTCACTCAGTGGCAACCTTGAGTTGATCCGGGCGGATTATTTTCCCGAACGAGGCGGCACACGCCGCCGACCAGGGCCGCCCGGCGCCGGTCCGGCATGGCGACGCCCGTCGCCGCGCGCATGCACCGGCTCATTGGAGTGACGAGAGTCATGGATACGTCCAGCATCAACGCCCAGAGCATCTTCGACGACAACGCGGCCACGCTGAAGCTGAGCTGGCTGACGGGGCATGAAGGCTGGGAGCGCGGTTTTTCGGCCGACACCGTCGGCAACGCGACGTCGAGCGCCGACCTCGTCGGCCACCTGAACCTGATCCACCCGAACCGGATCCAGGTGCTCGGCGAAGCCGAAATCGACTACTACCAGCGGCAGACCGACGAAGACCGTTCGCGCCACATGGCCGAGCTGATCGCGCTCGAACCGCCGTTCCTCGTCGTCGCCGGCGGCGCCGCCGCGCCGCCCGAGCTCGTGCTGCGCTGCACGCGCTCGTCCACGCCGCTGTTCACGACGCCGATGTCGGCCGCCGCCGTGATCGACAGCCTGCGGCTCTACATGTCGCGCATCCTCGCGCCGCGCGCGACACTACACGGCGTGTTCCTCGACATCCTCGGAATGGGCGTGCTGCTCACCGGCGACTCCGGGCTCGGCAAGAGCGAACTCGGCCTCGAACTCATCAGCCGCGGCCACGGCCTCGTCGCCGACGACGCCGTCGACTTCGTCCGACTTGGCCCCGATTTCGTCGAAGGCCGCTGCCCGCCGCTGCTGCAGAACCTGCTCGAAGTGCGCGGCCTCGGCCTGCTCGACATCAAGACGATCTTCGGTGAAACCGCGGTGCGCCGGAAAATGAAGCTGAAGCTGATCGTCCAGCTCGTGCGTCGCCCGGACGGCGAATTCCAGCGGCTGCCGCTGGAAAGCCAGACGGTCGACGTGCTCGGTTTGCCGATCAGCAAGGTCACGATCCAGGTCGCGGCCGGCCGCAACCTCGCGGTGCTGGTCGAGGCGGCCGTGCGGAACACGATCCTGCAGTTGCGCGGCATCGACACGTTGCGCGATTTCATGGATCGGCAACGACTCGCGATGCAGGATCCCGACAGCCAGTTCCCCGGCAAGCTCGTGTAACCGCCCCGCGCCGGCCTCGCAGCGCCGACGCGTCGAGCCGGTGCTATGATGAAACGTCAGGATTCTCTGCTTCCCATGCGCATCGTCCTCATCACCGGCATCTCCGGCTCAGGCAAGTCCGTCGCGCTGAACGCGCTCGAAGACGCAGGCTACTACTGCGTCGACAACCTGCCGCCGCACGTGCTCCCCGAACTCGCCCGCTACCTGGCCGACGGCGGCCAGCACCGGCTCGCGGTCGCGATCGATGCGCGTTCGAGCGCATCGCTGGACGAAATGCCCGGCCTGATCCGCTCGCTGTCGCTCGAGCACGATGTCCGCGTGCTGTTCCTCAACGCAAGCACGCAGGCGCTGATCCAGCGCTTCTCCGAAACGCGCCGGCGCCACCCGCTGTCCGGCTCGCCGTCGCACGACGCGAACGTCGGGCTGCTGTCGTCGCTCGAGGAAGCGATCGAGCGCGAACGCGAGCTGGTCGCGCCGCTCGCCGAATTCGGCCACCAGATCGATACGAGCACGCTGCGCGCGAACGTGCTGCGCACGTGGGTCAAGCGCTTCATCGAGCAGAAGAACAACGACCTGATGGTGATGTTCGAGTCATTCGGCTTCAAGCGCGGCGTGCCGCTCGATGCCGACCTGATGTTCGACGTGCGCGCGCTGCCCAATCCGTACTACGACCATGAGCTGCGCCCGCTCACCGGGCTGGACCAGCCGGTCATCGCCTTTCTCGACGCACTGCCGATCGTCCACCAGATGATCGACGACATCCATGCGTTCCTGATGAAATGGCTGCCGCACTTTCGTGAAGACAACCGCAGCTACCTGACCGTCGCCATCGGCTGCACGGGCGGTCAGCATCGCTCGGTGTTCATCGCGGAAACGCTCGCCGCGCGCCTCGTGCACGATGCGAACGTGATCGTGCGGCATCGTGACGCGCCGGTGGATGTCGACGCGTCGTCGCGGCTCGTCACCGAGGTCGAACGACCTTAGCGACACCGCCCTCTCGCCGGCGCGCCATGTCCACCCTATCGACCACCCTGATCGACCTGCCGCTGTTTCCGCTGCATACGGTGCTGTTCCCCGGTGGCTTGCTGCCGCTCAAGGTATTCGAGGCGCGCTATCTCGACATGTCGCGCGCGTGCCTGCGCGACGACGCACCGTTCGGCGTGTGCCTCCTGAAGAGCGGGCCCGAAGTCGCGCAGGACGGCGCCGTGTCGGTGCCCGAGACGATCGGCTGCATGGCGCGCATCACCGAGTGCGACACCGGCGAATTCGGGATGCTGTACCTGCAGGCGATCGGCACGCAGCGATTCGAGTTGCTGTCGTATCGCGTCGAAAGCAACGGGCTGCTGGTCGGGATCGCGGAGCCGCTGCCCGACGACATCCCGCTCGAAGGCGAACAGGCGCTCGCGCAATTCGGCTCGTGCGCCGAGGTGCTCGAGCGCATCATCGAAGCGCTGAAGAAGTCCGAACCGGACAAGATGCCGTTCGGCGAACCGTTCCGCCTCGACGACCCGAGCTGGGTGTCGAACCGCCTCGCGGAACTGCTGCCGCTCGACCTGCGCGCACGGCAGAAGCTGATGGAGTTTCCGGATGTCGGCGCGCGGATCGACGCCGTGCACCACGTGCTCGACCGGCACGGCTGGCTGTAAGGCGCGGCCGGCCAGCCGCGTCGCACCGGCGTCGCCGGGCGGATCATCCTGACGGGCGAGCCGACCGCGTCGGCGCGGCACTTCCGTAAGCACGGCCCGCGCCGCGCCCTTTCCCCATCGTTACAGCAGCGACCCGCTCAGCGCATCGAGCAGCTTGCGCACGGGCGCCGGTACGCCGTACGCATCGAGCCCGGCGAGCGGCACCCACGCCGTCTCGGCATCCCGTGCATGCGCGAGCGGAAGGCCGCCGTTCGTCATGTCGCTCAGCCGCGGCTCGATCTCGAGCCGGAAATGCGTGAACGTGTGCGTGAACGGCGCGAGCGGCACCGGGCCGCCGCCGCCGAAGCCACGCGCGAGTTCCGCGAGCGCCGCATCGCCGTCCGCCTGCGGCAGGCACCACAGGCCGCCCCAGATGCCGGCCGGCGGACGCCGTTCGAGCAGCACGGCGTCGCCGTCGCGCAGCACGAGCATCCAGGTCTTGCGCGTCGGCACGGCCTTCTTCGGCCGCGCGGCCGGCAGTTCGCGCTGGCGGCCCGTCGATTGCGCGACGCAGTCGCCCGCGAACGGGCAGCGCGCGCAATCCGGCTTGCCGCGCACGCACAGCGTCGCGCCGAGATCCATCAGCCCCTGCGTATAGGCACTCACGTCGGCCGCGTTCGCGGCATCCGGCAGCAGCGATTCGGCCAGCGCCCACATGTCGTTCTCGACGCGCTTCTCGCCCGGAAAGCCTTCGACGCCGAACACGCGCGCCAGCACGCGCTTCACGTTGCCGTCGAGGATCGTCGCGCGTGCACCGTATGCGAACGACGCGATCGCCGCGGCTGTCGAACGGCCGATGCCGGGCAGTTCGGCGAGCGCTTCCGGCGTCGACGGGAATACGCCGCCATGCTCGGCGACGACGACCTGCGCGCAGCGGTGCAGATTGCGCGCGCGCGAGTAGTAGCCGAGCCCGGCCCACAGCGCCATCACGTCGTCGGACGGCGCGGCCGCGAGCGCGGCGACGTCGGGAAAGCGCTCGAGAAAGCGCGTGTAATAGGGGACGACGGTCGAGACCTGCGTCTGCTGCAGCATGATTTCCGACAGCCAGATCCAGTAGGGATCGCGGGTGTTCTGCCACGGCAGGTCGTGGCGGCCGTGCACGCGCTGCCAGGCGATCAGGCGCGTGGCGAACGTGCGATGCAGCGGCGTGACTGGGAACGGAGCGGGGGCGATGCGGGGCGGCTTCAAGTGTTCGAATCTTCGGAAAAAGGTTGCAACGCGGGGCTCAACGCTGGCAGGTCGGGCAGTAATAGGTCGAACGCTGACCCTGCACGATCTGGCGGATCGGCGTGCCGCAGACGCGGCAAGGCAGCCCCGCACGGTCGTAGACGAAGCAGTCGAGCTGGAAATAGCCGCTTTCGCCGTTGCTGCCGACGAAATCGCGCAGCGTGCTGCCGCCGCGCTCGATCGCGTCGGCGAGCGTCGCGCGCACCGCGTCGGCCAGCCGCTCATAGCGTGGCAGCGACACCTTGCCGGCGGCGGTCGTCGGCCGGATGCCCGCGCGAAACAGGCTCTCCGACGCATAGATGTTGCCGACGCCGACGACCATGTCGCCCGCGAGCAGCGCCTGCTTGACCGACACCGTGCGGCCGCGCGTGCGTGCGTGCAGCAGCGCGCCGGTGAACGCCGGCGAGAACGGCTCGACGCCGAGGCTCGCGAGCAGCGGATGCGCATGCACGTCGCCGGCTTCGCGCGGGTGCCACAGCACGGCGCCGAAACGGCGCGGATCGCGGAACCGCAGCACGAATTCGTCGAAGATCCAGTCGATGTGGTCGTGTTTCGCAGCCACCGGCACGCCGGCCGCGGGCAGCACGCGCAGCGTGCCCGTCATCCCAAGATGGACAATGAACCAGCCTGCGTCGACCTCGAACAGCAGATACTTGCCGCGACGCTCGACGGCGAGCACCTCGCGCGCGCGCAACTGCTCGGCGAGCCCCGCCGGCACGGGCCAGCGCAGCATCGCGGTACGGACGTCGACACGCTCGACGCGGCGGCCCGCGACAAAGGGCTCGATGCCCCGGCGCGTGACTTCGACTTCTGGCAACTCTGGCATGTTCTACGGGTCTGAAACTGGATTCACGATCGTGCGTGTATTGTAGCGAGCGCGTTACAATCGGTTGAAACATCGAACGGATTTCCATGACCCTGCCCTCGAAGCTGCTTCTGAAGCGCCCCGCCGCCGAGCGCGGCGTGCGTGCCTTCCCGGTCCGCCGTGCGCTCGGCGCCGCGCTGTTCGCCGCCTGGACCCTCACCGCCATCCCGGCTCACGCGCAGGATCCGGCATCGGACGACGCGGAGCCGCAGGGCGCGTTCGAGCACGTGATGCCGGACGAGCAGAAGAATCTCCCGGGCGTCCCGCTGACGAGCCAGATCGTCTACCAGGTACTGGCCGCCGAAGTCGCGCTTCAGCGCAACCAGCCGGCGCCTGCCTACCAGACCTACCTCGCGCTCGCCCGCGACACGCGCGATCCGCGCATGGCGCAGCGTGCGACCGAGATCGCGCTCGGCGCGCAAAGCCCGGCCGACGCGCTGTCCGCGGCCAATCTCTGGCGCCAGTACGCACCGGATTCGAACCGCGCATCGCAAGTCGACGCCGCGCTGCTGGTGCTCGCCGGCAAGCCGGCCGACGCGCAGCCGATGCTCGCGCGCGAACTGGCCCGCGCGACCGGCGAAACGCGCGGCCCCGCGATCCTCGCGCTGCAGGCGCTGCTGGTGCGCGGCGCGGACCGCGTCGGCGGCCTCGCGGTGCTGAAGGACATGCTGAAGAACGACATGAGCCGTCCCGAGGCGCAGCTCGCGATCGCGCGGCAGCAGCTCGCGGTCGACGACAAGGAAGGCGCCGCGCAGTCGCTGAAGCAGGCGCTGCAGATCCGCCCCGACTATCTGCCGGCGGCGCTGATGCTGTCGCAGATGGGGCCTGCCGAGCGCGCGGCCGGCATCACGTCGTTCGAGAAATATGTTCAGCAGAATCCGAAGTCGCGCGATGCGCGCCTCGCACTGTCGCAGCTCTACCTCGCCGACGACCGCCTCGACGACGCGCAGAAGCAGTTCGAGACGATGCGCAAGCTCGACGCGAAGGACCCGACGCCGCTGATGGCGCTCGCGCTGATCAAGATCCAGCAGAAGAAACTCGACGACGCGAACGCGTACCTGAAGCAGTACGTGCAGCTCGGCAACAAGCAGCCGAACCTCGACGTCGGCCAGGGCTACATCTACCTCGCGCAGATCTCGATCGAACAGGGCAATGACGCGCAGGCGTCGCAATGGCTCGACAAGGTCGACCAGACGAGCCAGCACTACCTGCCCGCGCAGATCACGCGCGCGCAGCTCCTGCAGAAACAGGGCAAGACCGACGAGGCCCGCAAGGTGCTCGACGACCTGCCGATCAGCGATCCGCGCGATGCGGCCGTGGTCGCACGCACCGACGCGTCGATCCTGTTCACCGCGAAGCGCTATCCGGAAGCCGAGGCGCGACTCGCGCAGGCAGTCCAGGACTTCCCGGACGATCCCGACCTGCGCTACGACTACGCGATGGCAGCCGAGAAGACGGGCCACTACGCTGCAATGGAAAAGCAGCTGCGCGAGCTGATGCGCACGCAGCCCGACAACCCGCAGGCGTACAACGCGCTCGGCTATTCGCTGGCCGATCGCAACCAGCGCCTGCCCGAAGCCAGCAAGCTGATCGACAAGGCGCTGTCGCTCGCGCCGAACGACGCGTACATCATGGACAGCCTCGGCTGGGTGAAGTACCGGATGGGCGACGCGGCCGGCGCGGCGAAGGTGCTGCGGCGCGCGTACGAGCTGCAGCCGAACGCCGAAATCGGCGCGCACCTCGGCGAAGTGCTGTGGAAGAGCGGCGCGCAGGACGACGCGCGCACCGCGTGGCGTGCCGCACAGAAGCTCGAGCCCGACAACGACACGCTCGTGCAGACACTCAAGCGCCTGCAGATCAACGGCCTCTGATGCGAATGTTCCCGATGCTTTCCCTGTCTTCCCGCGCGCTGCGCACGCTGGCCGCGGCCGGCGCCGCGCTCGCGCTCGCCGGCTGCGCGAGCACGCCGCCGTCGGCGAATGCGCCGGCGGGCGCGGTGCTGCAGACGGCCGCGACGCACGCGTACCACGGCCGTTTCGCGGTGCAGTACAACGATCGCCTCGGCCGACCGCAGAACGTGTACGGCAACTTCGACTGGCAGGAGTACGGCGACGACGTGTCGCTGGAGCTGCGCAGCCCGCTCGGCCAGACGCTCGCGGTCGTGAAATCGACACCGCAGGCCGCGTCGCTCGAACTGCCGAACCGTCAGCCGCAATACGCGACGGACGTCGGCGAGCTGATGCAGAACACGCTCGGCTTCTCGCTGCCGCTGGCGGGCCTGCGCTACTGGCTGCTGCCGACGCCCGCGCCCGCGACGCCCGCGCAGACGGTGCGCGACCCGGCCGACGCGACGCACGTCAAGCAGATCCGCCAGGACGGCTGGACGATCGACTATCTCGCCTACGCGGACGCACCGGCCACGGGCGTCAAACGCGTCAACCTCGTGCGCGCGACGCCGCCGCTCGACATCAAGCTCGTGCTCGACCAGTAAGCACGTGAACCTAGCCCCGACATACGCATGACCGATTCGACCCGCTCGCTGCGCAACTGCCTTGCGCCCGCGAAACTCAACCTGTTCCTGCACATCACCGGCCGCCGCCCGAACGGCTATCACGATCTGCAGAGCGTGTTCCAGCTGCTGAACTGGGGCGACACGCTGCATTTCACGCTGCGCGACGACGGTCGCGTCGCACGCGTCACCGACGTGCCGGGCGTGCCCGAGGAAAGCGATCTCGTCGTGCGCGCGGCCAACCTGCTGAAAACGCACACGGGCACCGCGGCCGGCGTCGACATCGAGATCGACAAGCGCCTGCCGATGGGCGCGGGCCTCGGCGGCGGCAGCTCGGATGCGGCAACGACGCTGCTCGCGCTGAACCGCCTGTGGCAACTGAACCTGCCGCGCGCGGAACTGCAGTCGCTCGCTGTGAAACTCGGTGCCGATGTTCCGTTTTTTGTTTTTGGAAAAAATGCGTTCGCAGAGGGTATCGGAGAAGAATTAGCTGAGGTAGAATTGCCGACTCGCTGGTTTTTGGTTGTGACGCCGCGAGTTCATGTCCCCACCGCTGAAATTTTTTCAGATGAGTTGTTGACAAGAGATACAAAGCGAGTCACAATTACAGACTTTCTTGCACAGCAAAACAGCGATGCGGGATGGCCAGACAGCTTCGGCCGGAACGATATGCAGCAAGTTGTGACAAGTAAGTACGCGGAAGTTGCGCAGGTGGTCAAATGGTTGTATAATGTGACCCCCGCGAGGATGACCGGCTCCGGAGCAAGCGTGTTTGCAGCGTTTCATAGCAAGCATGAGGCAGAAGCGGCGCAAGCCAAGCTGCCCACCGGTTGGAACGGTGCAGTTGCCGAGAGCCTGAACGAGCATCCGCTCTTCGCTTTCGCGTCATGAAGTTTTGCTTTGCCGGATGGCCTACAAGTCCGGTGAAGTTATCAGTTGAGTGTAGGGGAGTCGCCAAGTTGGTCAAGGCACCGGATTTTGATTCCGGCATGCGAGGGTTCGAGTCCTTCCTCCCCTGCCAAAAATTTTCCCGCATTTCCCGCCTAAGCCTGAAGCAGGTGCACGATGAGCAGCCACAGCCATGATGGCTTGATGGTCTTTACTGGCAACGCGAATCCCGCGCTCGCCCAGGAAGTCGTCAATATCCTTGGAATCCCCCTCGGCAAAGCAATGGTCAGCCGTTTCTCCGACGGTGAGATCCAGGTCGAGATCCAGGAAAACGTGCGCGGCAAGGACGTCTTCGTCCTGCAATCCACGTGCGCGCCGGCCAACGACAACCTGATGGAACTGATGATCATGGTCGATGCGCTCAAGCGCGCATCCGCCGGCCGGATCACCGCTGCCATCCCCTACTTCGGCTATGCCCGCCAGGACCGACGCCCGCGTTCGGCGCGCGTCGCGATCTCGGCGAAGATCGTCGCGAACATGCTGGAAATCGCCGGCGTCGAGCGGATCATCACGATGGATCTGCACGCCGACCAGATTCAAGGCTTCTTCGACATCCCGGTCGACAACATCTACGCAACGCCGATCCTGCTGGGTGACCTGCGCAAGCAGAACTACTCGGATCTGCTCGTCGTGTCGCCGGACGTCGGCGGCGTGGTCCGCGCCCGGGCACTCGCGAAGCAACTCAACTGCGATCTCGCGATCATCGACAAGCGTCGCCCGAAGGCGAACGTCGCCGAAGTGATGAACATCATCGGTGAAGTCGAAGGCCGCACCTGCGTGATCATGGACGACATGGTCGATACGGCCGGCACGCTCTGCAAGGCCGCGCAAGTGCTGAAGGATCGCGGTGCGAAGCAGGTGTTCGCGTACGCGACGCACCCGGTTCTGTCGGGTGGCGCCGCCGAGCGTATCGCCGCATCGGCACTCGACGAGCTGGTCGTCACCGATACGATCCCGCTGTCGGCCGAGTCGCTGTCCTGCTCGAAGATCCGCTCGCTGACGAGCGCGAGCCTGCTGGCAGAAACGTTCTCGCGGATTCGCCGCGGCGACTCGGTGATGTCGCTGTTCGCCGAATCCTGATCGCGGAACGACACGATATAGCATGCGCAGAAAGCGAAGCGGCAACGCTTCGCTTTTTGCACAATCGGACGGGATAGACGAAACCCCGTCCGTTTCATCGGGGGCCGCCATTTCGCCGGCCCCGTTTTACTGCCTGGTCGCGGGCAGCAAATGGAGAATCACATGAAAGTCGTCGCTTTCGAGCGCCAACAGCAAGGTACGGGTGCGAGCCGCCGCCTGCGCAACGCCGGTAAGACCACGGGTATCGTCTACGGTGGCGAAGCAGCCCCGCAAAAGATCGAACTGGATCACAACGCGCTGTGGCACGCCCTGAAGAAGGAAGCCTTCCACTCGTCGATCCTCGACCTGGAAGTCGCTGGCCAGTCGCAACAGGTTCTGCTGCGCGACGTGCAATACCACCCGTTCAAGCAACTCGTGCTGCACGTGGACTTCCAGCGCGTCGACGCGAAGAAGAAGCTGCACACGAAGGTGCCGCTGCACTTCCTGAACGCTGAAGTCAGCCCGGCAGTGAAGCTGTCGAGCGCAATCGTCTCGCACGTCGCGACGGAAATCGAAGTCGAGTGCCTGCCGTCGGCTCTGCCGGAATTCCTCGAAGTCGATCTGTCGAAGATCGAAGCAGGTCAGTCGCTGCACGCGAAGGACATCGCACTGCCGAAGGGCGTGACGCTGGTCGCGCACGTCGACGCGGAAAACCCGGTTGTCGCATCGGCGACGGTCCCGGCCGGTGCCGTGTCGGACGCAGCAGGCGAAGGCGAAACGCCGGCTGCCTAAGCGGCTGCCCACGCGCCATTCGATCCGTTTCGCGAAACGGTCGATGCAACCCGCCGCGGCTTGCCCGGCGGGTTTTTCTTTTTCTGCGCCCAGGCGGGCGCTGCCGCCTACGAAACGTCATGATCAAACTGATCGTCGGCCTCGGCAATCCCGGGGCGGAATACACCGCGACGCGCCACAACGCCGGCTTCTGGCTGATCGACCAGCTCGCCCGCGAAGCCGGCACGACGCTGCGCGACGAGCGCCGCTTTCACGGCTTCTACGCAAAAGCGCGCCTGCACGGCGAGGAAGTCCACCTGCTGGAGCCGCAAACCTACATGAACCGCTCCGGCCAGTCGGTCGTCGCGCTCGCGAATTTCTTCAAGATCCTGCCCGACCAGATCCTCGTCGCCCACGACGAACTCGATCTGCCGCCCGGCACGGTGAAGCTGAAGCTCGGCGGCGGCAGCGGCGGCCACAACGGCCTGAAGGACATCTCCGCGCATCTGTCGTCGCAACAGTACTGGCGCCTGCGCATCGGCATCGGCCATCCGCGCGACCTGATTCCGGAAGGCGCGCGCGCCGGCGCGAAACCCGACGTCGCGAACTTCGTGCTGAAGCCGCCGCGCCGCGAGGAGCAGGACGTGATCGACGCATCGATCGAACGCGCGCTCGCCGTGATGCCGATGGTCGTCAAGGGCGAACTCGACCGCGCGACGATGCAGCTGCATCGCAACTGAACCCGCGCTGCACCGGTGCGGTGCAATGTGCCGCCGGTTGCGCCGGCCAGCGCCGCCCTGCCGCGCAATTGCGCACTGCAACGCCCACATGCGGTAATCTGGTCGCTTTTGCCCGTCAGGAGCCAAGCGGTGAGCCGTTACTGGAGCGACGTCGTTCAGCAACTCGTGCCTTACGTGCCGGGCGAACAGCCCGCGCTCGCACACCCCGTCAAGCTGAACACCAACGAGAATCCCTATCCGCCTTCGCCGCGCGTCGTCGCGGCGATCGCACGCGAACTCGGCGATACCGGCGACACGCTGCGCCGCTATCCCGATCCGCTCGCGCGCGCACTGCGCGAGACGGTCGCGGCCCATCACCGCATCAAGCCCGAACAGGTCTTCGTCGGCAACGGCTCCGACGAAGTCCTCGCGCACGCATTCCAGGCCCTGCTCAAGCATGACCGGCCGCTGCGCTTTCCCGACATCTCGTACAGCTTCTACCCGACCTACGCGCGCCTGTATGGCGTAGAAACTTCGATCGTGCCGCTCGCCGACGACTTCTCGATCCGGGTCGAAGACTATCTCGACGACGCGGGCGGCGTGCTGTTCCCGAACCCGAACGCGCCGACCGGGCGCGCGCTGCCGCTCGCGGACATCGAGCGGATCGCGGCCGCGAACCCGTCGTCGGTCGTGCTGATCGACGAGGCGTATGTCGATTTCGGCGCGCAATCCGCGATCGCGCTGATCGACCGCCATCCGAACCTGCTCGTCGTGCACACGACGTCGAAGGCGCGCTCGCTCGCTGGCATGCGCGTCGGCTTCGCGTTTGGCGATGCCGCGTTGATCGACGCACTGAACCGCGTGAAGGACAGCTTCAATTCCTATCCGCTCGACCGGCTCGCGCAGGCCGCGGCGCAGGCGGCATACGAAGATACCGACTATTTCGGCGCGACCTGCCGGCGCGTGATCGACAGCCGCACGCGGCTCACGCACGCGCTCGAGGCGCTCGGTTTCGAGGTCGTGCCGTCGGCCGCGAACTTCGTGTTCGCGCGCCATCCCGCGCACGATGCGGGGACGATCGCGGCAAGGCTGAAGGATCGGGAAATTTTCGTGCGGCACTTCCGGGCGCCGCGCATCGACCAGCACTTGCGCATCACCGTCGGTACCGACGCCGAATGCGACGCGCTCGTCGCGGCATTGCGCGCGCTGATCGGCTGAAACGGTAGCGGAAGCTGAAATGGAACCGGCGCCGAACGGCGCCGGCCAAGGAAATCGTGACGTCGTGACGCGCGCGACGTCACCAGCGCGTCACTGCGCGTCGTCGCCCTTCGCGGCGGTCAACGCGTGATACTTCGCCATCAACTGCGCGTGCGATTCGTCGTGCTGCGGATCGCGCGGAATGCATTCGACCGGACACACCTGCTGGCACTGCGGCTCGTCGAAATGGCCGACGCACTCGGTGCACTTGTTCGGGTCGATCACGTAGATATCCGGGCCCATCGAAATCGCGCCGTTCGGGCACTCGGGCTCGCACACGTCGCAATTGATGCACTCGTCGGTAATCATCAAAGACATACTGATCTCACTTCTTCAGGCCGGCGGCCGGCTTCACGACGAAACCGGCCGGCGCCGCGTTACGCGGCCGGGCCTCCCATCGCAGTGACTTTCTCGGTCAGCCACTTCTCGACGGACGGGAACACGAACTTGCTGACATCGCCGCCCAACTGCGCGATTTCGCGCACGATCGTCCCCGAGATGAACTGGTACTGATCGGACGGCGTCATGAACATCGTCTCGACGTCGGGCAACAGATAGCGGTTCATCCCCGCCATCTGGAACTCGTATTCGAAATCGGACACGGCACGCAGGCCGCGCACGATCACGCGCGCGTTGTTGATGCGGACGAAATCCTTCAGCAGGCCCGTGAAACTCATGACCTTCACGTTCGGATAATGACCAAGCACCTCGTTCGCAATCGTCAGACGTTCTTCCAGCGAGAAGAACGGCTTCTTCGCGCGGCTGTCGGCGACACCCACCACCAGCGTATCAAAAATGCTCGACGCACGCCGCACGAGGTCTTCGTGCCCGCGCGTCAGCGGATCGAACGTACCGGGATACACGGCGACTACCATGTCGCTCCTCCTGTCATCACGCAAACGGGGTGGCAGCCGTGCGACGCGCACGCCACTGCCGAGATGGGCATGCGTCGCCTTTGCCGCGCGCCGCCTCGTATGGAACGCGCATTATTCATCATTTTCGCGCCGCAGCAAATGATAGTGAACCGCACCGGCCTTGCCGTGCTTCACCACCTGCCAGCCGGCCAGTGCGTCGTGCGCGGCCGGGTCGAGCTCCGCCCCCGTTTCGACGTACAGCGCGCCATCCGGAGAGACGAGCGGCGCCGCCAGCGCGATCGCGCGATCGAGCACGGCCGGCTCGCCGAACGGCGGATCGAGGAACACGACGTCGAACGCGCCCGGGGTCAGCCCGGCCGCGAGCCGCAGCGCGTCGGCTTCCGCGACCTCGACCGAGCGTGCGCCGAGCTTGTCCTTGATCGTGCGCAGCTGCTGCGCCGCGCGCGGGTGGCGCTCGACCATCACGACGCTCGTCGCGCCGCGCGACGCGGCCTCGAAGCCGAGCGCGCCGGTGCCCGCGAACAGGTCGAGGCAGCGCCGGCCTTCGAGATCCTGGCCGAGCCAGTTGAACAGGGTCTCGCGCACGCGATCGGGCGTCGGCCGCAGGCCGTCGAGATCGAGCACGGCGAGCGGCGTGCGTTTCCAGTCACCGCCGATGATGCGGATCGTGTGCGGCTTGCCGCGGCCGGCGGGGGCCGCCGGGCGGCCGGAAGAGGAACGGGACATACGGAATATCGACAACGGAGGGAACGGGTGCGCACGCGGGCGCACCGCCAAACAGGCGCACGTTACCACAGCGGCGGCACCGACTGACGCGAGTGCCTCGCCGCACTGATAAAATGCACGGTTTCGGCCGCCGTGCGCACGCGCGACGGCCTCTCCGGCGCTCCGCCCTGGCGGCGCCCCGCCCTCTTCCCGACGTCAGACCATGTTCAGCTTCTTCAAACGATTCAAGAAAACGCAGGAGCCCGACTCCGCGGAATCGCAATCAGCCGACGCGCCGCAACCGGACGAGCCGTCCGACGCGCCCGCGCCCGCCCCCGAGCCCCGCCGGGCGGTCGAAGCACCGCAAGCGCCCGCGCAGCCGCGACAGGCCGCGCCGGCCGTCGTGATGACGGTCACGCCGACCAACGACGGCAGCGACGAAGTCGTCGAAGCGGTCGAGATCGTGCCGCCGCCGACGCAGGACGCGTCCGCGAAGAAGTCGTGGCTCGCGCGCCTGAAGTCGGGGCTCGCGAAGACCGGCTCGAGCATCACCGGCGTGTTCGTCAACACGAAGATCGACGAGGATCTGTACGAGGAGCTCGAAGCCGCGCTGCTGATGTCCGACGCCGGCGTCGACGCGACCGAGTACCTGCTCGGCGCGCTGCGCGAGAAGGTGCGCGCGGGCCGGCTGACCGATCCGCAGCAGGTGAAGGGCGCGCTGCACGACCTGCTCGTCGAACTGCTGACGCCGCTCGAGAAGTCGCTGATGCTCGGTCGCGCGCAACCGCTCGTGATGATGATCACGGGCGTGAACGGCGCGGGCAAGACCACCAGCATCGGCAAGCTCGCGAAGCACCTGCAGAGCTTCGACCAGTCGGTGCTGCTGGCCGCGGGCGACACGTTCCGCGCGGCCGCGCGCGAACAGCTGGCGGTCTGGGGCGAGCGCAACAACGTGACGGTCGTCCAGCAGGAAAGCGGCGACCCGGCCGCGGTGATCTTCGACGCGGTCAGCGCCGCGCGCGCCCGCAAGATCGACGTGATGATGGCCGACACGGCCGGCCGCCTGCCGACGCAGCTGCACCTGATGGAAGAACTGAAGAAGGTGAAGCGCGTGATCTCGAAGGCGCACGACGGCGCGCCGCACGAGGTGCTGCTCGTGATCGACGCGAACACGGGCCAGAACGCGCTCACGCAGGTGAAGGCCTTCGACGATGCGCTCGGCCTCACGGGCCTGATTGTCACGAAGCTCGACGGCACCGCCAAGGGCGGGATCCTCGCCGCGATCGCGCGGCAGCGCCCGGTGCCCGTCTACTTCATCGGCGTCGGCGAGAAGGTCGAGGACCTGCAGCCGTTCAACGCAGTGGAATTCGCGGACGCGCTGCTCGGCTGAACGCCGCCGGCCCGCATCGCACGGGGCGCCTCCGGGCGCCCTTTTTTCATGCGCGGCCGGCAGCCGTCAGCCGGAAGCCGGCGGCCCCGCGACGTCATTCGATGTCATTCGGCGTCGGGCTGCACGCCAGGCTCGGCGGCCTTGAACGCATCGAGCGTCGACGCATGATCGGCGATCCGCTGGATCGTCGGAAAGCGCGTCGTGTCGATCGAGAAACGGTTCGCGTTGAACACCTGCGGCACGATGCAGATATCGGCGAGCGTCGGCGTGTCGCCGAAACACAGCTTGCCGGTGCGCGGATCGCTCGCGAGGCGCGTCTCGAGCGACGCGAAACCCGCCTCGATCCAGTGCCGGTACCATTCGTTCTTCGCTTCCTCCGGCACCTTCAGCGTGTGCTTCAGGTATTTCAGCACGCGCAGGTTGTTCAGCGGATGGATCTCGCACGCGACCTGCAGCGCGATCGCCCGCACATACGCGCGGTCGACCGGCGCCTTCGGCAGCAGCGCGGGTTCGGGATGTGTTTCCTCGAGATATTCGATGATCGCGAGCGATTGCTGCAGCGTGGCATCGCCGTCGATCAGCGTCGGCACGACGGCATCCGGATTCACCGCGCGATACGCGTCCTTCAGTTGCTCGCCGCCGTCGCGCAGCATGTGCACGGGGACCGTGTCGAACGGCAGCTGCTTCAGGTTCAGGGCGATCCGCACGCGGTACGACGCGGAACTGCGGAAATAGCTGTAAAGCTTCATGGGTGTCTCTCTGTTGGTCGTATTCGGCCGGTAACGGCGCCTGCAGCGCACGCACGGCACCGTCGGGAACCCGAGTTTAGCGCGCCGCGCGGCGGCGGCGGCGCGCGCAGCCGCGCTTGGGCGAGCCGCGCCCATGCGATACTCGGGGCATTCCTTACCGCTCACCGCGCGGCCCGATGCCCGGCCGCCCGCCCCACGCCCCGATGACCGCTCCCCACGACTCCGCCGCCTCGCCGTTCCCCTGCGCCCGCTTCATCAAGGAAATCGGCCGCGGCCCGAACGGCGCACGCGCGCTGTCCGCCGAAGACACGTTCGAGCTCTATCGCGCGATGCTCGACGCGCGCGTGTCGGACGTCGAACTCGGCGCGATCCTGATCGCGTATCGCCTGAAGGGCGAAAGCGCCGACGAACTGTCTGCGATGCTCGCCGCCGCACAGGCGTCGTTCGAACCGGTGCACGTGCAGGACGCCGCCTTCCGCCCGGTGTCGATCCCGAGCTACAACGGCGCGCGCAAGCAGCCGAACCTGGTGCCGCTGCTCGCGCTGCTGCTCGCGCGCGAAGGCGTGCCGGTGCTCGTGCACGGCGTCGAGCGCGATCCGGGTCGCGTGACGAGCGCGGAGATCTTCTCGGCGCTGTCGATCGCGCCG
Source organism: Burkholderia sp. BCC1996 (assembly GCF_905339955.1). Lineage (NCBI taxonomy): Bacteria > Pseudomonadati > Pseudomonadota > Betaproteobacteria > Burkholderiales > Burkholderiaceae > Burkholderia > Burkholderia sp. BCC1996. The sequence goes on from NZ_CAJPHM010000003.1 coordinate 37,864, forward strand.
TCGAAGTCGCACGACGCGATCGAGGACATGCTCGCCGAGCGCCGCGTCGCGTTCGCGCCGATCGACGCGCTGGCGCCGCGCATCGGGCGCCTGCTGGCGCTGCGCGGCGTGCTCGGCGTGCGCAACTCCACGCACACGCTCGTGAAGATCCTGCAGCCGTTCGCACCGGCCGGGCTGCGGCTCGTCAACTACACGCATCCGCCGTACCGCGACAGCCTCGCACAACTGTTCCGCGATCATCCGGACGCCGCGCTCGGCGGTGCGCTGCTCGCGCGCGGCACCGAAGGCGAAGCGGTGGCCGACACGCGGCGCCAGGTGCAAGTCGACTGGCTGCACGACGGCGTGTGCGACACGCTGATCGAGCCCGAGCGCTCGTCGAGCGACGCACCGCCCGTCGCGCTGCCCGAATCGCGCGACGCGGCGACCACGGCCGCGTGGACGGACGCCGTGCTGCGCGGCGAAGTTCCGGTGCCGGACGCGCTTGCGCGGCAGGTCGACACGATCGTGCGGATCGCCCGGATCGCACCCTGACCGGCATCCCGGGCCGGCGTGCTGTCGCGCCGGCCTTTCAACCGACCATTTGACACGCCCCCGCATCCTGGCATAGAGTTGTCGCCATGCGTTCCTTTCCGAACACCCTCCGAATTACCTCCGGCCGCCTAGCGCGGTCGCTATCGCTACGACTAGCCTAAGGCTGTCCTAGCGCCGTGTGCTGTCCGCACGGTCCCTCCCTGCAGTTCCTCGCAGCACCCTTCTCGCAGTTTTTACAACCCGAAGTCGTCAGCATTCGTCCGTCTATCCGTCGGTCGATTCGCGAAGATCATCCGCATCCGCAGCGCGTTTCCGGCGCCACGGTGCGAGGCAGCGCCTACCGTCGCCCATGCCGCCCGTCTTCGCTCGCGACTTGAGACCCGAGGTCCAGAAGATGAAGCGCAACCCGCAAGACAAGTATCGTCCGTTCGAACCCGTCCGCATCAATGGCCGCCGCTGGCCGACCCGCACCATCGAGCGTGCGCCGGTCTGGATGAGCACCGACCTGCGCGACGGCAACCAGTCGCTGATCGAGCCGATGAGCATCGAACAGAAGCTGGAGTTCTTCGACATGCTGGTCGCGATCGGTTTCAAGGAGATCGAAGTCGGGTTTCCGTCGGCGTCGCAAACCGACTTCGATTTCGTCCGCAAGCTGATCGACGAGAAGCGGATCCCCGACGACGTGACGATCGAAGTGCTCGTGCAGTCGCGCGAAGACCTGATCGCGCGCACCTTCGACGCGCTCGACGGCGTGCCGCGCGCGATCGTGCACCTGTACAACGCGATCTGCCCGTCGTTCCGGCGCATCGTGTTCGGGATGTCGAAGGACGACGTGAAAGCGCTCGCGGTCGACGGCACGCGACTCATCAAGGAACACGCGGCGGCCCGCCCGGACACGCACTGGACCTATCAGTACTCTCCTGAAACCTTCAGCATGACCGAGCTGACGTTCGCGCGCGAAGTATGCGACGCGGTCGCGCAGGCGTGGCGTCCGACCCGCGATCACAAGATGATCGTCAACCTGCCGGCGACCGTCGAAGCCGCGAGCCCGAACGTGTTCGCCGACCAGATCGAGTGGATGGACCGCAACCTCGCGTATCGCGACAGCATCGTGCTGTCCGTGCATCCGCACAACGATCGCGGCACCGCGGTTGCCGCCGCCGAACTCGCGCTGCTCGCGGGCGCCGACCGCATCGAGGGCTGCCTGTTCGGCAACGGCGAGCGCACCGGCAACGTCGACCTCGTCACGCTCGCGCTGAACCTCTATACGCAGGGCATCGACCCGGGCCTCGATTTCTCCGACATCGACGCGGTGCGCCGCGTGGTCGAGCGCTGCAACCAGATTCCGGTGCATCCGCGCCATCCGTACGCGGGCGACCTCGTGTTCACCGCGTTCTCCGGCTCGCACCAGGACGCGATCCGCAAGGGCTTCGCGCAGCAGCGCCCCGACGCGGTGTGGGAAGTGCCGTACCTGCCGATCGACCCGGCCGACCTCGGCCGCAGCTATGACGCGGTGATCCGCGTGAACAGCCAGTCCGGCAAGGGCGGCGCGACTTTCCTGCTCGAACGCGGGATGGGCTTCACGCCGACGCGCCGCGTGCAGATCGAATTCAGCCACGCGGTGCAGACGCTCGCCGACGCATCCGGCGAGGAAGTGACCGGCGACGCGATCTGTGCGCTGTTCGCGCGCGAATTCTTCGAGACCGACGGCCCGGCCGCGCGCCACGGCAACGGCGCACGCTGGCAGAACCGCGACATCGCGAGCGCGCCGCCGGCCGATGCGACGCCCGAAGACGCCGTGCAACGCGTGGCCGCTGCCTTCGCGACGGCAGCCGGCGCGACGATCGACGTCGCCTCGTGCGAACACGCGCGCACGACGGACGGCCGGATCGCGGTATCGGTCGGCTGCCGGGTCGGCGACGCGCCGCTGCGGCATGGTGTCGGGGTGCACGACGACGCGGCGAGCGCCGCGCTCGATGCGGTCGTCAGCGCGATCAACCGCTCGGCCTGGCATTGCGCCGACCGCCGTGCGGCGGCCTGACGGCAGATTTCGCTTCAGGGTTCGAACGTCAGCGAGCGGTGCGTGACCGCCCGTGCGCCGCGCGATCCGCGCCGCACGGGCCAATGAAAAGCGGCCCAGAAGGCCGCTTCGGTCGGGACATGAAAAGGAGCGCCAGGCGCGCTCATGTCTCGGTCGCGCACCGCGTCGCCTGCCACGCGAGCAGGCGCCAGTGGCCCTGCTCATGCGTGTGGACGGCCGTATAGGCGATCGGAAACACCAGCCCGCCGTTGTTCGTTTCCATCTCGATCAACGCGCGCCCGGTGACGACGCAGGTCGCGTCGCCGACGGGCAGCAGGTCCTGCGACTGGATTTCGATCTGGCGATAGCGGCGGCGGCCGGCGACGATGGCGTCGATGAACTGCTGCTTGGTTTCGCGTTTGCCGTTGGTGTGCACGAAGAACACCTTGTCCGACAATTGCGCGTCGAGCGCCTCGCCGTCTCCGTCGACCATCGCCCGGAACCGATCGCGCTCGAGTGCGCGAATCGCATCGACCACCTTCGCCATCGCCTGACTCCTCGGCAACGCGCCCGCCATGCGCCGGCGTGCGGATCAGAAGTTGTACTGCACGTAGAACTGGTGGAAATTTATACCAGGATTCGGCTCTTTGATACCCGCGTTAGACACATGTTGAAAACGGTAACCGACCTGATACTGTTGCCGTTCTCCGAACTGGGCGCCAACGCCGGCGATGTCCACGAACTGGAACGACGTCGCCAGCGACAGATTGTTGGAGATCGTCGGGGAAGTCAGGAAGCGGATGCCGGCACCGGCCTCGATGAACGGACGCACCTGGCCCGCGCTCTTGATGAAGCGGAACATCGGCTGCGCGCCGAATTCGCCGATGCTGCCATGCACATTGCCGCCCGTATGCCAGTAGCCGGCGTGCCCTTCCACCACGAACGCGAAGTGCCAGCCGCCGATTTCCCACCAGTTCCAGCCCGGATCCCACACGACGCCGAGATCGCCCTTGTCGATCCCGTGGCGATCGGAAAACCCGCCGCCGGCCTGGATTCCCCATCGATCCGCGAACGCGGCACCCGATCCGCCCAGCAGCGACGCCGCCAGCAGCGCGTGCAGCGCAAGCCGACTATGGGGCCGGCGATTCTTCTTATTGTTCATCTGACACTCCAACTTTGTGGGTTGAATGGAGCCTTGCCGCAGCGGCCGGGCCCGAGCGAACTGAATGGTATGGTAAAGGACTTTTCGGATCGGCATCGCGAAGCGAAATTGTTTGCTTCCAAAACTACAAAAATCGAAATCGTCTACTGATTACCATCAGAAACAATGGCTTACGGAACTTCCCCCCGCCAGCCCGGTCGCAAATTAGACTATCGACTCGACAAGTTCGATAGAAAACCGGGAACTTGGATGCCCCCGTGCCCTCTAAGGAATTAGCACTCGGATTACGGGAGTGCTAAGATGGGCCCCGGAATCTCATCCGAGACCAGGGGTTTGTCCCTGATTCCAAAGGAGTTTTTTAGTGAGCCACGCCCTGACCCTTCCGAATACCCTGAGCCCGACGCCGGCCAAGGCCGAATCGGCAGGCTCGCTGGCGCTCGCGACTCAATCGATGTTGCCGGGCCAGCTTGGCAACATCGACGCGTATATCCAGGCCGTCAACCGGATCCCGCTGCTGAGCGCCGAAGAGGAACGCCAGTACGCGACCGAATTCCGCGAAGACAACAACCTCGACTCGGCACGCCGCCTCGTGCTGTCGCACCTGCGGCTCGTCGTGTCGATCGCGCGCAACTATCTCGGTTACGGCCTGCCGCACGGCGACCTGATCCAGGAAGGCAACATCGGCCTGATGAAGGCAGTGAAGCGTTTCGACCCGGCGCAAAACGTGCGTCTGGTGTCGTACGCGATCCACTGGATCAAGGCCGAGATCCACGAGTACATCCTGCGCAACTGGCGGATGGTGAAGGTCGCGACGACGAAGGCTCAGCGCAAGCTGTTCTTCAACCTGCGCAGCCACAAGAAGAGCATGCAGGCGATGACGCCGGAGGAAATCGACGGCCTCGCGCAGGAGCTCAACGTCAAGCGCGAAGACGTGACCGAAATGGAAACGCGCCTGTCGGGCGGCGACATCGCACTCGAGGGCCAAGTGGAAGACGGCGAGGAGTCGTACGCGCCGATCGCTTACCTGGCCGATTCGCACAACGAGCCGACCGCCGTGCTCGCCGCGCGTCAGCGCGACATGCTGCAGACGGACGGCATCGCGCAGGCGCTCGAGGCGCTCGACGCACGCAGCCGCCGAATCATCGAGGCGCGCTGGCTAAACGTCGACGACGACGGCTCGGGCGGCTCGACGCTGCACGATCTCGCGGCCGAGTTCGGCGTATCGGCGGAACGCATCCGCCAGATCGAAGCGAGCGCCATGAAGAAGATGCGCACCGCACTTGCCGAATACGCCTGAATCCGCGATTTAGAGCGCTTCACCCAAAACCGCTGCCCGCCCGGCAGCGGTTTTTTTTCGTCTGTCGTTTTTAGCCTCGATCGCGTCTGATTAATCGACCTTGTTGATCGGGTATCGGGCGAATTCCGGCCCCTTCCGCATAACCTTGATCTGCCTCAAGTTTCGACACGCGCTTCGCGACGGTCTGCCGCATCGCCGCACTCGGCATCGGAAAGCCGGCATTTTAAAATTGGCATGTCGGCTCAAAAGGATTAAAACAGCTTAACTGCCGTCATAAATCCGACGTAAAGTCGCCCCAAAACCGATGTAAATCGATTCAGGATAATCACCTTGATCTCGATCAATAAAGCGCCTGCGCCGCGTCCCCCGCAGGCCACAGGCTGCGGCTGGCGCGCACGCATCGCCGCGTGGGCGCGCGGGCCGACCCTCATGCGCGACATCACGCTGGTGCTGATCGTCAAGCTGATCCTCCTGATGTCGCTCAAATACGCATTCTTCAATCATCCGCAGGCCGAGCACATGTCGCTGCCGCCTGCCGTCGTCGCCGAGAAGCTGCTCTCGGTGCCGGCGCCTGCATCCACCGAGGGAGACCACCATGATAAGTAGCGAAGTCGTCGATCTGTCGCGTCTGCAGTTCGGCATCACGGCGCTCTACCACTTCCTGTTCGTGCCGCTGACGCTCGGCCTGTCCTGGCTGCTCGTCATCATGGAAGCCGTCTACGTGATGACCGGCAAACAGGTCTACAAGGACATGACGCAGTTCTGGGGCAAGTTGTTCGGGATCAACTTCGCGATGGGCGTGACGACCGGCATCACGCTCGAATTCCAGTTCGGCACGAACTGGTCGTACTACTCGCACTATGTCGGCGACATCTTCGGCGTGCCGCTCGCGGTCGAGGGCCTGATGGCGTTCTTCCTCGAATCGACGTTCGTCGGCCTGTTCTTCTTCGGCTGGAACCGCCTGTCGAAGGTCAAGCACCTGATGGTCACGTTCCTCGTCGCACTGGGCTCGAACCTGTCCGCGCTGTGGATCCTCGTCGCGAACGGCTGGATGAACAACCCGGTCGGCGCCGAGTTCAACTACCAGACGATGCGCATGGAGTTGACGAACCTGTTCGACGTGCTGTTCAACCCGGTCGCGCAGGTAAAGTTCGTGCACACCGTGTCGGCCGGCTACGTGACGGCCGCGATGTTCGTGCTCGGCATCTCGTCGTGGTATCTGCTGAAGAAGCGCGACACCGATTTCGCGCTGCGCTCGTTCGCGGTCGCGGCCGGCTTCGGTCTCGCGTCGACGCTTTGCGTGATCGTGCTCGGCGACGAGTCGGGCTATACGACCGGCGAAGTGCAGAAGATGAAGCTCGCCGCGATCGAATCGGAATGGGAAACCCAGCCGGCGCCGGCGTCGTTCACGCTGATCGGCATTCCGAACCAGAAGGAAGAGCGCACCGACTACGCGATCAAGATCCCGTACGCGCTCGGCCTGATCGCGACGCGCTCGATCGACGAGCCGGTGATCGGCCTGCGCGAGCTCGCGAAGCGCAGCGAGGAGCACATCCAGAGCGGGATGGTCGCGTACGGCGCATTGCAGAAGATCAAGCAGGGCGACACGAGCGACGCGACCCGCGCATTGTTCGACCAGCACAAGCAGTATCTCGGCTACGGGCTGATGCTCAAGCAGTTCACGCCGAACGTGGTCGACGCGACGCCGGAGCAGATCCAGGCCGCCGCGAAGAAGACCATCCCGCCGGTCGCGCCCGTGTTCTTCTCGTTCCGGATCATGGTGTTCCTCGGCTTCCTGTTCCTCGCGACCTTCGTCGCCGCGTTCTGGTTCTGCGCGCGCCGCGAGCTGCTGCAGGACAACCGTCGCTGGTTCCTGCGCTATGCGGTGTGGGCGATCCCGCTGCCGTGGCTCGCCGCGGAATTCGGCTGGGTCGTCGCCGAGCTCGGTCGCCAGCCGTGGACGATCGCGGGCATCCTGCCGACGCATCTGTCCGCGTCCAGCCTGACGTCGACGGACCTGTACCTGAGCCTCGCCGGTTTCATCGCGTTCTACACGGCACTGTTCGTCATCGAGATCAAGCTGATGTTCAAGTACGCGCGCCTCGGCCCGTCGTCGCTGCATACCGGCCGCTATCACCACGAACTCGCCGCAGCCGGCGAGCGTGCCGCGGTTTGAGCACGCCCCCGCAACGGAACAAGGAATCGCTATGGACTATGCAACTCTCAAGCTGATCTGGTGGCTGCTCGTCGGCGTGCTGCTGATCGGCTTCGCCGTCACCGACGGCTTCGACATGGGCGCGACCGCGCTGCTGCCGTTCCTCGGCAAGACCGACGAGGAACGCCGCATCATCGTCAACACGGTCGGCGCGACGTGGGAAGGCAACCAGGTGTGGCTGATCACGGCCGGCGGCGCGATGTTCGCCGCCTGGCCACTCGTCTATGCCGCATCGTTCTCCGGCTTCTACTTCGCGATGCTGCTCGTGCTGTTCGCGCTGTTCTTCCGGCCGGTCGGCTTCGACTATCGCAGCAAGCGGCCCGACCCGCGCTGGCGCGCGGGCTGGGACTGGGGCCTGTTCGTCGGCGGTTTCGTGCCGGCGCTGGTGTTCGGCGTCGCGTTCGGCAACCTGCTGCAGGGCGTGCCGTTCAAGTTCGACAGCGACCTGCGCGTCACCTACTACGGCGGCTTCTGGGCGCTGCTGAACCCGTTCGCGCTGCTCTGCGGGCTCGTCAGCCTCACGATGCTGGTCGCGCACGGCGCGGCATTCATCAAGATGAAGACCGACGGCGTGATCGCACGCCGCGCGTCGATCGCGCTGCGGGTGTCGGCGCTCGTCGCGGTCGTGCTGTTCGTGCTGGCCGGCGTGCTGATCGCGTCGACCATCGGCGGCTTCCACATCACGCACGCCGCGCCGACCGACACGGTCGCGAACCCGCTGCTGAAGGACGTGGCGGCCGGCTCGGGCCTGTGGCTCGCGAATTACGGCGAGTATCCGTGGATGATCGCGGCGCCGGTCGTCGGGATCGCGGGCGGCCTGCTCGCGCTGCTGCTCGCCGGCTCGAAGCAGGAAAAGACGGCGTTCTTCTGCACCGGCCTGATGATCGCCGGCGTGATCCTGACCGCGGGCTTCTCGATGTTCCCGTTCATCATGCCGTCGTCGCTCGACCCGCGCAGCAGCCTGACCGTGTGGGATTCGACGTCGAGCCACATGACGCTGCAGGTGATGCTGTTCGCGGTGATCGTGTTCCTGCCGATCGTCCTGCTCTATACGAGCTGGGTGTACCGCGTAATGCGCGGCAAGGTCACGCACCAGTCGCTCGAAGAGAACAAGCACTCGATGTATTGAACCCGGCCGGGGCGCGCACGCGCCCTCGCCCACCGTTTCGCAAGGAGTCGGATCATGTGGTACTTCAGCTGGATTCTCGGTATCGGCGTCGCGCTGTCGTTCGGCATCGTCAACGCGATGTGGCTCGAAGCGCGGCAGAAGCCGCAGGAAGCGCCGGTGCGCGCACGCCGCGACTGACCGCTCATATGCGGCGGCGGTTGATCGCCCCGCCGCGCGCCATCGGGAACGAACCTCGCTACGTGCGAGGTTTTTTTCGTCCGGACATTCGTTCGGCACGCGCGGCACGTCGAAGCCAATTGAGCGCGATGCCGATGCACGCATCGCAATCGCGCGCCGCCAAAGAAAAACGGCTTGCGACACACGCGTCGCAAGCCGTTTTCGTTTTACCGACCGGCGGCCCGCATCCGCGACGCGGATCGGGCCGATCTCATCGCATCATGCCGGTTGCACGGCCGCACCACCGCCCGTCGACGTCAGGCGGGCGCCGATCTGTTCCGCATAGCGCGCCGCCGCGTTGCCGCAGACGATATGGAACGTGTCCGGCGTCACCCATGCGACATCGAGCGCGCCGAGCCGATCGCGATCGACCGCCGCTGCATCGCGCACGACGACGCGCAGGCGCGTGGTCGCGATCGCGTCGAGCGATGCGACGTTGGTCGCGCCGCCGAACACCGCAAGCCAACGCAGCGGATCGGGATCGAGCGGACCGGCCGCTGCGCCCGTGACCGGCTGCGCGGCCGCGACCGGGGCCGCCGCAGCGGCACCGGCCGCACCGCTGCCGATCGCCGAACGCATCTCGTCGGCGATGATGTCCGCCTCCGGCCCGATGATCACCTGCACGCTGTTGCCGCCGCGCTTGAGCACGCCGCGCGCGCCGATCGACTTCAGTTCCGGCTCCGACACCTTCTCCGGATCGACGACGCTCAGGCGCAGGCGCGTCGTGCAGGCGTCGACGACCGTCAGGTTGCCCGCGCCGCCGAGCGCGGCGATGTAGCGCTGTGCACGCGGCGCTGCCGCGGCGGCACCGGCCGCCGGTGCGACGAAACCGCCCGACGCGAACGACTCGATTGCCGAGTCGGGCGAGGCCGGCTCGCGACCGGGCGTCGCCATGTTGAACTTGCGGATGAAGAAACGGAACAGCCCGTAGTACGCGACGCCGTACGCAATGCCGAGCGGCACCGCGATCCAGCCCTTCGTCGACAGCCCGTAGTTCAGCACGTAGTCGATCGCGCCGGCCGAGAACGTGAAGCCGAGCTTCACGCCGAGGATCTGGCAGATCGCGAGCGACAGCCCGGTGAGTACCGCGTGGATCACGTACAGCACCGGCGCGAGGAACATGAAGCTGAATTCGATCGGCTCGGTCACGCCGGTCAGGAACGACGTGAGCGCCATCGAGAACAGCAGGCCGCCGACCATCGCGCGGCGCTCCTTCGGCGCTTCGTGCAGCATCGCGAGACACGCGGCCGGCAGGCCGAACATCATGATCGGGAAGAAGCCGGCCATGAAGGTGCCCGCGGTCGGATCGCCCGCGAAGAAGCGGTGCAGGTCGCCGTGCACGAGCTCGCCGCCGGCCGGCGGCGTGAAGTTGCCGAACACGAACCACGCGAGCGAGTTGATGATGTGGTGCAGGCCCGTGACGAGCAGCAGGCGGTTCAGGAAGCCGAACACGAACGCACCGATCGCGCCCGCCGTCGTCAGCCACTGGCCGGCCGCGTCGATCAGATGCTGGACCGGCTGCCACACGTATCCGAACACGATGCCGAGTACCACGCACACGAGCCCGGTGATGATCGGCACGAACCGCTTGCCGCCGAAGAACGCGAGGTAGTCGGGCAGCTTGATGTCCTTGTAGCGGTTGTACAGCAAGCCCGCAACGACACCCGCGATGATCCCGGACAGCACGCCCATGTTCAGCTTGGGATCGATGTCCTTCATGATCGCGGTTTCGATCAGGTAGCCGATCGCGCCCGCGAGTGCCGCCACGCCGTTGTTGTCCTTCGCGAAACCGACCGCCACGCCGATCGCGAACAGGAGCGGCAGGTTGTCGAAGATCGCGCCGCCGGCGTCGGCGATCATCTTGATGTTGAACACGTCCGGCTGCCCGAGCCGCAGCAGGATGCCGGCGACCGGCAACACCGCGATCGGCAGCATCAGCGCCCGGCCCAGGCCCTGTATCTTCAGAAACGGATTCCCGTCCATTCAATCCTCCAATCCATGTCTCGTCATTAAGCGTCGTTGACCTAATTGCTTGCGTAGTGAAACGGGTCGCGCGCCCGCCGTCGACGTTCAGTCGAGCGGCCAGACCTCGCGGCTTGCTGCCCTTACCGCCTGTGCCGAGTCGAGTGCGAGCAGATCCTGCGCACGCTGGCGGCACAGCTGGTAATCGAGACGGCGCACGCGCGCCTTGATGCCCGGCACCGACACCGGGTCGACCGACAGTTCGGTCACGCCGAGGCCGACGAGAATCGGCACCGCGAGCGGATCGCCGCCCAGCGCGCCGCACACGCCGACCCACTTGCCGTGCTTCGCGGCGCCGCGCACCGCGATGTCGATCAGGCGCAGCACGGCCGGATGCAGGCCGTCGGACTGCGCGGCCAGATCGGCCTGGCAGCGGTCCATCGCGAGCGTGTACTGCGTCAGGTCGTTGGTGCCGATCGACAGGAAATCCGCGTGCTGCGCGAGCTGGTCGGCGAGCAGCGCCGCCGACGGCACCTCGATCATCACGCCGACCTCGATCGGCTCGGTGCGGCCCTGCGCCCGCGCGAATTCGTCGATGCGCTGGCGCAGCCGCACGAGTTCCCCGGCATCCGTCACCATCGGCAGCAGGATGCGCACCGCGCCGAACGGCTTCACCGCGAGCAGGCCCTGCAGCTGATCGTCGAGCAGATCGGGGCGCACCTGCGCGAGGCGGATGCCGCGCAGGCCGAGCGCCGGGTTCGGCTCGGGCGGCAGCGTCAGGTAGTCGACTTCCTTGTCGGCGCCGACGTCGAGCGTGCGGATGATCGCCGTGCGGCCCTGCAGCGCATCGACGATCGACTGGTAGCTCTGCTGGTGCTCGACGACGCTCGGCGCGGCCTGGCGATGGATGAACATCAGCTCGGTGCGCAGCAGGCCGACCGCGTCCGCGCCGTTGTCGACCGCGGTGTTCGCGTCGTCGAGCGTCGCGATGTTCGCGGCGACCTCGATCGCGCGGCCGTCGACCGTCGCGGCGGCGGCGCCGGCCAGCTGCCGGTTCGCTTCGCGCACGCCGTCCAGGCGCTGGCGCTCGTGGCGCGCGCGTTCGACGTCGAGTGCGGTCGGTGCGTGTTCGAGACGGCCCGCGCTCGCATCGACGACGACCTGCGTGCCGTCGGGAATCGCATACAGCGCGTCGCCGACCGCGACGAGCGCCGGAATGCCGAGCTGGCGCGCGATGATCGCCGCATGCGACGTCGCGCCGCCGCGCGCCATCACGAGCGCGGTCACGCGCTGGCGATCGAGCGACGACAGGTCCGACGGCGTGAATTCCTCGGCGGCGAGCACGGCCTCGGCCGGCAGCGTGCGGGTCGCGCCGCTGGTGTGGCCGAGCGCGCGCAGCACGCGCTTCTCGATGTCGCGCAGGTCAGCCGCGCGCTCGGCGAGCAGCGCATCGTCGAGCTTCGACAGCGTGTCGATCTGCGCGCGGATCGTCGCGCGCCACGCGAAGCCCGCGCTCTTGCCGAGGCTGATCTGGTCGCGCGCCGCGTCGACCAGCGTCGGGTCTTCGAGCAGCACGCGATGCACCGCGAAGATCCCCGCCTCGCCGACCGCGCCGCGCGCCGATGCGTTGCGCACCGTTTCGTCGAGTTCGGCGTCGACCGCCGTCAGCGCCTGGTCGAGCCGGCGGCTTTCCGATGCCGGCGTGCCGGTTGCCTGTTCGGGCGGCACGATGTCCGCATCGTCGAGACGCACCAGCGTGCCGACCGCGATGCCGGGCGCCGCACACACGCCAGCGAGCGTGTTCGGATCGAGTGTCGCGCCGGTGTCGTGCACGATCGGCTGCGGTGCGGGCGAACGCAGCCGCGCCGGCTTCTCCTCGACTTCGCCGTGCGCTTCGCGCAGCAGCTCGTGCTCGACCGCGTCGACGGCCTGCTGCGCGTGCGCGCCGCGACCGATCAGCTCGATCGTCGCGCCTTCGCCGGCGCCGAGGGCGAGCAGGCCCACGACGCTCGCGATCGACGCCTTGCGGCCGTCGAACTGCACGTCGACCGTCGCGTCGAAGCCGCGCACGGACTCACGTGCGCGTGCGGCCGGGCGGGCATGCAGGCCGCCCGGCTGCGTCAGCACGAGTTCGCGACGCACTTCGTTCATCGCCGCGGCGCCGGCCTGCGCCGCCTGCGCGGCCGCTTCGCCCTTGCCGCGCAGCGTCAGGAGCGGCGTCTCGCCGGCCGTCGCGAAACCGCTCGCGCGCTCGACGACGTCGAACGCGTCGGAGTTCGCGATCGCGATCACCGAAACCAGCGAATGCGCGCTGCGCGCGACCGCGTCCTGGTCGAACTCGATCAGCAGGTCACCCGCGTCGACGCGCGCGCCGGCTTCGACGTGTGCGGTGAAGCCCTGCCCGTTCAGCTCGACGGTGTCGATGCCGATGTGCAGCAGCACTTCCGCGCCTTGCGGCGTCGTGATCGTCACCGCATGCCCGGTGCGCGCGAGATGCGACACGACGCCGGCGCACGGCGCGACGAGCTGGCCCGCGAGCGGGTCGATGCCGATGCCGTCGCCGAACATCCCGCCGGAGAACACCGGATCGGGCACATCGGCCAGCGCGACGATCGGCCCGGTCAGGGGGCTGAGCAGGACGATCTGATCATGGGTGGAACTCTTCAACTGGGACTCCTCGGCGCGTCTCATCGGCTGTCTCGGCTATCAGTGCGTTTCGGTGACTTTGTTCAGGTGGCGCGGCGTGTCGGGATTGCGGCCGCGCGCGACGGCGAGCTCCGCCGCCATCACGTAGAACGAAAGAATGGCGGCGATCGGGTCGAGCGCCGAATGGGCGGACTGCGCGAGCGGCAAGGTCGCGCCGGGCGTGCCGGCCGGCGCCGCGAGCAGCACGGCCGCGCCGCGTGCGCGCATGTCCTGCGCGAGCTGCAGCAGCCCGGCCTGCTCGGGCCCCGGCGGCGCGAACACGAGCAGCGGATAGTCGCGGTCGATCAGCTCCATCGGGCCGTGCCGGACTTCGGCGCTCGAGAATGCCTCGGCCTGGATGCCGGAGGTTTCCTTCAGCTTCAGCGCGGCTTCCTGCGCGATCGCAAGCCCGAGGCCGCGGCCGATCACGATCATCCGCTCGATGCCCGCGAGCGCGGCGACGGCCGGCGACCAGTCGAGCCGGCCGGCCTGCGCGAGCACGTCGGGCAGGCCGCGCAACGCCGTCATCAGCGCGGCGTCGCGCTGCCAGTACGCGACGATCTGCGCGGACAGCGACAGCATCGCGATGTAGCTCTTGGTCGCGGCGACCGACAGCTCGGGGCCGGCCAAGAGCGGCAGCTGGTGCTCGCACGCGTCGGCGAGCGGCGACGGCAGCACGTTGACGGCGGCGACGGTGCGCGCGCCGGCTTCGCGCAGCGCGGCCATCGTGTTGACGAGATCGGGGCTCTTGCCCGACTGGGAGAATGCGAGCGCGAGCTGGTCCTGCACCTTCAGCGGCGCCTGCTGCAGCGTCGCGACCGACATCGGCAGCGACGCGACCGGCACGCCGAGGCGGCTCATCGTCAGGCTCGCGAAATAACTCGCGGCGTGATCCGAGCTGCCGCGCGCGACCGTCAGCGCGACGGCCGGCGGGTGATCGAGCAGTTGCGCGGCGAGCGTTTCGACGCGCGTGGTGTCGGCGAGTTGCGCGGCGACGACCTGGGCGGACTCGCGCGCTTCCTTAAGCATATTCGACAATCGATTCTCCTTCGACGTAGGTCGCGGTGAGGTTCAGGTCGCGATCGAACACGACGAGGTCGGCCCATGCGCCGCGCTCGAGGCGGCCGCGATCGGTGACGCCGAGGTAGTCGGCCGCATAGCGCGACATCCGGTTCGACACATCGGCGATCGGCAGGCCGAGCGACACGAGGTTGCGCAGCGCCTGGTCCATCGTCAGCGTGGAGCCGGCGAGCGTGCCGTCGGCGAGCCGCACGCCGCCGAGGCACTTGGTTACGTGCTGGCTGCCGAGCCGGTATTCGCCGTCGGGCATGCCGGTGGCGGACGTGCTGTCGGTCACGACGTACAGGCGCGGAATCGCGCGCAGCGCGGCACGAATCGCGCCCGGATGCACGTGCAGCAGGTCGGGGATGATTTCCGCGTACTCGGCATGCGCGAGCGCGGCGCCGACGAGGCCCGGGTTGCGGTGATGCAGCGGCGACATCGCGTTGAACAGGTGCGTGAAACCACACGCGCCGTGCTTGAGCGCGGCGACGGCGTCGTCGTAGGTCGCGAGCGAGTGGCCGAGCTGCACGCGCACGCCGCGCGCGGCCATCTCGCCGATGATCTCGATGTGGCCGGCGATTTCCGGCGCGAGCGTGACGACGCGGATCGGCGCGATCGACAGGTACTTCAGCACTTCGTCGAGCACGGCCGACACGGCCGCGTCCGGCTGCGCGCCGAGCTTGCCGGGGTTGATGTACGGCCCTTCGAGGTGCACGCCGAGTACGCGCGCGCCACCCTGCGTGCGAGTGCGGGCGACGGTGCCGAGGTTCGCGACGACCTGCATCAGTTCGTCGCGCGGCGCGGTCATCGTCGTCGCGAGCAGGCTCGTCGTGCCGAACTGCGCGTGCGTGCGCGCGATCGTCTCGATCGCGTCGCCGCCTTCCATCACGTCGGCGCCGCCGCCGCCGTGCACGTGCAGGTCGATGAAGCCGGGCAGGATGTACGGCGCGTCGTTCTTCGCGGGATCGGCGGGCGTGCCGTCGAGCGTGGTGATGCGGCCGTTCTCGCTGTCGAGCGAGCCGTGAATCCAGCCGTCGGGGGTGAGGATGTTTCCAGTCAGCATGACGTTTCTCTTGATGATCTGGTGACGCGGACATCCGCGTCGCGATTTGCAAATGCGTTGTGCTTCGTTGCACGTGGCGCGCGGGCAGTCTCGCGCGTCAGCGTTTCAGTTCGGCGACGAAGTCGTAATAGTCGTCGCGGCAATACGTTTCGGTCACTTCGATCGCGCGCTGGTCGACGCCGTAGCCGATGCGCGTGATCACGAGCAGGGCCGAGCCCGGCTTCACCGCCATCCACTTCGCGATGTCGTGCGTCGCGTTCGACGCGCGAAAGTGCTGCAGCGCGCGCACGACGGTCATCCCGCGGGCGTCGAGGTATTCGTACAGCGACGCGCCGAGCGCCTGCGGATCCGGCACCGCCGCGGCCGGCAGCGTCGAATGCTCGACGGCCATCACGATGCCGTCCGCGCGGCGCAACCGCTCCAGCCGCGCGACCGTCGCGCCCGGCGCGAGGCCGAGACGCGTGATCTCGTCGCGGCGCGCGGCGCGCAGCGTGCGCGACAGCCACACCGAATCGGGCACGAAACCGCGCTGCTGCATCTTCGCGGTGAAGCCGACGAGACACGACAGCGGATCGGCGACGCGCGGCGTGATGAAGCTGCCCGCCCCGCGCGCCCGCTTGATCAGCCCCTGCTCCACCAGCAGCGCGAGCGCACGGCGGGCCGTGATCCGCGACACGCCGACCGACCCCGATAGCAGCCGCTCCGACGGCAGCGCCTCGCCGGCGCGCCACGCGCCGGCGTGAATCGCGCGCGCCAGGTTGCGGGCGAGCTGCAGATACAGCGGCGTGTCGTCGAGGGGATCGGGCGCCAGTTCGGACCAGCCGGTTTCCATGTGCCTCCGGGTGTCGGACGACGATCTCGGACCGTCGAAAGTGAACGCATTATATAACCACAATAATACCAGTCAACGAACTGGTATTAGAGAGGTGAAAATCGCCGGAAGCCTTGCCAGGCAAGCGGTTTAGTAGCGGGAAAGCCTTTGTTTACAACATGATGCAGGATAGGGATTTACCCGGATTGGTATGCAAGGGGACAGTTCCGGTGCCGGATTTGACGGGTTTGGGGCGCTGAAAACGATACCTGAATAGAACCAGTTCGGCCGACTGGTATGCATCCGGCGGCGTGCCGGCGCGCCGCGTCAGTGGAACTCGCGGCTCGACGTGCGCAGGCCGCCGAGCAGCGGCGTCAGGTCCTCGAAATGCTGCGCGACGAGGTGCCGCACGTCGCTGACGACCTGCCACACGCCCGACGCCGCGAGCAGCCGCGAATCGAGCGTTTCGCGGCGCTGCCGCGCGAGCAGTTCGGGCCGCACGATCACGTTCACGCAGCCCGTCTCGTCCTCGAGCGTCATGAACATCACGCCCTTCGCGGTGCCCGGCATCTGCCGCGCGATCACGAGCCCGCACGCGCGCGCGAGCCGGCCGTCGGGACGGTCGCGCAACTCGGCCGCGGACGACAGCCGCTGCGCGCGCAACGTGGGCCGCAGCAGCGCGACCGGGTGGCGGTTCAGCGTGAGGCCGGTGGTGTGATAGTCGGCGAGGATGTCGTCGGCTTCCGACGGCGCGCCGAGCACGGGCTGCTCCGTTTCGTCGATCGGCGCGGCGGCGAGCAGGTCGCGTTCGGGGGCCGCGGCGACGGCTTGCCATAATGCATCGCGGCGATGGCCGGCGAGCGTCGCGAGCGCGTTCGCGGCGGCGAGCGCTTCGAGATCGCGCCGTTCGAGCTGCGCGCGGCGCGCGAGCGCGTCGACGTTCTCGAACGGGCCGGCCGCGCGCGCGGCCTCGATGCGCCGCGCGGCGGCCTCGCCGAGACCGCGCACCAGCGACAGGCCGAGCCGCACCGCGGGCTGGCCGTGCGGCGGCGGCTGGCCGGGCAGCGCTTCGAGCGACGCTTCCCAGCCGCTGCGCGTGACGTCGGCCGGAAACACCTTCACGCCGTGACGCTTCGCGTCCTGCACGAGCTGCGCGGGCACGTAGAACCCCATCGGCTGGCTGTTCAGCAGCGACGCGACGAAGATCGCGGGTTCGTGGCATTTGAGCCAGCTGCTCGCGTACGCGAGTTTCGCGAAGCTGGCCGCGTGGCTCTCGGGGAAGCCGTATTCGCCGAAGCCCTTGATCTGCTCGAAGATCTGCTCGGCGAATTCGCGCGTGTAGCCGCGTTCGAGCATGCCGTCGACGATCTTGTCGTGATACGGGCCGAGATCGCCCCTGCGCTTCCACGCCGCCATCGCGCGACGCAACTGGTCGGCCTCGCCTGGCGTGAATCCGGCCGCGACCATCGCGATCTGCATCACCTGCTCCTGGAAGATCGGCACGCCGAGCGTGCGAACGAGCACTTCCTTGAGCGCCTCGCTCGGATACGTGACTTCCCCCTCCTCTTCGCCGGCCACGATCCTGCGCCGCTTCAGATACGGATGCACGGCGCCGCCCTGGATCGGCCCGGGCCGCACGATCGACACCTGGACGACGAGGTCGTAGTAGTTGCGCGGCTTCAGCCGCGGCAGCATCGACATCTGCGCACGCGATTCGATCTGGAACACGCCGACCGTATCGGCGCGGCAGATCATGTCGTAGGTTGCTTCGTCATCCTGCGGAATATGCTTCAGCGTGAATGGCTCGCCGTCCTGCTCTGGCCCGCGCCATGCGGTGCGCATGTCGAACGCGCGATGCAGCGCCGACAGCATGCCGAGCGCGAGCACGTCGACCTTCATCAGCTTGAGCGATTCGAGATCATCCTTGTCCCACTGAATGACGCGCCGCCCGTCCATCGCCGCGTTTTCTACCGGCACGAGCCGCGTGAGCTTGCCGCGACTGATCACGAAGCCGCCCGAATGCTGCGACAGGTGGCGCGGAAAGTTGAGCAAGCGCCCCGCGAGTTCGGCCCATGCGCGAATGATCGGCGTGGCCGGATCGAGCCCGGTCGACGCGAATTGCTGCAGCAGGTCGCGGCTGCCGTCGAACCAGCGATGCCCCTTCGCAACGCGATCGACCAGCATCGGATCGACGCCGAGCGCCTTGCCGATTTCCCGCAGCACGCCGCGCGGGCGATACGTCGAAACGGCCGCCGCGAG
The DNA here is from genome assembly GCF_905339955.1 of Burkholderia sp. BCC1996. Lineage (NCBI taxonomy): Bacteria > Pseudomonadati > Pseudomonadota > Betaproteobacteria > Burkholderiales > Burkholderiaceae > Burkholderia > Burkholderia sp. BCC1996. The sequence goes on from NZ_CAJPHM010000003.1 coordinate 56,276, forward strand.
CGCGGCGCGATGCTTGCCGTATTTTTCGTAGATATGCTGAATGACTTCCTCCCGGCGCTGATGCTCGAAGTCGACGTCGATATCGGGCGGCTCGCCACGTTTCTCGCTGATGAAGCGCTCGAACAGCATCGTGCTCTGGTCGGGATCGACTTCGGTGATGCCGAGGCAATAGCAGACGACCGAGTTCGCCGCAGAGCCGCGTCCCTGGCACAGGATGTTCTGGCTACGTGCGAACTTGACGATGTCGTACACCGTCAGGAAGAACGGTTCGTAGCTCAGCTTCGCGATCAGCGTCAACTCGTAGCCGATCCGCTCCATGACATGAGCCGGCGGCTCCCCGGCATAGCGACGGCGCGCGCCCGCCAGGGTTTCCTGTTCCAGATAGCTCGTCGGCGTATGACCTTCAGGCACGATCTCGTCCGGATACTCGTAGCGCAGCGAGTCGAGTTCGAAATCGCATGCATCGAGAATCGCGCAGGTCTCCGCGATCTCGTCCGGCGCAAACAGCTTCGCAATCCGCCCGCGCGCACGCAGATGCTGCTCCGCATTCGGCGCGAGCGCATAGCCGCATTCCGACACCGGCATCCCGACGCGAATCGCCGTCATCACGTCCTGCAGCGGCTTGCATGAACGCCGATGCATCGTCACGTCGCCGAGCGCGACGACAGGTACGCCGCGCCGCTCGCCTGCGTCCCGAATCTCGTCGCGCTGCGGGCCGTCCAGCGCGCGCTGCAACTGCACGAGCCCGAGCCGCGCACGCTCGCCGAAGGTCGCGCGAAACCATGCGACCTGCGCATCGAGTACCTCCGCACGCACCGGATACGCGGGCACGAGAATCGCGAAACAGTCGGGCATGCCGCGCAGATGAGCGAAAACCTCGGGCGGCCTCGACAACATTCTCGACGTCAGCCGGTAGGTTCCCTTCGGCGCCTCCATCCGCCGCCATGAAATCAGCTCGGACAGGTTGCCGTAGCCCTCGCGGTTCTGCGCCAGCAACACGAGTCCGAACGCCCCGGGGCCCGGATCGTGACCCGGGGCGACTTCATCCGGCGTGACGTCGAAATACGAACCGATGACGAGCGGCAGCCCTTGCGCTTTTGCCGCGACATACATGCGCGGCGCGCCGGCGAGCGAGCATTCGTCGGTAATCGCGATCCCTCGATAGCCGAGTTCCACCGCGCGCTCGACCAGTTCCTCCGCATGCGACGCGCCATGCAGGAACGAGAAGTTCGAGCGGCAGAACAACTCCGCGTAATCGGGCAGCAAACCGAATTCCGCAACCATCGCCGCTCACCCGAACAGGCCGTGCAGGAACCAGTGCGGTTCGGCCTCGCTCCCCGTCCGCTCCCTGAACACCCAATAGCACGCGCCCTCTTCGTCCTGCGCGACGCAATAATCGCGCGCCACGTGCTGACCGTCGAACCACCCTGCCTCGATCCGTTCGGGCGACGACATCATTCTCAGCGGCGTATGAAATACCGGCCGCTCCCCGCGCATCAGCAACGGCAGCGGCTCGGCCAGCAGCCACGCGGGACGCGGCGGCGCAGCCGGCAGTCCGTCAGCCGGCTTGCCCGCCGGCGCATCGAACGGCAGCCAGCGGTTCGCGGCTTCGGGCCGATAGTCGGCCACCGGCGCCGCGCGCAGCACGTTATCCGCACCGAGCCGCGCGACCAGCAGTTCGAACAGCCGCGCGCGCGTCTCGCGCGTGCCGCCCGGCTCGGGGAAGAGATCGTCGGCCGGTGGTGCGACCGATTCGACGCGCGTGGCCTTCAGCCGCACCGCGATCACCGCGGCCGGCAATTCGACGCGCGCGAGCCGCTCGCCGAGCAGCCGCATGAAGTGCGTCTCGTCGCGCACGGGCGCGGCGAACGCGAGTTCGAGCGGCGTCGGCGGCACGGCCTGGCGGCCGCGCTCGTGTTCGAGCTCGAACGTCATCGCGGCCAGCGACAGCTGCCGCGCGGCCAGCCATCCGCAGAGCTGCACGACGAGCCGCCGCGCGGCGAACAGCACGGCTTCCGCGTATTCGACGCGCTCCGGCAATTCGAGCCGCACGTCGAACACGGGCGGCACCGCCATCCACGCGAGCGGCTCGACCGCATCGCCGTACGCACGATCGAGCGCGGCCAGCAGCGCGGGACCGCAGCGCCGCTGCAGCCCCGCGCGCGGCAGGCGGCGCAGATCGGCGAGCGTGCGGCAGCCGAGGCCGTCGAACCAGCCCGCATACGGGCGCGCGTCGGGCAGCAACACGCACGGCAAGCGATCGAGCGTACGAACGAGCGAAGCCGGCCCGGCCACGCGGCGCCGGATACGCGCACGCGCCGACATGCGCGCGAGCAGCCACGCGCCGCGCCCGGTCGGCGCGGCGGACAGGCGCGCCGCATAGCCGAGCGCCGCGAGCGTCGCGCGCACCCGGCGGCACAGCGACGGCAGGCCGCCGAACAGGCGCAGACTCGGGCCGACGTCGACGATCAGCGTCGCTTCGTCGTCGAGCGCGACGCACGGCGAGAAGCGCAGCAACGCGAGCGCGACCGCGCGCAGCGCATCGGCCTCGCGGGCGGGATCGCGTTCGACGAGCCGCGTGTCGGGCGAAAGCGTCAGCACGCCGCCGCGCTTCATGCCCGCGCGCACGCCCTGCCGGCGCGCCGGCGCGTCGGCAATCAGCACGACACCCTGCTCGAGCACCGCGCAGCCTGCGTCGTCTGCGTCGCCTGCGCCGTCCGCCGCGCCGTCAGACGGCGGCGGGGCGCACACGTCGAGCGGCAGGCGCGGCAGATGGATGCCGAGCAAGACGCGCATAGCGGCTCTCCACGATGGGCGACGGCAAATCGAGCGCGAGCGGCTCGCCGCGCGCGGGCCCGCGACGCTTGACGATGTCGAGCGACACGCCGCCCGGCACCGGATGCAGCGCGACGCGCAGCACGGCCGGCGACGGCTGTTTGGCCGCCGACAGCGGGCGCAGCATCACGAACAGCGTGTCGCCGGTGCGCGCGGCCGCGAGATGCAGGCGGCGCAGCGCATCGGGCCGCGCGTCCTGCCAGAGCAGCAGCGCACCGCAGCAGCCGGTCCTGAGCGCCTGCTCGGCGGCCCACAACGCATCGGTGCGGCTGCCCGCGCGCAGCCACAGCAGCGCGTCGGCCGGCACGCCGAGCGCGGCCAGCGCGGTCGCATGCGGCGACTGCGGCGGCGCGACGAGCGCGAGCGGCCGCCGCGCGCTGACGGTGCGCGCGAGCGCCGGCGCGAGCAGCCGCATCTCGCCGCAGCCCGGCTGCGCGGCCAGCAGTTCGACGAGCCCGCCGACCGGCCAGCCGCCGCCCGGCAGCTCGGCGGACAGCGGCGCGAAACCCGTGTCGATCGTGCGCGAATCGCCGCGCGCGAGCTGCGAGCCGCGCCAGAGGGACGGATGGAGGGATTCGGGAGAAATGGAGGATGCGAGCATGACGCCACCCACAACTGTATGGATATACAGTATATGGCAATGCGTTCATGTCGCACAGTACTAGTACGAAACGGGGGTTTTGTCAGAGGGAAGCATGGAGGCGGCCAGGACGTTCATCATGATCCGGCGCGCCCGCCGCACAAACGCGCACGGCGTGAGCTTGATGCGGGCCTCGGGCACGCGATCGCCGACCGGATGCGGCAGCCTGCGGCGCAAACCGTCCGCTCGAATCCGCCGCCTGCTGCATCCCTTTCACTTCGAAACATCGGGCTGCCGGCCTGTCGCCCGCGCTTGCGGGTTCAATGGGCCAGGCCTGAATCGCGATCCCAGGCTATAGCGATGGGCCGGATGAAAAAAGCGTGCGAACGTGACGGGAACGCCAGCAGTCCAGGTTCGGCGCGTAAGAATGAGACACGGTTCGTTGACCTCGATCTCCAGCAGAAGCGCCTGCGCCTCCGACGGATGTGCCGCATCGACAACGTGCTCGATCTCGAGTTCGTGATGGGAAATATTGTTGAACAGATATTCCGACGGCGGCTCGACCGTAAAGTCCTGCGCGAGAAACGCCGGCGCGGCAGCCGGGTTCACATAGCGATCTTCGAGCTGAAGCGGTCGGCCATTGTCCAGGTGCACGCATATCAAGCGAAAGATCGGCGCGTTGGGCTCGATACCAAACGCGCCGGCGATTTCGGGAGGTGCGAATTCCGGCCGCTGCATCACGACGCGACAGGAATAGTCGTGCCCGCACGCCCGAATTTCGTCACGGATGTGCGTAATCACCAGCAGGTTCAATTTCGGCTTGCTCACCGCGACAAACGTGCCGATGCCCGCCACGCGCTCGAGCACGCCCTCTTCGGTCAGTTCCCGCAACGCCCGGTTGACCGTCATGCGTGCGACTCCATACGTCGTCGCCAAGTCGACCTCGGATGGAATGCGATCACCTGTATTCCATTCGCCTGCCCTCACCTTATCCCGGACAATCGTCTTGATCTGCTGAAACGGCACGCCTGCTTTAAGCATTGTGTTGTGAAATCCCGTCTGGATGGTCAACGTAACCGGTTGTCGCAGTGCCGACCCGCCGGCGGCGGCGTACGGCGTCGGCATTCAATCGCTTCGCTCGCCGAACAGCGCGTCGAGGAAGATGCGATTCTCCTCGTCCGTTCCGATCGTCACGCGAATGAAATCGTCGAGCCGGTACGCGCCAAGCGGCCGGACCACAACGCCCTTCTCAAGCAACCGCTGCGTCGCGGATTTCGCATCGGGAAGACGAATCGCGATGAAGTTTGCGTGCGTCTGAATGTATTCGAGTTCGCGCGCCTCGAGCGCGCCGGCAATCTGTGCGATCCCGGCGCGATTGCTCTCCTGCGTGCGACGCAGAAATTCGCGGTCCGCGAGGGCCGCCGAAGCGGCGCGCTGTGCCAATGCATTCACGCTGAATGTCGGCCGGATACGCGCGACCATATCGGCCATGTCCGCGCTCATCACACCATAGCCAATACGCAGCGATGCGAGTCCATAAGCTTTCGAGAACGTACGAGCGACGACCAGGTACGGATAACGCGCGACGAGCGACGTCGCATCGACCCGCAAGGACGGCGCCACGTAATCGATATACGCTTCGTCGAGTACGACGAGACGATCCTTGCCGGCCGTCGCGACGATTCGCTCGACGTCAGACGGCGTCATCAAGGTTCCCGTCGGGTTGTTCGGATTGCAGAGATAGACGAGGCGAATCAGCCTCTCCCTGTCGGCCTCGAGTTCCGCACACATTGCATCGACATCGTGCGCATAGTGCCGCGCGTCGACCGCCCATGCCTCGGCGCCACGCATCCGGATACTGATCGGATACGCCTGGAACGCATACTGCGAATACAGCCCCACGCGCCCCTCACGCAGTACGAGCGCCGCGCACAGATCGATCAGCTCATGCGAACCGTTCGTCACCGCGATCTGGTCCGGCGACACGCCGTGATAGCGGCCGAGTTCCGCCCTCAAGTCCGGCGCGTCGCTTTCCGGATAGCGCGCCAGACTTGCTTCGTCCCGCGACGCCAGGTCCGTCAATACAGCCGCGACGCGCGGGCTGCACCCCAGCGGATTTTCGTTCGACGCAAGCTTGATGATCCGCGACAGGCCATATTCGCGGGCAACCGATTGCGCCGAGCGTCCCGCGACGTATATCGGCAAGCTCCGGATATACGGTGGCACGCCGTCCACGTTCGTTTGAATATGAGTGTTGCCCATCGATTCTCCTGTCGTTGCACGGGCTTACGGTTCACGACGATACGCATCGCATCCACCGAAAACGCGCCCCCTTGTGGGCGCCAGTCGCCCAATGACCGGTCCGGCGATACCTGGCCGCCGCCAACGGTGCGTCGTCAGCGCTCGACCGCGCGCAAAAACTGGCCGATTCGCCCTCGCACGTCATGATCGACCGCGAGAATCATGTCGGGCGCCCCCGATTCGAGGATGACGCCGTCGGCGACGAAATGAATCCGGTCGGCGAGCTTGCGCGCGAAACCCATCTCATGCGTGACGATCGCCAGCGTCATGCCGGCTTCCGCCAGCGTCCTGATCGTATCGAGTACGCCAGCGACCAGTTCCGGATCGAGCGCCGACGTCGGCTCGTCGAACAGCACGACCTTCGGCTCCATCGCGAGCGCACGAGCAATCGCAACGCGTTGCTTCTGCCCGCCCGAGAGCTGATCCGGATAGTGATCGAGGCGCTGGGCGAGACCGACTTCGGCGAGAATCGCTTCGGCATCCGCTATCGCCCGATCACGCGCGCGGCCGAGCACATGAATCGGTCCTTCGATCACGTTCTCGAGAACGGTGCGATGTGCGAACAGATGGAACTGCTGGAACACCATCGGCATCTTGCGGCGCGCGGCGCGTAGCCGCGCCTCCGGCTTCACCCGGAACGAGCCGCCGTCGCTCCCGCACAGCGCTTCACCGTCGAACCGAATCTCTCCGCCGGTCGGCACGTCGAGGAAGTTGATACAGCGCAGCAGCGTCGATTTCCCTCCGCCGCTCGGCCCGATGAAGAAATTGATCTCGCCGGTCCGGATGCTGAGGTCTACCCCTTTCAGCACCGCGAGATTCCCGAACGATTTTTCCAGACCGCGCACCTCGATGATCGGCGTCGAACCGTCAGTCATGTCAGCCATCAAGAGTCACCCCCGCGCCGCGCTTCGTCCCGAACGTGCCGATTGCGCCTGCGGACGGGACGCGCGGCACCATGCGCAGGCCCCCACGATGCGCGGGGGTAAACTTCCGTTCGACCCATCGCACCGCGCGCGCTGCGGCAAAACTCATTGCGAAGTAGATGATCGCGACCATCAGATAAACCTGCATGCTCGCGAAGGTCTCCGCGATGACGATCGTGCCGTGCCGAAGCAGCTCGTTGACGGCGATGAACGACACGAGCGACGAGTCTTTCATCAGCGATATGAAGTAGCCGCCGACGGTCGGTAGCGCGACCTTCATCGCCTGCGGCAGGATCACGCGCCGGTATATCTGCGCGTTCGACATGCCGATGGTCATGCCAGCCTCACGCTGCCCCGTGTCGATCGACTGGATCGCCGCCCTGAACACCTCCGACAGATAGGCGCCGAGATTGAGCGTCAGGCCGAGCACGCCGGCCCAGAAGCCCGGCAGTGTCAGTCCAATCTGAGGCAACGTGAAATAGATCACGAGCAGCTGGACGACCAGCGGCACATCACGCCAGATCTCCACGTAGCAATTCAGTGGCCAGACGATCCAGCGGCGCGGCGACAACCTGCCGATCGCAACGACGAGCCCCAGTGCAATCGCGCAAAGCATGCTGATCAGGGAAAGCTCGATCGTGATCAACGCACCTTTCAACAGAAACGGGAAGTACCGCGGGATCATGTGAAAGAGGAACTCGTTCATGTCACCGCCCTACTTCGTCAACGATGCCTGTTCGGCCGACCATGCGCCGTATTGGCTCAGAATGCGCTGCCGCGTCCCGTCCTGGTCCATCGATTGCAACGCGTGATTGACCGCGTTGAGCAGGTCCGCGCATTCGGTCCGAACGGCGACTGCGCTGGCCCCGAACCGGTAGTTCGCTTTCGCCTCGGCATCGACCCATTCGGGTTTGGGATGATAGAAAATCGGCTGGCCTACCACGCGGAGATTCTTCATTTTCTCGCGCTGACCAAGCAGCGTGCCTTGATCGAGCAGGACCGCGTCGACCTGATTGTTCTGCAGCGCGACGAACGGCTCGCCGAACGAGTTGAAATCCATCACATCGCCGATCTTGCCCTCGTCCATCAGGCGATGCGCATTCACCGAATCGTTCGTACCAAGCGTCGTGCCAACCTTCTTCCCCTTCAGATCGGCCGGCGACCGGATCGGCGAATCGTTCTTCACGATGATCTGGTCATAGAGCAGGAAATACGGGCGGGAGAACTGCACGTTCGCCATCCTGATGCGTTCCTGCGTCGCCGACATCGACGAGAAGATCACGTCCCATCGCTTCGACTTCAACCCCGGAATCAGGGTGCTCCATTCGGTGACCACGTACTCCGTCCTGGGCACGCCGATGCGCTTGCCGACCTCCTTGAACAGTTCCGCCTCGAAGCCGCCATAAGAGCCGTCCTCGTTCTGCCAGACAAACGGGCGCGTTCCCATCAGGCCATTGCCCGAGCGCAGCACGCCAGCGGATCTGACATCGTCGAGACATCCCGCGTGGGCGCCCGGCACGGCATTCGGTAGCAGCGTGACGGCAGACAGGACGAGCAGACGCTTGATGGCTTTCATGGCAAAGACTCCGAACGTGAGGATAGACGGGCGTCAAAAGGGGTTCACCGCATGCGACGTCGCGTTCGCCTCTGCCGGGTGACTCTGCAAGCGGTCTAGACCAGACTAGACCACGGCCGCTTATTTTCAAGATCGTTTCCTTTGCAAGCCCCTCATAAAACCTTAAAAAAATCTCAACGCACTGATTTATATGCATATTTTCAGCATTGGTAATTTCACCAATAGGGCCTTCACCCATATCCAAACCGGACTAGACTGTCAGATCGTACCGGCACTGCACGCCGGACCGGCCAGCATCACCGTACGCGGGAGCCGAGATCGGAATACCGTCGCGATGGCGATGCATCGAGCCAGTCATCCTTGCCGCGAGGACGAGCGATCACTTATGGAAACGATCCTGCACACCCTGATGTCCACACTCGGTAACGACGCGATACGGACGGGCGCGGCTATCGGCGACCGTTATCTTGGTGACTGGAGTCGAAAGTCCGCGCATCGTCCACTTGCGGTCGTGCTCCCCCGAACGACCGAGCAAGTCGCGACGACGCTGCGGCTATGCAACGACGCACGCCAGAGCGTCGTTCCCCAGGGCGGACTGACCGGCCTCGCGGGCGGAGCCGTACCGACCATGCGGGACATCTGCATTTCGCTGGAACGGATGACAGGCATCGAGGAGATTGACGCGTCTGCGTCGACGATGACGGTACTTTCGGGAACGACGCTTCAAACGATTCAGGAAGCCGCATCAGAGGCTGGCTTCGAATTCCCGCTCGATCTCGGCGCTCGCGGTACCTGCCAGATCGGCGGCAACCTTGCCACGAATGCGGGCGGCATTCGCGTCATCCAGTCCGGAATGGTCCGAGACCAGGTGCTCGGGCTCGAGGTCGTCCTGGCGGACGGCAGCGTGCTGAGCGGAATGGGCAAGATGGTCAAAAACAATACGGGCTACGATCTACGCCATCTGTTCATCGGATCCGAAGGCACGCTCGGCATCATTACGCGTGCGGTATTGCGTCTCGCGCCGCGCCCGACGCATCGCAACACCGTGCTGTGCGCACTGCCCGGCTATCGCGGCGCGGTCGATCTGTTGCAGTTGCTGAGAACGCGCTTCGGCAAGGAACTCAGCGCGTTCGAACTGATGTGGCCGGACTTCTTCACGCTGGGTGTATCGCTGTCACGCAGCAAGCACAGCCCGCTTTCCGCTGCGTATCCGCTGTACGCATTGATCGAACAGACCGGTCACGCCGATGGCAACGATGAGCGACTCGCCGACGTGCTGGGCGAACACCTCGAATCGGGCCTCGTGCTCGACGCCGTGCTCGCGCAATCCGATACGCAAGCACACGCGCTTTGGGAGATCCGTGAGGCAACGTCCGAATTTCCGGTCAAGCTCGCCCCGATCAATTTCGACATCAGCATACCGATCGGCGCGATCGGCCAATTCGTCGACACATGCCGCGGCGTGCTCGCGCAACGCTGGCCAAGCAGTCGGGCCTATTTCTTCGGCCACATCGGCGACTCGAACCTCCATATCACCGTCGACGGGCACACAATCCCCGATGTGCCGCCCGACGCGGTAGAAAGCGCGATCTATGAACTCGTCAGAAACTTTCAAGGCTCCGTCTCAGCCGAACACGGCATCGGCACGCACAAGCGCGCATTTCTCGGCTATACGCGAAGCAATACGGAACTCGCATGCATGCGGGCGATCAAGCATGCGCTCGATCCGAACGACATCCTCAATCCCGGCAAGCTCCTTTCTTGAGTCCGCATCGGACATCAGCGCCGATGAATGAATCCGGCGCGATGCAGCCCCTGCATCGCGCCGGTCCACCTGCAGCACATCAGCCGAGCAGCAACGCGTCGTCGTCGAACTGCTCGTGCCGCACCTTCTCGAACATCTGCAGCAGGTCCGGCACGTCGAGCCCGCGGCGCTGGTCGCCCGACACGTCGAGCACGACCTGCCCCTGGTGCAGCATCACCGTGCGGTCGCCGTAGTCGAGCGCCTGCCGCATGCTCGTCGTGAGCTTGCTCTCGGTGACGATGCGCGCCGTCAGCTCCAGCACGAACGCGGCCGTCTTCGGGTCGAGCGCGGCCGTGTGCTCGGCGAGCAGCAGGATCCGCGACGGCCGCAGCGACGCCATCAGCAGGCTCACCGCATGCCGCCGCGCCGCCGCGAAGCGCGCGCGACGCCCGGCCGGCGGCGCTCCGCGCCGATCCCGCCGCAACGCACCAGCCGCCCTTGCCGCTTTACGTTATGCTGTCCGCCGACCCGATCCACACCAACGGAGGGCGCATGAAACGGGGGATCCGTGCGATTACATGTGCGGCCGTCGCGCTAACGCTGCCGGGTGCGGCATTCGCGCTGACCGACGGCTACGCGCAATACGACGACTGCATGCTGGGCGCGCTGCGCGAGAGCCGCAACGGCGTGGCCGCGCAGCTGATCCAGCGCTCGTGCGACGCGCTGTACCGCAACAACGCGATGCTGCTGCCGCGCGAGCGGCGCTTCCACGAGTGCGTCGTGCAGTCGCTGCCGGGCGTGCGCGACAACTACGCGATCCAGCAGATCATGGCGATCTGCTCGCGGCGCGGCGAGATGTGAGCCCGCGCTGAACGCCGCGCGCCGCGCAATGGTCTGCCGGCCGCACCAACGAAAAAGGCCTGCGCGATGCAGGCCTCTTCGTTTCAACGGTCCGACCGGTGTGCGGCGTTCAGAACGACGCAACCATCGAGCCCTTGAACTGCTTCTTGATGAACTCCCGCACTTCCGCCGACTGGTACGCCTTGACCAGCTTCTTCACCCACGGCTGATCCTTGTCCTTCGCGCGCACGGCGATCAGGTTCGCATACGGGCTCGTCAGCGATTCGAGCGCGATCGCGTCCTTGGTCGGCTGCAGGTTCGCGGCGAGCGCGTAGTTCGTGTTGATCACGGCGGCGTCGACGTCCGACAGCACGCGCGGCAGTTGCGCGGCGTCGAGCTCGGAGATCTTCAGCTTCTTCGGGTTCTCGGCGATGTCGAGCACCGTCGCGTTGTTGCCGCCCGTGCCGGCGCCCGTCTTCAGCTTGATCACGCCTTGCGTCTGCAGCAGCAGCAGCGCGCGGTTCTCGTTCGACGGATCGTTCGGCACCGCGAGCTTCGCGCCTTGCGGCAGGTCCTTCAGCGCCTTGAACTTCTTCGAGTACACGCCGATCGGCGAGATGTAGGTCAGGCCCGCGCTGACGATCTTGTAGCCGCGCTGCTTCACCTGGCTGTCGAGGTAGGGCTGGTGCTGGAAGCTGTTCGCGTCGAGGTCGCCCGAGTCGAGCGCCGCGTTCGGCTGCACGTAGTCGTTGAACTCGATGACCTTCACGTTCAGGCCTTCCTTCTCCTTCGCGACCTTCTGCACGACCTGCCACACTTCCGCATCCGGGCCGGCCACCGTGCCGACCTTGATGACCTTGTCCTCGGCGTGCGCGCCCGCCGACAGCGTCAGCGCGGCACCGGTGGCCAGCACGGAAAATACCTTCAGGAGACTGCGACGCTTCATCTGTTTCTCGCTTTCTTGCTAACTGAAAATGGGGCGCGATACGGGTATCCCCGGACTCGCAGGAAGGGGCAAATGGTGTCACAGGATCGGCCGGAAGTGAAATACATCCCGCTCATATGGGTATGCACCGCGGCGGTGCTGGTGGACGATGCGCGACGACGGCCGGCACGACAGGGAACGGCCGCTGTGCTAAAAAGACCGGCCGACCGGCACACCACGCGCCGGCGACAATTCCAGGGCCATCCATGTACGTCATCGACATCCACTACAACGCATCGCTCGAGCGCATCGACGATGCACTCGAACGCCACCGCGCGTATCTGCAGCCGCTGTTCGAGCGCGGCATCTTCATCGCGGCGGGGCCGAAGGTACCGCGCGAAGGCGGCGTGATCCTCGCGGCCCGCATCGACCGCGACGAACTGGACGCGATCCTCGAGACCGATCCGTTCGTGACCGAAGGGCTCGCGACGTATCGCGTGACGGAATTCCGGATCACGCGTGCCGCGCAAGGCTTCAACGTGCCGGCGCTGCCGTAACGCGCGCAAGCGCGTCAGCGCACGAATGTTCATACGCAGCCGCCCCGCGAGGCGGCGCATGCAGATCGAGGAGAAGAAGGAGGAATGCGTGACGGCGCGTCGCGGCCGTCACGCGTAGCGCCAGGCGAGCGCCCGGGCGAACCTGCGGCGTACGCCGTTCAGTCGACCAGCAGCTTCAGGTCGTGGACCCACGGGCCGGGGCCCTGGCCGTCGCGCACGAACAGGCGCAGCTTGCCGTCGCGATCGAACACGTAGCTCGCGGCGGTGTGATCCATCGTGTAGCTGCCGGGCGTCTTGCCGGGCACCTTCGCGTAGTACACGCGGAAATCCTTTGTAACCTTCTTGAGCGCCGCCTCGTCGGCCGGCCGCAGCCCGATGAACGACGGATCGAACGCGGGCACGTACTGGCCGAGCAGCGCGGGCGTGTCGCGCTCCGGATCGATGGTGACGAACAGCACCTGCACACGCTTCGCGGCATCGGGGCCGAGCTGCTTCAGCGCTTCGGACAGTTCGGCCATCGTCGTCGGGCATACGTCCGGGCAGTGCGTATAGCCGAAGAACACCACGACCGCCCGGCCCTTGAAGTCGCCGAGCGTGCGCACCTTGCCCGCCGTATCCGGCAGCGAGAAATCGCTGCCGAACTGCGTGTTGCCGGTGATGTCGAGATTCTGGAATTTCGGCGCGTTGTCGCAGCCGGCGAGCAGCGTGGCTGCCGCGAATGCGCACGCGAGCATCCAGCCTTGGCGCGCGCGGCGCCCGAACCATGAATGGAGCATTGCGTTCAAACCGTGCGGTTACACGCCGAGCAGCGGGCGCGCATAGTGATCGACGAGCAGCGCGGCGAACAGCAGCGACAGGTAGACGATCGAGTAACGGAAAGCCTTGCGGGCGAGTTCGTCCGAATAGTCGCGATGGATCTTCCACGCATACGCGAGGAACACCGCGCCGAGCAGCACCGCGCTCGTCAGGTAGACGGCGCCGCTCATCCCGGAGATGAACGGCATCAGCGTGACCGCGAACAGGATCACCGTGTACAGCAGGATGTGCAGCCGCGTGAACTTCTCGCCGTGCGTGACGGGCAGCATCGGCAGGCCCGCGTTTTCGTAGTCCTTGCGGCGATAGAGCGCCAGCACCCAGAAATGCGGCGGCGTCCACACGAAGATGATCAGCACGAGGATCCACGCGTCGCCGGGCACCGCGCCGGTGACCGCGGCCCAGCCGAGCGCCGGCGGCATCGCGCCCGATGCGCCGCCGATCACGATGTTCTGCGGCGTCATCGGCTTGAGCAGCAGCGTGTAGATCACCGCGTAGCCGACGAACGTCGCGATCGTCAGCCACATCGTCAGCGGGTTCGTGAAGGTATAGAGCGTCCATGCGCCGACGCTGCCGAGCACGGCCGAGAACAGCAGGATCTGCGGCGTCGTGATCTCGCCGCGCGCGGACGGACGCCACGCGGTACGGCGCATCATCGCGTCGATCTTCTGCTCGACGAGGCAGTTGATCGCGAACGCAGCGCCGGCCAGCAGCCAGATGCCGACCGTGCCGCCGATCAGTACATGCCACGGCACCATGCCCGGCGTCGCGAGAAACATGCCGATCACCGCGCAGAACACCGCGAGCTGCGTGACACGCGGCTTCGTCAGCGCCATGTACTGCGAGAACCGGCTACCGGGCGATTGGGAAAGGGTGCTTTGCATGGGGACGGTCACGCCGGGGCGGCGTCGCGCGCGGGCTGCACGACACGGCCGGGGCGGCTTGAAAGGATGCGAAAGTTTAACATGACGACGAGCAGCAGCAGGATCGCGGCACCGCCGTTGTGCGCGACGGCGACCGGCAGCGGCCACTGCAGCACGATGTTGGTCAGGCCCGTCAGGAACTGCAGCAAAACCACCAGCAGCACGCCGTTCGCGGGCCGGCGCAGCGACTCGAAGCGGCGCATCTTCAGCGCGAACGCGACCAGGTATGCGACGACGACGAACGCGAACGTGCGGTGGGTCCAGTGGATCGCGACCAGCGCGTCCTGCGTGATCGCGTCGCCGTCCTTCGTCATGCCGAGCGCGCGCCACAGATGGAAGCCCTGGCCGAAGTTCATCGGCGGCATCCACTGACCGTTGCAGGTCGGGAAGTCGGTACACGCGAGCACCGCGTAGTTGGTGCTCACCCAGCCGCCGAGCGCGATCTGCACGACCAGCAGCACCAGCGCCGCGAGCGCGGCCGCGCGGTAGCGGCCGGCCTCCGGGTCATGCGACGGCAGCGGCGTCTGCCGCGCCGCGAGCCAGCCGAGCGTGCCGAGCAGCATGAGGCCGAGCAGCAGGTGGGTCGTGACGATCACCGGCTGCAGCTTCATCGTGACCGTCCACGCGCCGAACACGCCCTGCACGACGATCAGCAGCAAGAGGCTCGTCGGCCACCACGGCGACACGTGCAGCGGGCGGCGGCGCAGCCGCGCGGACCAGGCGATCACGACCTGCGCGATGATCAGCACGCCGATCGCCATCGCGAAATAGCGGTGGATCATCTCGATCCACGCCTTCGTCATGCTGACGGGGCCGGTCGGCATCGCCTGGTGCGCGGCCGTGATCGCGGCGTGCGCGATGAACGGCGACGACGTGCCGTAGCAGCCGGGCCAATCGGGGCAGCCGAGACCCGAATCGGTCAGCCGTGTGAAGCCGCCGAACATTACCAGGTCGAGGGTCAGGAACGTGGTGATCCACACCAGCTTGCGGAACTTGTTGTCGTCGGCCTTCACCCACACGTACGACAGCGGCAGCAGCGCGATGCAGAGGCCGATCAGGCCGAGTTGCAGTAGATACGACATCGAATGGTTGCCTCGTCGTCTCGCCTTAGCCGATGCTCGACCACTTCAGCAGCTTGGTCACGTCCGACTTGATCTTGCTGGGATTCGGGTCCTTCGGGAAACGCATCATCAGGTTGCCGTTCGGATCGACCATGTAGAGGTGGTCGCTGTCCTTCGTGCCGGCGTCGGCCGGCAGCCATGCAGCCACCGCGGCCGGATCGGCGACCAGCCGGCGCGTGTCCGGATAGGCTTCCAGAACCTTCTGCGGAATCGCGTCCGCATCGCTGCGCAGCCACACCATCGTGATCCGGTGCCGCTCGCCCGCCTGCGTGACGCGGATCTGGCGCATGAAGTAGAGCTTTTGCGCGCATGCATCGTCGCACGCGCTGCGGTCGGTCATCACGAACAGCCACACGCCGCGCAGCGACGACAGCGGCACCGTCTTGCCGGTTTCGTCGGTGACCTGCAGGTCGGCCGGGATCGGCCGCTGCGGCTCGATCAGCGTGCCGTAGTTGGTCGAGCCGCCCTTCGGCTTGATCACGTAATAGGTGAAGTACGACGCGATGATCGGCGCCGCGCACACGAGACCCAGCAGCACGAGCATCCAGCGGCCGCGCTTGCGGGCCGCGGGCGAGATCGGCGCAGCGGCCGGACCCTGACGGGAAGATTGCATGGACAAATCAGACCTCTCGAAACGAACCCGCGGCGCGCGCGCCGCGTCCTGCCATGGCGCTCACGCGCCGGCCGACTTCTTCGCCGCACGCCGCGCGGCGTACAGGCCGAAGCCGAGCGCGACCGCCGCCATGGCCCACCACTGAAACATGTAACCGTAATTGCGCTCGACGCCGGTCGTCGCCGCCGGCCAGTCGCGCACGAGCTTGTCGCCGTCGTCGCTCGTCTGCTGGATCACGAACGGCTGCAGCGGCAGCCCCGTTTCCTTCGCATACGCGGCGACGTCCAGGTTCTGCCGGATCTTCTGGTGCGCGGCCGAACCGCCTTCGCCGAGCTCGAACGCGCGCGACGCGTCGGCGCGCGCGATGCCTTCGATCTCGATCTCTCCGTCGGGCGTCGGGAACGGCTCGATCGCCGTGCGATCTGCGATGTTGCGCGGCAGCCAGCCGCGGTTCACCAGCACGGCGCCGCCGCCCGAGAGTTTAAACGGCATCACGACGTAAAAACCCGGCTGGTCGTTATACGGCCGATTGTCGAGGAACACCGCCTGCTCCGGCAGGAAGCGGCCCTTCGCCCGCACGCGGTGGAACTCGATCGACGCGAGCGGAATCGGCTGCGCGCCGACGTCGACCGGCGCCGCATGCTCGTAGCGCACGACGTTCGCCTGCAGCGCTTCCTTCTGGTGCGCGCGGTCGCGCTGCCAGAACCCGAGGCGAATCGTGACCGCGACGACGACGAGAATCAGCAGCGCAGGCAGCCAGCGGATCTTCATCGGGCCACCCGCGAGGCGCATTCGCGAAAGCGAAGTGCGATAATTATCCTCTTCCTTTCGAATTGCCGTCGTCCGGTTCGTGTCATGCACATCCTCGTTCCCATCGCCTTCGTCCTCATCGTCGCCAGCATGGGCTCGGCGCTCTACTTCATGATGCAAGACCGCGGCCATACGAAACGCATGGTGTGGTCGCTTGCCACCCGTGTCGGGCTGTCGATCTCGCTGTTCCTGTTCATCCTGTTCGCGAACTGGATGGGCTGGATCCATTCGACCGGCCTGCCGATCGGGCGTTGATGCCTTCACCGCGCCGGCCTCTGTAATCGCTGTGACATTTCGCCGCACAGCGGCGCTACCAAGCAAAAGCGCCGCCTGACTGAGTCGCGGCGGCGCCGGATTGGCGTTGAGCGCAAGCAGCCGGCCGCTGCCCCGTCCCCGCCAATGAAAACGGCCCGCGCATCGCTGCGCGGGCCGTTGTTGCATTTACAGCCAGTAGACGACGACGTACAGGCCGAGCCAGACGACGTCGACGAAGTGCCAGTACCACGCGGCGCCTTCGAATGCGAAGTGGTGATCCGGCTTGAAGTGGCCGCGGATCATCCGCACCAGCACCACCGCGAGCATCGTGCCGCCGAGGAACACGTGGAAGCCGTGGAAGCCCGTCAGCAGGAAGAACGTCGAACCGTACACGCCCGAGTTCAGCGTCAGGTTCAGTTCGTTGTACGCGTGGTAGTACTCGAAGCCCTGCGTGAACAGGAAGCAGACGCCGAGCACGAGCGTCGCGGCCAGCCACGCGATCGCCTTGTTGCGATGATTGTCGCGCAGCGCGTGGTGCGACACCGTCAGCGTCGCGCCCGACGACAGCAGCAGCGCCGTGTTCAGCGTCGGGATCGGCCACGGGCCCATCGTCTTGAAGTGACCGGCGAGCGCGGCCGGGCCTTCGTTCGGCCACACGGCGGAGAAATCCGGCCAGATCAGCTTGTAGTCGAGGCTGCCGAGCTGGTGCAGCGCGATTTCACGCGCGTAGAACAGCGCGCCGAAGAATGCGCCGAAGAACATGACTTCGGAGAAGATGAACCAGCTCATGCTCCAGCGGTACGACTTGTCGACGTTCTTGCCGTAATGACCGCCTTCCGATTCGGCGATCGAATCGCCGAACCAGTGGTACAGCGTGAAGAGCAACCACAGCAGGCCAAGCAGCGCCGTGTACGGAGCCCAGTCGTGACCGTTGATCCACAGCGCCACCGACGCGAGCATGACCAGCAGGCCGCAGGCCGCGCTGATCGGGTGCTGCGACGGATGCGGCACGAAATAGTACGGGGTCTGGTTTTGACCGCTCATGCTTGATTCTCCACTTCAGTCCAATTTGTGTACCGGAAACCGCTCCGGCTTTATTTCTTGCACGGCACGACCGCCGCCGCTCTTTCCCGCACGCAGCGCCCGGGCGCTACGCACTGCATTCTTTCGTGGCCGCGAGCCTCAGCCCACGACCGCACGCACGATCAGGATCAGCACGCCGATGAACACACCGGCCGCGATCAACGCGACGATCAGCACGTGCAGCGGATTGAGCTGCGTCGCGTCGGCCTCCAGGTCGCGCCGCTTGCGCACCCCGAAGAACGACCACAACACCGCTCGCAACGCCTGGCCGAACGACCCGCTCCGCTTGGTCTCTGTCACTGCCCCGTCTCCGTCGTCATGCGTCCGGCTTCGCGTCGCCCTGCGCCGCCGTCTTGCGCGGTGCCGGCGCCGGCGCGGCCGGCGTGTTCAGCTCGAAGAACGTGTACGACAGCGTGATCGTCTTCACGTCCTTCGGCAGCTTCGGATCGATCACGAACACCACCTGCATCTTGCGCGACTCGTTCGCAGCCAGCGTCTGCTGCGTGAAGCAAAAACACTCGATCTTCTTGAAGAACTCCGTCGCCTGCTTCGGCGCGTAGCTCGGAATCGCCTGCGCCACCACCGGCCGGCCCTGCCCGTTGGTCACGTCGTATACGATCGTCGTCAGCTCGCCCGGATGCACGTCGAGGCTGTTGCGCTCCGGCTTGAAACCGAGCGGGCCGCGCGCATTCGCATCGAACTCGACCGCCACCGTGCGGCTCATGTCGACCTGCGAGTTCTTCACCTCGCGTTCGCTGACATCGCGCTGCACCAGGTTGTTGATGCCGGTGATCTGGCAGATCGCGCGATACATCGGAATCAGCGCGAAGCCGAAGCCGAACATCAGTCCGGCCACGACGAAGAGCTTCACCAGCATCGAACGATTGAATGCGCGATCGACGGCGCCCTCTTCCGGCTTCGACATACGACGACTTCCTCGCTACTGCGTCAGTTACTGCATCTCAGTGAGTGGACAGCCACCACTGCTTGATCACGACACCCACAAAAAAAACGGCGGCGATGACGAGCAGGATGAGGCCGAGCCGCTTGTTGCCCGCGCGAATCTGCTCGGGCGTTCGTCTTTGTTGTGGATTCCGGTTCATCTGAAACTTCGCTGAAACTTCGCTGATACATCGATCCGGCGCCCGCCGCGCCTGCCTGCGCGGCAGGCAGCGGCGGAACGCCGGGTGAAACTTATTCGACGTGCGGCGGTTGCTCGAACGTGTGGAAGGGAGCCGGGCTCGGCACCGTCCACTCGAGGCCCGTCGCACCATCCCACGGCTTGTCCGACGCCTTTTCCAGGTCGCCGCCGCCACGGTAGGCCGGCAGCGCGACCGCGAACAGGAAGTACACCTGCGCGAGGCCGAAGCCGAATGCGCCGATCGTCGCCACCTGGTTGAAGTCCGTGAACTGCGCCGGGTAGTCCGCATAACGACGCGGCATGCCCGCGAGACCGACGAAGTGCATCGGGAAGAACGTCAGGTTGAAGAAGATCATCGACGACCAGAAGTGGATCTTGCCGCGCGTCTCGTTGTACATCCAGCCCGTCCACTTCGGCGCCCAGTAGTACCAGCCCGAGAACAGCGCGAACAGGGAGCCTGCCACCAGCACGTAGTGGAAGTGCGCCACCACGAAGTAGGTGCCGTGGTACTGGATGTCGAGCGGCGCCATCGCCAGCATCAGGCCCGTCAGGCCGCCGAACGTGAACACGAACAGGAAGCCGATCGCGAACAGCATCGGGGTTTCGAACGTCATCGAGCCGCGCCACATCGTCGCGAGCCAGTTGAACACCTTCACGCCCGTCGGCACCGCGATCAGCATCGTCGCGTACATGAAGAACAGCTGGCCGGTGACCGGCATGCCCGTCGCGAACATGTGGTGCGCCCAGACCATGAACGACAGGATCGCGATCGACGCCGTCGCATACACCATCGAGCTATAGCCGAACAGCGTCTTGCGTGCGAACGCCGGGATCACCTGCGACACGATCCCGAACGCCGGCAGAATCATGATGTACACCTCGGGGTGGCCGAAGAACCAGAAGATGTGCTGGTACATCACCGGGTCGCCGCCGCCTGCCGCGTTGAAGAACGACGTGCCGAAGTGGCGGTCGAACAGCACCATCGTGATCGCGCCTGCCAGAACCGGCATCACGGCGATCAGCAGGTACGCGGTGATCAGCCAGGTCCATGCGAACATCGGCATCTTCATCAGCGTCATGCCCGGTGCGCGCATGTTCAGGATCGTCACGACGATGTTGATCCCGCCCATGATCGACGATGCACCCATGATGTGGACCGCGAAGATCGCGAAGTCCATGCCCGGGCCCATCTGCGTCGACAGCGGTGCGTACAGCGTCCAGCCTGCAGCCGTCGCGCCGCCCGGCGCGAAGAACGAACCGACCAGCAGCACGGCAGCGACCGGCAGCAGCCAGAAGCTGAAGTTGTTCATCCGCGCGAACGCCATGTCGGACGCGCCGATCTGCAGCGGAATCATCCAGTTCGCGAAGCCGACGAACGCCGGCATGATCGCGCCGAACACCATGATCAGGCCGTGCATCGTCGTGAGTTCGTTGAAGAACTCCGGACGCATGATCTGCAGGCCCGGCTCGAACAGCTCGGCACGGATGCCGAGTGCCATCACGCCGCCCGACAGGAACATGATGAACGAGAACAGCAGGTACAGCGTACCGATGTCCTTGTGGTTGGTGGCGAACAGCCAGCGCCGCCAGCCGTGCGGCATTTCGTGCGCGTGGTCGTCGTGCGCGTGGTCCGCGGCTACGTCGTGCCCGATGCTAGACATGAGAATCTCCTAATGCGAATACGTCGACTAACTCAGCGACACGTCAAGCCGCCGGCCCGATCTCGACCCGCCGGGCTTCCTTCGCGTCAGCCCCGCCCGTGATCGTTTCCGGCTTTTTGAGAATAATGTGGTCTTCCGCCACGCCTGCTGCCTTCAGCGCGTCGCGCACGGCCTGTGCACGATGCTTGGCCAGTTCGGCGTTCGCGTCGGCCGAGCCCGTCTTGTCGGTGAAACCCGACAGCGCGAGCTTCGCGTCCGGATGTGCCTTCGCATAGTCGGCCGCTGCGGCGATCGCCGCCTTCGCGTCGGCCGGCAGCACGCTCTTGCCCGTTTCGAAGTAGATCGTCGACACAGCCGCCGATGCCGACGCTGCCGCCGGTTGCTCGACCGCACCCGACGCGGCTTGCGCCGGTGCCGAGGCCGCTTCGGCCGGCGCCGCGGCGCCCGCCACGTCTTCCGGCATCTTGCCGTTGCGCGCGTCGGTCACTTGCTTCGGCTGCAGCAGGTCGTTCTTGTGGTTGCCCCACGAGTTGCGCTCGTACGTGATGACCGATGCGATGTCGAGGTCCGACAGCGACGCCCACGACGGCATCGCACCCTTGCCGTGCAGCACGCGCTCGACGTGGCCGGCGATCGGGCCGTTCACGATCGGGCTGCCGTCCATCGCCGGGAAGGCGCCGAGGCCCTTGCCGTTCACCTGGTGGCAGGCCGCGCAGTTCGCCTTGTAGACTTCCTCGCCGTGCGCGACGAGTTCGGCCATCGTGTAAACCTTGTTCGGATCGACCGACGCGCTGGCCAGCTTGGCCTTCTGCGCGCTCACCCACTTCGCGTAGTCGTCGTCCGACAGCACGACGACCACGACCGGCATGAACGCGTGTTCCTTGCCGCACAGTTCGGTACAGAAGCCGCGGAACGTGCCGACCTTGTCGGCCTTGAACCACGTATCGCGCACGAAGCCGGGGATCGCATCCTGCTTCACGCCGAACGCCGGCACGTACCACGAGTGAACGACGTCGTTCGCGGTCGTGATGATGCGGATCTTCTTGTTGACCGGCACGACGAGCGGGTTGTCGACTTCCTGCAGGTAGGTCTCGGTGATCGGCTTCTTGCCCATCACTTCGTCACGCGGGGTGCTGAGCGTCGACAGGAAGCTGATGCCCTCGCCCGGCCCCTTCACGTAGTCGTAGCCCCACTTCCACTGGTAGCCGGTGACCTTGATCGTGAGATCGGCGTTGGTCGTGTCCTTCATCGCGACGACGGCCTTCGTGGCCGGCAGCGCCATCAGCACGACGATGATGAACGGCACGATCGTCCAGATGATTTCGACGGTCGTGCTTTCATGGAAATTGGCGGCCTTGTGGCCTTTGGATTTGCGGTGCGCGAAGATCGAATAGAACATCACGCCGAACACGCCGACGAAGATCACCGTACACAGGATCAGCATCATCGTGTGGAGATCGTAGAGCTCCTCGGCGATCTTCGTGACAGGCGGCTGAAAGTTGATCTCGTTGACGCGGGGGCCGCCCGGGCTATCACCGACCGCCAGAGCCGCGCCGGCAAAGAGCAATCCGCTGCATGCCAGCACGCCCGTGAGGGCTCGCTTGATTGTTTTCATAGCATCCTTACCCAAAATTTCCATTCAAACCCTCCCCCGTCGCAAGGCGCCGGCCTGTTCCGGCCGGTGCCCGCGCCTCGTCAGCCGCAGCGCCTGAGCGACACGCGCAGTTCGTCGGCGAACTGCGCACGCTTGTGCTGCGCGAGATGCTGCCCGATTACGACGGTCTGCCCGCGCGATACCAGTCGAATCGGATCGCGTGGCGTCGCACCCGGCTCGACCCGCACCCAGCGCGGATTGAATTCGATCTGCGTGAGCCGCTCCGCATCCATCCGCTCGATCACGAGCCGGTGCGGAAACAGCCTGATGCGCTCGTAATCGACCGCATGACGGGCATGGATCGCAAACGCGACGCCGACCGCCAGCAATTCGATTCCCGTGAAGGGCATGACGAGCCAGGCCCCCCGCCACATCAGCACTGCCGCGATCACCAGCGAGAAGCCCGCGAGCGACGCGTAAAACAGCACGAACTGGCGCGGCGACACCGAACAGTTGCGTTTCATGAGCCAGTCTTCGAGGACCGGTTCATCGTTCGTCTCCGCCGACACCCTTGCTGCTTCCATCGCCGCCTCACGCGAATGGCATGCGATGCATGCCTGCATCGGACTCGTCGGCCCGTATTGCGGGGACCCCGGGACGACAAGCTGACGCATTATAGGCGGGTTCAATGGCATCCACAAGCAAGCGGCTATCGGCCCGCGAGCCAAGCGCCACAAGCTTCCCGGCCGTTTTTGGCGTCTATTCGACCCCGCTTTGCGCCGCTAATTTCAGACATAACAAAACCCCTCTTTACCGCTTTACCGATTCTTCGGACGCCCCTTTCCGATATCTTCGATGCGCACGATGCCGTGCCCCTCGGCGGTCGTGCGCGGCACGGCCTTCCATGCGTGGCCGTAGATCACCTCGAACGTCAGGGCAATCGTGCCGTCCGCGCGCCGGCGCGCTTCCAGCGCGTCGCCGAGCGCCGCGCGAAAGCGCCGCGCCGCATGCTGCGGCACCGCGCGGTCGAACGGATAGGCGCCCCAGCGGCGCACGTCGGCCAGCAGGGAATCGGGGGTCTTGTACGTGACGGTCAGCACTTCCTGGTCCATCACCGGAATCTCGAAGCCGCTCTCGACGAGCATGTCGCCGAGGTCGTGCATGTCGACGAAATCGACGACGCGCGCGGCCGGCGGTGCGATGCCGAGCGCCGCTTCGGCGTCCGCGCAGGCCGCGCGCAGCTCGCGCAGCGTGTCGGGGCCGAGCGTGCTGAACATCAGCAGGCCGTTCACGCGCAGCACGCGCTGCCATTCAGGGAACACCGTATCGGGACGCGAATGCCAGTGCAGCGCGAGATTCGACCAGATCAGGTCGAACGCGCCGGCCGCGAACGGCAGCACCGAGAAGTCGGCCTGCGCGACGCGCGGGCCGCGCTGGCCCAGCGCCCGGCCGAGCGACGCGGGCAGCCAGCGGCGCCAGCTCGCCTGCTCGACCTCGCGCTGGCCCGCCCGCGCGAGCATCGCGCCGGACAGGTCGACGCCGAACACCGGGGCTTCGGGAAAGCGCGCGCGCAGCGCCGGCAGGTCGTCGCCCGGGCCGCAGCCTGCGTCGAGCACGGCCGCGGGGCTCACCTTGATGTATTCGAGGCGCTCGTTCATCCGCTGCGCGATCTCGCGCGGCAGGAACGCGACCGCGTCGAACGTGGCGGCGCGGCGATCGAAGATCCGCCGCAGACGCCGGGCGTCATTGGCCGGACGGCCGGTTGAAGTCGAAGCTGGGGACATGTCGGGCACACTGGCGAAGAGCCCGAAGTATACTCGCTCGCCTCGTAGCCTTCATCGAGACGGGGCCGCCAGGAGTGTTCGCGATGGATCGCAGTTCCGCCCCGCGCCCGATGCGCGTCGTTTTGTCGCAGGTTCGCGCGCTGGCCGTGCGCGTCATCGCACTCGCCTTGCCGAATCGGTGCGCGCTGTGCGGCAATTTGTCACATCCGGTGATTTGCAGCGCCTGCGACGCCGCGTACTGGAACGAAGCGCGGCTGCGCTGCGACGTCTGCGCGGTGCCGCTGGGCGTCGGGCGGCCGCGGCCGCGCGGAACCCGCGGCCGGCACGGCGGCGCCGGTTCGGCGTCCGCGTACCGGTGCGAAGCATGCCGCGCGACGCCGCCGCCGTTCGATGCGACGCTCGCGCTCGCCGATTACCGCGCCCCGCTCGACGGGCTCGCGCGCGGCCTGAAGTTTCATGCGCGGCTCGCGCTCGGCGCGGAATTCGCGGCCCGGCTCGCACAGCGGATCGACGACACGGACGCGCTGCGCGCCACCGGCGGCTTCGACGTGATCGCACCGGTGCCGTTGTCGCACGGACGGCTCGTCGCGCGCGGCTACAACCAGGCGTGGGCGATCGCGCGGCCGCTCGCGCGCCGGCTCGGCGTGCGCGCCGACGCGGCGCTGCTGGCGCGCGTGGCCGAAACCGCGCCGCAATCGCGGCTCGACCGGCGCGCGCGGCGCGACAACGTGCGCGCGGCGTTCGCGGTGGCGGGCGACCTCACCGGCCGCCACGTGGCACTCGTCGACGACGTGATGACGTCCGGCGCGACGCTCGCGGCGGCCGCGCAGACATTGAAGGCGGCGGGCGCCGCACGCGTGACGAATCTGGTTGCGCTGCGCACCGCCAGGGATTAATTAGATAGAGAAGCCGGCCGCCCGCGCGCGGCGCCGGCCGTCACGAACCGGCCGGCCGGGACGAGTGCACGTCGCTTCGTCCCGGCCGGCCCAGCCAGACCCAACCATGTTCAACGTCGTCCTCGTCGCCCCCGAAATTCCGCCGAACACCGGCAACGTGATCCGCCTGTGCGCCAACACCGGCGCGCGCCTGCACCTGATCGAGCCGCTCGGCTTTCCGCTCGACGACGCGAAGATGCGCCGCGCGGGCCTCGACTATCACGAGTACGCGGAAATGTGCGTGCATCGCGACTGGGACGCGTTCGTCGCGACCGAAGCGCCCGATCCCGCGCGGATGTTCGCGTTCACGACCCGTGGCTCGGGCCGCTTCCATGACCATGCATTCGTGCCGGGCGACTGGTTCGTGTTCGGCTCGGAAACACGCGGCCTGCCGGCCGAGGTGCTCGAACGCTTCGCGAACGAACAGCGCGTACGCCTGCCGATGCGGCCGGGCAACCGCAGCCTGAACCTGTCGAACACGGTGGCGGTGGTCGTGTTCGAGGCGTGGCGCCAGGCCGGCTTCGAAGGCGGCGCCTGACGCGCCCGCCCGGGCCACGCTGCGCGGCCGGATCCGCTCACGCGCTAGATACGCGCGAGCCGCGCGCGATACAGGTCGTAGATGTCGGATGAAAAGCACGCGAACACCACGCGTGCGAGGTTCGGCGCCTGCGGCAGCATTTCGGCGACCGTGCCGACCGCGATGTCGACGGCCTCCTCGGCCGGATAGCGGTACACGCCGCAGCTGATGGCCGGGAATGCGATCGAGGTTGCCGCAACCTCCTCGGCCAGCTCGATCGCACGCCGGTAGCATGCCGCGAGCAACTCGGGCTCGCCGCGCCCGCCGCCGTGCCACACCGGGCCGACCGCATGAATCACGTACCGGGCCGGCAGCCCGTGGCCGCGCGTGAGCTTCGCGTCGCCGGTCTCGCAGCCGCCGAGCGTGCGGCACTCGGCCAGCAGGCCCGGGCCGGCCGCGCGATGGATCGCGCCGTCGACCCCGCCGCCGCCGAGCAGCGAACCGTTCGCAGCATTGACGATCACGTCGACGTCGAGCGTCGTGATGTCGACGCGTTGCGCGTCGAGCGTGGTGGAACCGATCTGCAGCATGACACCCTCCCGAAACGCCGGAGACGGTTCAAGCGTAGTGCGCTTTGGCGCCGCCCGCTTTGCGCGAGCGGGCCCGGCCGCAAAAAATCGGTGTGATTCGTCGGCGTTATTCGGCGCGCGCGTCGCGCCGCAGCAGGCCGCTGACCGCATCGCGCGGTGCGACGCCGTCGAACAGCACACCGCACACGGCTTCGGTGATCGGCATTTCGATCGCCTGTGCGCGCGCGAGCGCGAGCACGGCCTGTGCGCAGCGCACGCCTTCGGCCACATGGCCGAGCGCGCCGAGGATGTCGTTCAGCGAGCGGCCGGCCGCCAGTTGCAGGCCGACCGTGCGATTGCGCGACAGGTCGCCCGTCGCGGTGAGGATCAGGTCGCCGAGGCCCGTGAGGCCCGTGAAGGTCTCCGCGCGGCCGCCGAGCGCGACGCCGAGGCGCGACATTTCGGCGAGACCGCGCGTGACCAGCGCGGCGCGCGCGTTCAGCCCGAGCCCGAGGCCGTCGGCGATGCCGGTCGCGATCGCCAGCACGTTCTTCACCGCGCCGCCGACCTCGACGCCGACCACGTCGTCACCCGTATAGATCCGCATCGCGCCGTGATGGAACGCGGCGAGCGTGCGCTCGCGGCATTCGGCGGACGTGCTCGCGACCGTCAGCGCGACGGGCAGCGCGAGCCCGACCTCGCGGGCGAAGCTCGGCCCCGACAGCACGCCGTTGCTGTGCTGCCCCGGCAGCTCGGCCGCGATCACCTGGTGCGGCAGCAGATGCGTGTCGGCCTCGAAGCCCTTGCAGACCCACACGACATGCGCGGGCACGCAGCCCGCGTCGCGCATCGCGCCGAACAGCGTGCGCAGCCCGGCCACGGGTGCGGCGATCACGCACAGCGCGTCGTCCGCGGCGCCGTGCGCGAGCGCGACGCCGAGATCGGCGTCGTAGCGCAGCGCATCGGGCAGCGCGATGCCGTCCAGATAGCGGGAATTTTCGTGCCGGGCCTGCAGCCCGGCGATCAGCGCGGCGTCGCGCGCCCAGAGAAGCGTATCGTGCCGCGCGGCCAGATGGCCCGCGAGCGCGGTGCCCCAGGCACCGGCGCCGAGAACGGCTACTTTCATACCCAGCACCGGTCCGGAGTGAAACGTCAGTTCAGCGTCGAGCCGTTCGGCGCGCCTGCCGCACCGGCCTGCTGCTGCTGAAGCTGCGCGAGACGCTGCTCGTACAGCGCCTGGAAGTTGATTTCCGCCAGGTGGATCGGCGGGAAGCCCGCACGCGTGATCGCGTCGGCGATGTTCGAGCGCAGGTACGGGAACAGAATCGTCGGGCAGGCGATGCCGACGAGCGGGTCGAGTTGTTCGTCGGGAATGTTGCGAATGTCGAAAATGCCGGCCTGCTTCGCTTCGATCAGGAACGCGACCTTGTCCTTCACCTTCGCGGTGACGGTGCCCGACACGACGACTTCGAAGACGCTTTCCGCGAGACGTTCGGCCTTGACGTCGACTTCGACTTCAACCGACGGCATGTCCTGCTCGAGGAAGATCGCCGGCGAATTCGGCTGCTCGAGCGACATATCCTTCAGGTAGACGCGCTGGATGTTGAAGAACGGTTGGTTTTCGACGTCGGACATGGTGTTTCCCTAAAAGTGGTGACGCGGCGGCCCGGCTTCACGCCGGCCGCCTCGGTTGAATCCTGCGCGCTCATGCCGCGGCGCGGCCGGCGGCCATTCTGCCCTAATCAGGCCGCTTGCAGAAGCGGCACGAGCCCGCCTTCGCGGTCGAGCTTCGACAGATCGTCGTAGCCGCCGACGTGCGTGTCGCCTATGTAGATTTGCGGGACCGTGCGACGGCCGGTGCGCGTCATCATTTCCTCACGGCGAGCCGGATCGCGGTCGATCAGCACCTTTTCGATCTGCTCCACGCCGCGCAGCTTCAGCAGGCGCTCGGCCTGAATGCAATACGGACACACCTGCGTGCTGTACATCAAAACCTTGCTCACTTCGCCACTCCTTGTTTGACGACCGGCATCCCGGCCTGCT
The DNA here is from genome assembly GCF_905339955.1 of Burkholderia sp. BCC1996. Classification (NCBI taxonomy): domain Bacteria; kingdom Pseudomonadati; phylum Pseudomonadota; class Betaproteobacteria; order Burkholderiales; family Burkholderiaceae; genus Burkholderia; species Burkholderia sp. BCC1996. Next base: position 84,419 of record NZ_CAJPHM010000003.1, read on the forward strand.
GCCAGGCGGCGACGCCGCCCTCGAGCACGTGTACCTCGGCATAGCCTGCCGCCTCGACCTCGCGCGCCGCCTTCTGCGACTGCTGGCCGTTCTGGCAGACGAGCAGCACGGGGGTGCTCTTGTTTTTCGCGACCTGCGCAATTTTCGCGCCGATCTCGCCGGCGGCGAGCTGGCGTGCCGACGGCAGGTGGCCGGCGGCGAAGTCGGACGCGGTACGCAGGTCGATCACGACCGCGTTGCGGCGATTGATGAGCTGCGTCGCCTCCGCGGCCGACAGGCCGCCGCGGCCGCGGCGCAGGGCCGGCCATGCGAGCAGGCCGCCGGAAACCAGAAGGATCGCGATAAGGGCCAGGTTCGTGTAATTGGTAAAGAACGTCACGGAATGCCGCCGGAAAAAGAGAAATCGGATGAGGACAATCGCGCCATTATAAAATAACCGCCTTGCGCGATGGCGGACCCGGGCCGGGTACCGCGCGACGCGCCCCGCTTCCCTATCACTACCGACCGCAAGATCCATGTACAAACTCGTTCTCATCCGCCACGGCGAATCGACGTGGAACAAGGAAAACCGCTTCACCGGCTGGGTCGACGTCGACCTGACCGAACAGGGTCGCAACGAGGCCTACCAGGCCGGCGAATTGCTCAAGGAGGCCGGCTACACGTTCGACATCGCCTACACGTCGGTGCTCAAGCGCGCGATCCGCACGCTGTGGCACGTGCAGGACAAGATGGACCTGATGTACCTGCCGGTCGTCCACTCGTGGCGCCTGAACGAGCGCCACTACGGCGCGCTGTCGGGCCTGAACAAGGCGGAAACGGCCGCCAAGTTCGGCGACGAGCAGGTGCTCGTGTGGCGCCGCAGCTACGACACGCCGCCGCCGGCGCTCGAGCCGACCGACGAGCGCGCGCCGTTCGACGATCCGCGCTACGCGAAGGTGCCGCGCGAGCAGCTGCCGCTCACCGAATGCCTGAAGGACACGGTCGCGCGCGTGCTGCCGCTGTGGAACGAGTCAATCGCGCCGGCCGTCCGTGCGGGCAAGCAGGTGTTGATCGCCGCGCACGGCAACTCGCTGCGCGCGCTGATCAAGTACCTCGACGGCATCTCGGACAGCGACATCGTCGGCCTGAACATCCCGAACGGCGTGCCGCTCGTGTATGAGCTCGACGAGAACCTGAAGCCGATCACGCACTACTATCTGGGCGACCAGGACGCGATCGCGAAGGCGCAGGCCGCCGTCGCGAAGCAGGGCAAGGCGGGCTGATACCCGTCGTGCCGGGCGGGCCGCCTCGCGCGCGGCCTGCCCGGCTGCTCCGGCGCGCGGGCGCGAACCTTCGCGGCCCCGGTGCTGTCGAACCCGCTTTCGAATCCGCTGCGCATCCGGCGCCCCCGCCGGGACCGGGCTCCCGGACCATTTCGCACCGGTCCACTGAGCAATCGGGCGAACAGTTATACTTGTCCGCTACATCCCCGCTACCGCCACGCGCTTCCCGACCGCACCAGACTCTCTATGCGAATGAAATTGAAGAACATCGGCCTGATTGCCGCGGGCCTCGCCACGGGCGTATTCGCCACGCTGCAGGTTTCGGCATCGGCCGAGCAGACCGCCACGGCACCGCTTCCCCTCGACCAGCTCCGCCTGTTCGCGGAAGTGTTCGGCCAGATCAAGCGCGAGTACGTCGAGCCGGTCGACGACAAGAAGCTGCTGACGGCGGCGATCAAGGGCATGGTGTCGAGCCTCGACCCGCACTCGTCGTTCCTCGACAAGACCGACTACGACGAGCTGCAGGAGCAGACCAAGGGCCGCTTCGCGGGTCTCGGCATCGAGATCTCGCAGGAAGACGGCCTCGTCAAGGTGATCTCGCCGATCGAAGATACGCCCGCGTTCCGCGCCGGCATCCGTCCGGGCGACCTGATCACGCGCATCAACGACAAGCCGGTGCGCGGCATGACGCTCGACAAGGCCGTCAAGCAGATGCGCGGCGAGCCGGGCACCAAGGTCACGCTGACGATCTTCCGCAAGAGCGACGACCGCACGTTCCCGATCACGGTCACGCGCGCGATCATCAGGGTCCAGAGCGTGAAGATGAAGCTGCTCGACCCGGGCTACGCGTATATCCGGATCACGAGCTTCCAGGAGCGCACGACGCCCGATCTCGCCGCGAAGCTGCAGGACATCGCGCGCCAGCAGCCGAACCTGAAGGGCCTGATCGTCGACCTGCGCAACAACGGCGGCGGCCTGCTGCAGAGCGCGGTCGGCGTCGCCGGCGCGTTCCTGCCGCCCGACTCCGTCGTCGTGTCGACCAACGGCCAGATCCCGGATTCGAAGCAGGTCTACCGCGATACCTACGACAATTACCGCCTGCCGTCCTTCGACGGCGATCCGCTGAAGAGCCTGCCGCCGATCTTCAAGACCGTGCCGATGGTCGTGCTGACGAACGCTTACTCGGCGTCCGCGTCGGAGATCGTCGCCGGCGCGCTGCAGGATTCGAAGCGCGCGCAGATCATGGGCAAGACGACGTTCGGCAAGGGCTCGGTGCAGACGGTCCGTCCGATGACGGCCGACACCGCGCTGCGCCTGACGACCGCCTACTACTACACGCCGAGCGGCCGTTCGATCCAGAACAAGGGCATCACGCCCGACGTGCCGGTCGATCAGTATGCGGACGGCGATCCGGACGACGTGCTCGTGACGCGCGAGGTCGACTACACGAACCACCTCGCGAACACGCAGGATCCGAACGAGAAGAAGGAACAGGAAGAGCGCGAGCAGCGCCGGATGGATCAGCTGCGCGTCCTCGAGGAGCAGAACGACAAGAAGACGCCGGAGCAACGCCAGAAGGACCGCGATCGCAAGCCGATCGAGTTCGGCAGCGCCGACGACTTCATGATGCAGCAGGCGCTCAACAAGCTCGAGGGCAAGGCGGTGCAGGAATCGAAGTCGCTGCTCGCCGAGAGCACGACGAAGAGCCCTGCGACCAAGGCCGCGTCCCCCGCGAAGGCGTCGGGCGCGAAGGCCGCCGCACCGAAGCCCGCGTCGGCACCGCAGTAAGCGCCGGCCGGCATCCGACGGGCCATCGCGGGAAGACCGCGATGGCCCGTTTTTCATGTGCGCCTAGAATACGCAGATGGACGCAGAGGCGTCCGCGCCGCCGCCGGCGGCATGCCTCACCCGACCTCTCCCATGAACGACGATCAACTCCTCCGCTACTCCCGCCACATCCTCGTCGACGAAATCGGCATCGAGGCGCAGCAGCGCTTCCTCGACGCGCATGCGATCGTCGTCGGTGCCGGCGGTCTCGGCTCGCCGGCCGCGATGTATCTCGCGGCGTCCGGGGTCGGCACGATCACGCTCGTCGACGCCGACACGGTCGACCTCACGAACCTGCAGCGGCAGATCCTGCACGTGACGGCCTCGGTCGGCCGCAGCAAGGTCGAATCGGGGCGCGACGCGCTCGCGCAGCTGAACCCCGAAGTGACCGTGCATGCGGTCGCGGCGCGCGTCGACGATGCATGGCTCGACGCGCACGTGCCGCAGGCGACCGTCGTGCTCGACTGCACCGACAACTTCGCGACGCGCCATGCGATCAACCGCGCGTGCGTCGCGCACGGCGTGCCGCTCGTGTCGGGCGCCGCGCTGCGCTTCGACGGCCAGATCAGCACGTTCGACTTCCGCGACCCGGCCGCGCCCTGTTACGCGTGCGTGTTTCCGGAGGACCAGCCGTTCGAGGAAGTCGCGTGCGCGACGATGGGCGTGTTCGCGCCGACGGTCGGGATCATCGGCGCGATGCAGGCCGCCGAAGCGCTGCGCGTGATCGGCGCGATCGGCACGACGCTCAACGGGCGGCTGATGATGCTTGATTCGCTGCGGATGGAATGGACGACGATGAAGATCGCGCGCCAGGCCGACTGCCCCGTGTGCCAGGGCCGGCACTGACGCGCGCGGGATGCATGAACGCATGCGCCGGGCGGCGCATGCGCGACGTTTCGCTACCTTCGCGACGCCCGCGACGGTTTCGCCGCGCAGTCCGCGCCGCCTAGGCGGCCGCGTCCGCGCGCGGTTCCGCGACCGACAGGCGCTTGAGCGCGGCCTGCACTTCCTCCGGCTCGAACGCGGCCAGCACGTCGGCCGTCGGCTTCTCGAGCGCCTTCAGGTGCGCGCGCAGGATCTCCTGCTTCACGACCAGCAACTGGCTCGGGTGCATCGAGAACTCGGTGAGCCCCATCCCGAGCAGCAGGCGCGTGAGCGCCGGATCGCCCGCCATCTCCCCGCACACCGACACCGACACGCCCGCGCGCTTCGCTTCGCGCAGCGTATAGGCGATCAGGTGCAGCACCGCCGGATGCAGCGGGTCGTACAGATGGGCGACCGCGTTGTCCGCGCGGTCGATCGCGAGCGTGTACTGGATCAGGTCGTTCGTGCCGATCGACAGGAAATCGAAGCGCTTCAGGAACAGCGGCAGCGCGATCGCCGCGGCCGGGATCTCGATCATCGCGCCAACGCGCACGTTCGTATCGTATGCGAGCCCCGCGTCGTCGAGCTGGCGCTTCGCCTCGCGGATCAGGTCGAGCGTCTGGTCGATCTCCTGCGCGTGCGCGAGCATCGGGATCAGGATCTTCACCTGCCCGAACGCGGACGCGCGCAGGATCGCGCGCAGCTGCGTGAGGAACATCTGCGGCTCGGACAGGCTCCAGCGGATCGCACGCAGGCCGAGCGCCGGGTTCGGCGCCGTCTCGTAGCCTTCGTCGAGCGCCTCGAGCGGCTTGTCCGCGCCGACGTCGATCGTGCGGATCGTCACCGGCATGCCCTTCATCCACTCGACCGCGCGCTTGTACGCGGCGAACTGCTCCTCCTCCTCGGGCATCTCCTTCTGATGCATGAACAGGAACTCGGAGCGGAACAGCCCGACGCCGACCGCGCCGGCCTCGACCGCCGCCTTCGCGTCGTCGGGCAGCTCGATGTTCGCGTAGAGGTCGATCTTCGTGCCGCACAGGGTTTGCGTCGGCGAGAACTTCAGGCGCTGCAGCTTGCGCTGTTCGAGCAGCTTCTCGGACTGGCGGTACGAATATTCCTCGAGGACGATCGGCGCGGGATCGACGATCACGATCCCCTGGTCGCCGTCGACGATGATCAGGTCGTCCTGGCGGATCAGCGAACTCGCATGCTGGACGCCGACCGCGGCCGGAATGCCGAGGCTGCGTGCGACGATCGCCGTGTGCGACGTGCGGCCGCCGAGATCGGTGACGAACGCCTGGAACGACTGCGTCTTGAACTGCATCATGTCGGCCGGCGCGATGTCGTGGGCGACGACGATCATCTCGTTCGTACCGTTCTTGGCCGCGCGATCGAGCGCCTGCGACGCCGACGGCGCACCGGCGAGCGCCTTCAGCACGCGCTCGACCACCTGCTCGATGTCGGCCTTGCGCTCGCGCAGGTATTCATCCTCGATATCGTCGAAGTGGCGCGTGAGCAGCTCGAGCTGCTCGGTCAGCGCCCATTCGACGTTGTAGCGTCGCGTGCGGACCAGGTCGATGGTTTCCTGCACGAGCATCGCGTCGCTCAGGATCATCGCGTGGACGTCGATGAACGCGCCCACTTCGGTCGGGGTGTCGTCGGTCAGGTCGGCGCGCAGCGCCTCGAGTTCGCGATGCACGACCTCGCGCGCCGTGCTGAAACGCTCGACCTCGGCGTCGATCTGGTTCGCCTCGACCAGGTAATGGGCGACGTCGAGCGCCGCCGGCGCGATCAGATACGCTCGCCCGATCGCGATACCACGTGAGACGGGAATGCCATGCAGCGTGAAGGACACGCGCACCTCCTCTGTACATGTAAAGCCGCGGCACACTGCTGCGATGCGCTTATGACCCCGGTTAGCGATTATAAATTCCGCACCTCCGTGCTGGCTGCATGCAGCGCAGCATTGCGATTTCCGCATCAATGCTACGGACGAAAAAAATGCCGCGACATACGCGGCATTCTGCTTCGAAACGGCAACGATCGCGGGGCAGGCCCCGGATCACTGACCTTCGCCGAACTTGTCCGCGATCAGCTTGAGCAACGCGTCCATCGCCTCGCGCTCGTCCGGACCTTCGGTCTCGATCGTCACGCTGCTGCCGATGCCCGCCGCGAGCATCATCACGCCCATGATGCTTTTCGCGTTGATCTTGCGTCCGTTGCGCGTCATCCAGACTTCCGACTGGAAGTTGCCGGCCAGTTGCGTAAGCTTGGCCGATGCGCGCGCATGGAGCCCCAATTTGTTGACGATGGTGGTTTCTTGTTGAAGCATGATTCTCGGTCGGGTCGGTCGAGTCCGCCGGCGACGTGCGTCGGCGGGTCGGTCTAAAACGGAAAACGGGACGGTCAGTGCGATTCGGTGCGCGGTTGCGGCTCGGGCGGAATCGGCGCGCACTGGCCGCAGCCGGTTTCCGAAGGCGGCGGCGGCGTGCCGGCCGACACCTCGTGGACGCCCTTCGCGCCGCCGGACAGCGCCTTGTCGACGAGCTTGTCGAGCGGCACGGTACGGTAGCAGACGGCGCGCACCAGCATCGGCAGGTTCACGCCCGCCAGCACGCGCACGTTGTCGAGCTTCGCGAGCTGGCCCGCGATGTTCGCGGGCGTCGCGCCGTACATGTCGGTCAGCACGACGACGCCGTTCTCTTCCCTGAGCCGCGCGAGCTCCGCGTGCGCGAACGCCATCACCTGGGTCGGGTCGCTGTCCGCCAGCACGTCGATACAGCCGATGCGCGCGGGCACGCCGCCGTAGATGTGCGCGATGCAGTCCCGCAGCGCGGTGGCGAGCGGCGCGTGCGCGATGATCAGAATCCCGGCCATGTCAGACTGCCCCCGGCCGCCCTTGGCGGGCCGACGCCCCGCAGCGGGGCAACGAGCATAGCGAGTATGGGAAACGTTTCATGTTCAGCCTTGCAACGGTTTCGGCCCGACCGCCGGGCCTTCGGCGCGCTGGTCGCGGCACCGGGCAAGCGGGCATTGTAGCAGGCCGGTCGAACCGCTCCGGCGACGGGGGGCCTGCGCGGCCGCCGCCGGGCTTGCGCGGAAAGCGGGCTACGCGGCCGCCCGCTCCAGCGCGTCGATGAACATCGCGGCGACGTCGAAACCCGTCTGCTCCATGATTTCGCGGAAGCACGTCGGGCTCGTCACGTTCACCTCGGTCAGCCAGTCGCCGATCGCGTCGAGCCCGACCAGCAGCAGCCCGCGCGCGGCGAGCACCGGCCCGAGCGTCGCGGCGATCTCGCGGTCGCGCGGCGTCAGCGGCTGCGCGACGCCGAGCCCGCCCGCGGCGAGATTGCCGCGCACCTCGCTGCCCTGCGGAATCCGCGCGAGCGAATACGGCACCGGCTCGCCGGCGATCAGCAGAATGCGCTTGTCGCCCGCCGTGATCTCCGGAATGAACTTCTGGATCATCAGCGAGCGCGTGCCGTCGTGGCCGAGCATCTCGATGATCGCGCCGAGATTCATCCCGTCGGCCTTCACGCGGAACACGCCCATCCCGCCCATGCCGTCGAGCGGCTTCACGATCACGTCGCCATGCTCGGCATGGAACGCACGCAAGCGCGCGGCGTCGCGCGTGACGAGCGTCGGCGCGACGAACTGCGGAAACTCGCCGATCGCGAGCTTCTCCGAGTGATCGCGGATCGACTGGGGCTTGTTGAACACGCGCGCGCCCGCCCGTTCGGCAAGCTCGAGCATCCAGGTGGCCGTCACGTATTCCATGTCGAACGGCGGATCCTTGCGCATCAGCACCGCGTCGAACGACGTCAGCTGACGCGATTCGTGCGCGGCCGCCTCGAACCACGGATGGCGATGCAGGTCGGCCGTGTCGCCGACGATCGTCACGCGCTGCACGTCCGCCTCGACGCCCGAGCCCGTCCATGCGAGCTGGTGCGGCTGGCACGCGTACACCGCATGCCCGCGCCGCGCGGCCTCCGCCATCATCGCGTAGGTCGAATCCTTGTAGATCTTGAAGCGCTCGAGCGGGTCGGCGATAAAGAGAATGTCCATGCGGGTCCTGTACGTAGCGAAGCCGTTACACCTGGATGGCTTCGGGATCGGTCTTTTCCAGTTCGATCGACGACGCGATCAGCGACAGGCGCGCGACGACGCCGTACATGTAGAAACGGTTCGGCGGCGCGGCGCCCGGCTTCGCGCCGGCATCCGGCAGCGCGGTGTGCTCGAAGCCGAGCGGCACGTAGTGCATGCCGGGCGCGTTCAGGTTCTGGTCGCGCTCGCGGCCGCCGTGCGTGCGGTAGAAACCGCCGACCACGTAGCGGTCGATCATGTACACGACCGGCTCGGCCACTTCGTCGCCGACGCGCTCGAACGTGTAGACGCCTTCCTGGACGATCACGTCGCGCACCGCGAGGCCGGCCTTCGACTCGGCCATCTGCGCGCGCTCGGCCTTCGACATGCGGCCGATCTCGGCCGCGTCGTGCACGGTCATCACGCCGCGCCCGGCGGTGCCCGCGTCGGCCTTCACGACGACGTACGGCTTTTCGCTGATGCCGTATTCGCGGTACTTGCGCGCGATCTTCTTCAGCACGCCGTCGATCGCGTCGGCGAGCGCCTGCTCGCCTTCATGCGCCTGCCAGTCGACGCCTTCGACGTGCGCGAAATACGGATTCACCATCCACGGATCGACGCCGACCATCTTCGCGAACTTCTTCGCGACGTCGTCGTAGCACGAGAAGTGCGTCGACTTGCGGCGCACGGCCCAGCCCGCGTGCAGCGGCGGCAGCAGGTACTGCTCGTGCAGGTTCTCCAGCACGGCGGGAATCCCGGCCGACAGGTCGTTGTTCAGCAGGATCGAGCACGGATCGAAATTCTTCAGGCCGAGGCGGCGCTGCGAACGCTCGAGCGGTTCGAGCACGATCTTCTGGCCGTCGGCCAGCGTGATCGGCGTCATGTCGGTGATGCTCGGGTCGAGCGAGCCGAAGCGCACGTTCAGGCCGGCCTGGCGCATGATCGTCGCGAGCCGCGCGACGTTTTCCAGGTAGAACGCGTTGCGGGTCGGCAGCTCGGGAATCACGAGCAGGTTCTTCGCGTCCGGGCAGATCTTCTCGATCGCGGCCATCGCGGCCTGGACGGCGAGCGGCAGCACTTCGGACGGCAGATTATTGAACGCGCCGGGGAACAGGTTCGCGTCGACGGGCGCCAGCTTGAAACCGGCGTTGCGCAGGTCCACCGAACAATAGAACGGCGGGGTGTGTTCCTGCCATTCGAGCCTGAACCAGCGTTCGATCGCAGGCGTCGCGTCGAGGATCTTCTGCTCGAGCTCGAGCAGCGGACCGTTCAACGCGGTAACGAGGTGGGGAACCATGAATCACTCGCGAGCGGGAGAATGAAGATTGTAGAGCAATTGCCTTGCCCATTTGGGGATTGTTCCCGGCTTCACAAGGATATGGAGGAAGTTTTCGGCTATTGACCCGATAGCCTGAAGGGTTATGCGCTACGGCAGCACGCGGCAGGAGAAAAAAAGCCCGCCGGGTGGCGGGCCGAAGTCGCTGCGCTCATTCGTGGCGGGCGCCGTCTGCGCGGCGGCCCGCCGTCATCCTTGTGACTTATTCGACATGTTCGCCATGCAGGATCACGTCGAGGCCCTCGCGCTCTTCCTCTTCGGACACGCGCAGGCCAATCGTCAGGTCGATCAGCTTCAGCAGCACGAAGCTCAGCACGCCGCTGTAGACCAGCGTGATCAGCACGCCCTTCGCCTGCAGCAGCAGGCTGCCGTCGGCGCCGCCGATGTCCTTGACCGCGAACACGCCCGTCAGCAGCGCGCCGAGAATCCCGCCAATGCCGTGCACGCCGAACGCGTCGAGCGAATCGTCGTAGCCGAGCTTCGACTTGAGCCACGTGGCCGACCAGAAGCAGATCACGCCCGCCGCGATGCCGATCACGAGCGCACCGGCGACGCCGACGAAGCCGGCAGCCGGCGTGATCGCCACGAGACCCGCGACCGCGCCCGACACGATGCCGAGCACCGACGGCTTGCCCTTCGCGACCCATTCCGCAAACATCCAGCCGAGCGCCGCGCAGGCGGTCGCCACTTGCGTGGTCAGCATCGCGAAGCCGGCACGGCCGTCGGCCGCGACCGCGGAGCCCGCGTTGAAGCCGAACCAGCCGACCCACAGCATCGAGCCGCCGATCATCGTCAGCACCAGGTTGTGCGGCGCCATCGATTCGCGGCCGTAGCCGACGCGCTTGCCGAGCACGAGGCACGACACGAGGCCCGCGATACCGGCGTTGATGTGCACCACCGTGCCGCCCGCGAAGTCGAGCACGCCGTCGGCCGACAGCCAGCCGGTCGGCTCCCACACCATGTGCGCGATCGGCACATAGACGATCAGCGACCAGAGCGTCATGAACACGAGCATCGCCGAGAACTTCATGCGATCGGCGAACGCGCCGCAGATCAGCGCCGGCGTGATGATCGCGAACGTCATCTGGTAGACGAAGTAGACCGATTCCGGAATCGTCGTCGCGAGATGGCTGACGGTCAGCGTGGTCGCCTTGTCGCCCTTGATGTAGTTCATGCCGTGCAGGAACACGCGCGACAGGCCGCCGATGAAGCCGTTGCCCGGCGTGAACGCGAGGCTGTAGCCCACCACCGTCCACAGCACCGTGATCGCGGCGGTGATCGCGAAGCTCTGCATCACGGTCGCGAGCACGTTCTTCTTGCGGACCATGCCCGCGTAGAACAGTGCGAGGCCGGGGATCGTCATGAACAGCACGAGCGCGGTGGACGTCAGCATCCACGCGGTGTCGCCGGCACTGATCTTCGACGAATCGACGGAGAACGGCTCGGTCGGGGCGGCGGGTGCGGCCGGCGCGGACGCGGCGGCGGCCGATGCGTCGGAGGCGGCGCCCGAAGCGGGTGCGGCGGCAGCGGCAGGTGCCGATGCGTCGGTGGCGGCCGGCGCCGAAGCGGCGGGAGCCGCGGCTGCCGATGCATCGGACGCCGTGGCGGCGGGCGCGGACGCTGCCGCGGCGGAGGCCGCGTCGTCGGCGAGCGCGGGACCGACGCCAGCCGCGATCAGCGAGCCAGCCATCAGCAGGGACATCAGAAGTTTGCGCATCTCGGGTTTCCTCTTGTCGCTTGTCTTGGTCTGTTACAGCGCGTCTGCGCCGGTCTCCCCGGTCCGGATCCGGATCACTTGCTCGATCGGCGTGACGAAGATCTTTCCGTCGCCGATCTTGCCGGTGCGGGCCGCACGCTCGATCGCCTCGACCGCCTGGTCGACGAGATCGTCGGACACGGCCGCCTCGATCTTCATCTTCGGCAGGAAATCGACCACGTATTCGGCGCCCCGGTACAGCTCGGTGTGCCCCTTCTGGCGCCCGAAGCCTTTCACCTCAGTGACCGTGATGCCCGAGACGCCGAGCGCGGAGAGCGCTTCGCGCGTCTCATCGAGCTTGAACGGCTTGATGATTGCGGTAATCAGTTTCATGGAGTCCTCTCGCAGGTTGATCCCGTCGAATTGGTTGGAATGGTGTGACCGTCTCTCCTCAGCAACTCGCATGCCATGTTCGCGCGAGCACCGCCTCGAACGGCTCCGAAACGGGGTTGCATCGCGTGCTGAAAGGTACGGAAAGATGCGGAAGCCCGGCCGAATGGCCAACGTGGCCCAGGTTTGCTGGCGCGCCGAAAGGATCATTGCTAGAGTGCACGCACGTCCCGGATCTCCGGGCCATTCACCCATGCGGGCGCCATGCCCGGAATTCGCGCCGCGCGCGCACCATTTCCGGTCATGCGTGCATCATGGGCACGTACGCAACTGAAGATGCACACTTTTTGTGCAAGGAAGGAAATCTCATGAAGCAACCCAGCGATGTTTTCAACGACCTGCAGTCGCGCGTCAGCGACCTGCTGAAAAACTCGCCGGCCAAGGATGTCGAGCGCAACGTGAAGGCCATGCTGTCGCAAGGCTTCTCGAAGCTCGATCTCGTCACGCGCGAGGAGTTCGACACGCAGGCACAGGTGCTCGCCCGCACCCGCGTGCGTCTCGAGGAACTCGAGAAGCGCGTCGCGGAACTCGAGCAGAAGCTCGCAGCGTCCCAGGCCTGACGCCCAACCCGACCGACAGGTCCGGGCGCGGGCCGCCTCGTGCGGCCCGCGCCTGACATCCGAAGTCGGCCGGTCAGCCGTTCCGTCGTTCCTCGCAATCCCCCGCTCTTCGCTGTTCCTCGTTCTTCGCTGTTCCTCGCTCTTCGCTGTTCTTCGCTCTTCGCTGTTCTTCGCTCTTCGCTGTTCTTCGCTCTTCGCTCTTCGCTCTTCGCTGTTTTAGCGCTTCGCTGTTTGTCGTTCCTCGTTCTTTTCCGCGCCACGCCGGCAAGCGCGCACCGATTCCTCCGATTCCCGCGGCATGCGGCCCGAATGGCCGTTGCCCGTCCGATTCATTTAAAGGAGCCTCGCCATGTCGCTCGCCGTGGTGCGCAGTCGCGCGCCGGCGGCCGGCCGCGCGCCGGACGTCACCGTCGAAGTCCATCTTGCCAACGGATTGCCGTCGTTCTCGATCGTCGGCCTGCCCGATCTCGAAGTCCGCGAAAGCCGCGAGCGCGTGCGCGCCGCGCTGCAGAACTGCGGATTCGACTTCCCCGTCAGGCGCATCACCGTCAATCTCGCGCCGGCCGACCTGCCGAAGGAGTCCGGCCGCTTCGACCTGCCGATCGCGCTCGGCATCCTCGCCGCGAACGGCCAGCTCCCGGCCGACGCGCTGGCCGGCCGCGAATTCGCGGGCGAACTGTCGCTGACCGGCGCGCTGCGGCCGATGCGGGGCGCGTTCGCGATGGCGTGCGGCGCGGCACGGGACTGGCGCGCCGCGGCGACTGGAGCGGGCTTCGGGTCCTGCGCCGCGCAGACCGGATCCGGCTTCGGGCCCGCCGCCGCGGGGCCCGGCGCGGGCTTCGGGTCTCGCGCCGCGCAGACCGGATCCGGCTTCGGGCCCGCCGCCGCGGGGCCCGGCGCGGGCTTCGGGTCTCGCGCCGCGGCCGTCGCGCCGTCCGGGCCGGCGGCCGCAGCCCGTCCGCCCGAGCTGTACCTGCCGCTCGACAGCGCGGCCGAGGCCGCGCTGGTGCCCGGTGTCACCGTGTTCGGCGCGCCCGACCTGCCCGCGCTGTGCGCGCATCTGGCCGGTGCGCCGGATGCCCGGCTCGCGCCGGTCGAGGCGCCCGGCCTCGACGGCGTGCCGGCGCCGGCCGCCCCCGATCTCGCGGACCTCGTCGGCCAGCGCGGCGCCCGGCGCGCGCTCGAAGTCGCCGCCGCGGGCGGGCATCACATGCTGATGATCGGGCCGCCCGGCGCCGGCAAGTCGATGCTCGCCGCGCGGCTGCCCGGCCTCCTGCCGCCGCTGACCGACGACGAGGCGCTGGCGTCGGCCGCGCTCCTTTCCGCGAGCCGCATCGGCTTCTCGCCCGCGCACTGGCGGCGGCGCCCGTTCCGCGCGCCGCACCACTCGTCGAGCGCCGCCGCGCTGGTCGGCGGCCGCAACCCGCCGCAGCCGGGCGAGATCACGCTCGCGCACCTCGGCGTACTGTTTCTCGACGAGTTGCCCGAATTCGACCGGCACGTGCTGGAGATGCTGCGCGAGCCGCTGGAAGTCGGCCGCATCACGATCTCGCGCGCGGCGCAGCAGGCCGACTTCCCCGCCGCGTGCCAGCTGATCGCCGCGATGAATCCGTGCCCGTGCGGCTGGCATGGCGATCCGTCCGGGCGCTGCCGCTGCACCCCGGAGCTCGCCACGCGCTATCTGCGCAAGCTGTCGGGGCCGTTGCTCGACCGCATCGACATCCAGATCGACCTGCCCGCGCTATCGCCGGCCGAACTCGCGTCGCGCGCGACGGCGCCCGGCGAGCCGAGCGCCGCGGTCGCCGCGCGGGTCGCCCGGGCGCGGGCGCTGCAGCTCGACCGGCAGGGCAAGACCAATCACATGCTGAGCGGACGCGAGACCGACGACCTGTGCCGGCCGACCGACGACGGTGAGCGGCTGCTGCGCGAGGCCGGCGAGCGCTTCGGCTGGTCGGCACGCGCGTATTTCCGCGTGTTGAAGGTCGCACGGACGATCGCCGACCTGGCCGGCGACCCGTTGCCGACGGCCGCGCAGATCGCCGAGGCGATCCGCTACCGGCGTGCGCTCACGGCACTGTGAATGCCCGCGGAGGACAAAATACGACTGTCAAGACTTGACTTATGCACAATTTCGCGAATCCGGCCCCTGATCACCCGGCGCGGGCACTCCTTCGTCACGAGATTCGTATCCCTTTGTTTTTATTGATTTTTCCGAAATTGATGGCCAACCGTCAAATGCGCCGGAAGGCCGTCCGGCGCGGCTTTGCGGGCGATTCGGTCAACTTTTCAACAAAGTTATCCACATGCGCTGTGGATAGCCGAAAAATCCCCGCAAAATCCGGCGATTAGCGTCGAAAGCTGCGAATGAACTTTCAATTGTCATGAAGTGTCCGAGCGCCCGCGCCGGCCGCTGTTCAGTCGAGTTTGAACGAGCCGAAAAACTGGTCGAGCTGCTCCTGCTCGAGCGGCCCGTCGGCGATCGCGACGGCCTGGTACGCGTGCCGGCCGCGCGCCACGAGCCGCGCGACGATCGTCTTGCGCGAGCGGTCGCCGCCGCTCGCCGCGCCCGCGATGCGCAGCTCGAGCCCGTTCACCGCGCCGCCGGCCGCGAGCGGCACCGGCACCGAGGCCGTCTGCGGCACGCCTTCGAGATTGCGCGACAGCCCGGAACGCAGGAACTCGAGCGCCGCGCGGCGCGTGTCGTCGCGGTCGTCGGGCAGTGTCAGCGTGCCGACCGCGAACACCGCGCCGTCGACGTGCGCGGCCTGCATCCGCATCGGCATCGACGCGCCACCGACCGCCACCGGCTGGTTCTCGACGGTCGGCTTCGCCGGCAGGTCGATCGTGTAGCCGGCGTCGTTGTGCAGCGTACGCCAGTCATATGACGGCGAGCACGCGGCCAGCGCCGCGCTCACGCACGCGAGCGCGGCGAAGTGTCGCAGCGGACGAAAAAGGGGGCGCAACGGATCGATGACTTCCTTCGGCATGGCAGTGATGGGGACAGGCAAAAGGCTCATTATCCGCCGAAGCCGACACCCGGGATGTGTGGCGGCCGCCGGTGCGCGCGCCGCATTCGCGCTAAAATAACCGCCGAATTTCGACGTCCTTTGCATCGACCCGCGTCATCGACCGACTCCGAGAGCACCGCAGATGAACACCACGCCTCCCGCCCAGCGCCGCACCGGCCCCGCCCGCTATATCGTCGCGGCCGTCGTCGTCGCGGCCATCGCCGTTGCCGGCTTCTTCGCGTTCAACGGCAAGTCCACCGTGCCGGACGCCACGTTCACGCTGCTGTCCGGTCAGAAGGTGTCGACGGCCGGCGACCTGAAGGGCAAGGTCTACCTCGTGAACTTCTGGGCGACGAGCTGCGCGACCTGCATGCAGGAAATGCCGCAGATGGTCGATACCTACAATCGCTTCAAGGGTCAGGGGCTGGAGTTCGTCGCGGTCGCGATGAACTACGATCCGCCGATGTACGTCGCGAACTATGCGCAGACGCGCCAGCTGCCGTTCAAGGTCGCGCTCGACGACGGCAGCGTCGCGAAGCAGTTCGGCAACGTGCAGCTCACGCCGACCACCTTCGTCGTCGACAAGGACGGCAAGATCCTGAAGCGCTACGTCGGCGCCCCGCAATTCGCGGAACTCGACGCGCTGCTCAAGAAGGCGCTCGACGGCAACGCGGCCTGAGCGCCGCCGGCCGCACCGCACGACAAGGCTCGCAGGGCCGCCTACCGCGCCCTGCTCCGCATGACGGACCGCACGACCGGCCAGCCCGGTTCCGCGGTCCGTCTCTTTTTCAGCGCTCGGTTTCGCCTTTCGCCGACAGCCCGTAGCGCTTCATCTTCTCGTACAGCGTCGCCTTGCCGACATGCAGCCGGTCGGCGGTCGCGGCAACCGCGCCGCCCGTCTGGTTCAACGCCTCGGCAATCACCGCGCGCTCGAACTGCTCGATGCGCTCCTTCAGCGTCTGGTCGCTCTCGGCGTCGTCGCCGCTCGCACCGGCTTCCTGCGGCATGTCGGCGACGCCGAGCACGAAGCGGTCGGCCGCGTTGCGCAGCTCGCGCACGTTGCCGGGCCAGTCGCGCTGCATCAGGCTCGCGCGCTGCCGGTCGGTCAGCACGGGGGCCGGCCGCCCGTAGCGCACGGCCGCGTCGAGCATGAAGTGCTCGAATAGCGGCACGATGTCCTCGCGGCGCTCGGAGAGCGGCGGCAGCGCGATCGTCACGACGTTGAGCCGGTACAGCAGGTCGCGCCGGAACGTGCCGGCCGCGACGAGTTCGCTCATGTCGCCTTTCGCGGCCGCGACGACGCGGCAGTTCACGCGGATCGGCTGATTCGAGCCGAGCCGCTCGAGCACGCCGTCCTGCAGCACGCGCAGGAGCTTCACCTGCAGCGCGAGCGGCATGCTTTCGATTTCGTCGAGGAACAGCGTGCCGCCGGACGCATATTCGAGCTTGCCGACGCGGCGCTTCGCGGCGCCGGTGAACGCGCCGGGCTCGTAGCCGAACATCTCCGACTCGAACATCGGCTCGGGCAGCGCGCCGCAGTTCACCGCGATGAACGGCTTGTCGCGGCGCGGCGACAGCTCGTGCAGGCTGCGCGCGATCAGTTCCTTGCCGGCGCCCGTGTCGCCGTTGATCAGCACCGATGCGTCGGTGGGCGCGACGTTCGCGATCAGCTTGCGCACCTGTTCGATCGCCGGACTGCGGCCGATGATGCGCGGCGCGACGATGTTCTGGCCGGCCAGCTCGCGCCGCAGCGCATGGTTCTCGAGCACGAGCTCGCGCCGCTCGAGCGCGCGGCGCACCGTCTCGATCAGCCGCTCGGCCGCGAACGGCTTTTCGATGAAGTCGTACGCGCCGTCGCGCATCGCCTGCACGGCCATCGAGATGTCGCCGTGGCCGGTGACGAGGATCACGGGCACGTCGGGCACGCGCTCGCGGCACTGCGCGAGCAGGTCGAGCCCGCTTGCGCCGGGCAGCCGGATGTCGCTGACGATCGCGCCCGCGGTTTCCGCGACGATCGCCTTGTCGGCCGCCTCGGCCGATTCGAACCCGACGACGTCGAACCCGGCGAGCTGGAGGCTCTGCACGCTCGCCCGGCGAACGAGCGCATCGTCTTCGATATAGATCACTTGCAGCCGGTTGGCCATCGTAGTCACTTGCTCCTGACAGACCGCGCGGCGGTGGTGCGCGCGGCTCTCGTTGATGCGGTCGTGCGGTGCCTAGCGCGAGCCCGCCGGCTCGGACACGGCGTCCGGATGATGCGTGCGCGCGCGTCGCAGCGTCAAGACGAACAGCGCGCCGCCGGACGGCGCATTGCGCGCGGTCAGCGCGCCGCCCGCGTCGCTCGCGATCGACGACGAGATCGCGAGCCCGAGCCCGAGCCCGCGCCCCATTTCCTTGGTCGTGAAGAACGGTTCGAACAGCCGCGGCAGCAGCTCGGGCGCGATGCCGGAGCCGTTGTCGCGCACCTCGACCGCGAGCGTCGCGACCGACACCGCGATCGTCACTTCGATCGCCGGTGCGGCGACGCCCGCGACCGCGTCGAGCGCGTTGCCGAGCAGGTTGATCAGCACCTGTTCGAGGCGCAGGTCCTCGCAGCGGGCGACGAGTTCCGGATAGTCGCGCGCCAGGTCGAGCGGCGCATCCTGCGCGGGCGACACCGTCGCATCCTGCAGCGTCAGCGTGAGCGCGACGCCGCGCAGCCGGTCGCCGAGCAGCGACAGCACGCTGCGCAGCGCGCGCACGACGAGCGCCTGTTCGTTGCGCGGCTTCGCGCGGCCGACGAACAGCTTAAGCTGGTTGGTGATCTTGCCCATCCGCTCGGTCAGCGCGGCGATCGCCTCGAGGTTCTCGCGCGCGGCCGCCTGCTCGCCGCGATCGAGCAGCACGCGCGTGTTGTCCGAGAAGCTGCGCAACGCCGCGAGCGGCTGGTTCAGTTCATGCGTGATGCCGGCCGCCATCTGGCCGAGCGCGGCGAGCTTGCTCGCCTGGATCAGTTCGTCGTGCGCGGCGCGCAATTCCTGCTCCGCGCGGATCCGGTCGCCGACTTCCTTCTGCAATTGCTCGTTCGCTTCCGACAGGTCGGCCGTGCGTTCCTCGACGCGCCGGTTCAGCTCCGCATACGCCTGCTGCAGCAGCGCGCGGCCGCGGATCATCTCGCGCACGCGCGCGCGGCGCATGCGCCAGTAGAACGCGAGCAACGCGACCGACACGAAGCCGAAGCCCGTGACGATCGTCGCGTTGCGCGCGTCGGCGTCGATGGGCGCGATCGGCGCGAGCGTGACGAGCAGCCAGTCGGGCTCGCCGATCCGCCGCTTGCTGGCGAGGAAACGCGGCGCGCGCAGGCCGGGGCCTACGCCGGCCGCACCGAGGCGCACGATCTCCGCATCGGCGCCGAGCACCTGCTCGACGCGCAGCGGCAGCGGCGTGACGGGCTGCTGAGCGTACTGGCGCGTCTCGTAGATCGACGCGGCGACGGGCCCCGTCAGCGGATGCAGCGTGTGGTACTTCCAGGCGGGCACGGACGACAGGAACACGACGCCGTGATCGTCCGCGACGACGAGCGGCTCGGACGCATCGGCGCCCTGGAACCATTCGAGATTGAGCTTCACGACGACGACGCCCGCGATCCTGCCGTCGCGCCACACCGGCTGCGAGATGTAGTAGCCGGGGTCGCGCGAGATCGTGCCGATCGCGAAGAAGCGGCCGACCCGGCCGTTCATCGCGTCGATGAAATATGGACGAAACTGGTATCCGTTCCCGACGAAGCTGTCCGGCGCGCGCCAGTTGCTGGCGGCGACGCACAGGCCGTCCGCGCCGATCACGTAGGTGACGGTCGCGTGCGCGTGTTCGTTGAGGTCTTCGAGATAGCGGTTCGCGCGCGCGGTGAAATCGGCGCGCTTCGGCTCGGCGAGCAGGTCCAGCACGTACGGATGGCTGCCGAGCAGATAAGGCAGCGATTCGTAGCGGTCGAGCGTGCTCTTGAGCGCGTTGGTGGTGCGGTCGACCCGCACCGCGGCGTTGCGCTGCAGCTCGGCGACGCCGCGCTGCCACGTGATGGTCCACGTCAGCGCGCACGCCGCCGCGAGCGCGGCGGCAAGCACGACGAGGATGAGCAGGCGGCGCTTCACGGACGTGACTTCCTGGCGATGCGGATCGCCTATTGTGTCATAGGGCGCCTCGTCGCTGCCCCGGCCGCCGCGCGGCGCCCCGCCCGCGGGCGGTGCCGCCGCCTGCTCCTTCATGACGTCAGACGCCGGCCGTCTCGGTCGACGTGACCTCGCCGCCGCCCTTCAGCGCCTGGCGCAGCTTGTTGCGGTCGAGTTCCTTCTCCCAGGCCGACACGACGACCGTCGCGACGCCGTTGCCGACGATGTTGGTCAGCGCGCGGCATTCGCTCATGAAGCGGTCGATGCCGAGGATCAGCACCATGCCCGACAGCGGGATCGTCGGCACGACGGCGAGCGTCGCGGCGAGCGTGATGAAGCCCGCGCCCGTGACGCCGCTCGCGCCCTTCGACGTCAGCATCGCGACCGCGAGCAGCGTGAGCTGCTGCATCCACGTCAGTTCGATGTTGGTCGCCTGCGCGATGAACAGCACGGCCATCGTCATGTAGATGTTGGTGCCGTCGAGGTTGAACGAATAGCCGGTCGGCACGACGAGGCCGACGACCGAACGCGAGCAGCCGGCCTTCTCGAGCTTTTCCATCAGTTGCGGCAGCGCGGCTTCCGACGAGCTCGTGCCGAGCACGATCAGCAGCTCTTCCTTGATGTACGACACGAAGCGGATGATCGAGAAGCCCGTGAAGCGCGCGATCGCGCCGAGCACGACCAGCACGAACACGACCGACGTCAGGTAGAACGTGCCGATCAGCTTGAGCAGCGGCACCAGCGAGCCGACGCCGTACTTGCCGATCGTGAACGCCATCGCGCCGAACGCGCCGATCGGCGCCAGCTTCGTGACGATGTGCACGATGCCGAACAGCACGCGCGTGAGGCCGTCGATGAAGTCGGTCACGACCTTGCCGCGCTCGCCGAGGTGCGCGAGCACGCTGCCGAACAGCAGCGCGATCAGCAGGATCTGCAGGATTTCACCCTGCGCGAACGCATCGACCATCGTGTTCGGGATGATGTGCATCAGGAAGTCGACCGTCGACTGCCCGTGCGCCTTCGCCGCGTACGATGCGACTTCCTTGCCGTTCAGCGTCGCCGGATCGATGTTGAAGCCGACGCCCGGACGCAGGATGTGCGTGGCCGCGAGGCCGAGCAGCAGCGCGAAGGTCGACACGATCTCGAAGTACAGCAGCGCCTTGCCGCCGACGCGGCCGACCTTCTTCATGTCTTCCATGCCGGCGATGCCGGTGACGACCGTACAGAAGATGATCGGTCCGATCACCATCTTGATCAGCTTGATGAAGCCGTCGCCGAGCGGTTTCATCTCGGTGGCGAGCGACGGATAGAAGTGGCCGAGGATCACGCCGACGATGATGGCGAAGATCACCTGCACATAGAGCACTTTGTAGAAGGGTTTCTTCTTCACGATGGTTCCTGCTGAAGTAGATGAGCCGGTGGAAACGGCGTCACGCGCGCAGGCGAATGTCTCAGGGGAGAAGGCATTCGCCCGCGCGGCTGCCGTGCCGCAACAAGCGATGCCTCAGGACATCCGGAGGGGGAGGAAGGCATTGGTCATCGGTTGTCTCCTTGCTTGCTGTAGTAGTTCGGCCGGGGGATGGCCGTGCGCTTTATATCGCAAGGTCGATGCCAGGTTTCCGGAACCCCTCAAGCCGTTGTTTTCATTGTATTTCTCATAATGCGGCAAGCAAGGAAATCCGGGATTCCGGATTTCCGGAAAATATCCGTCCGGCGATCCGGACGGAGCGATCGTTTCATCAGACGAATCAATGCTGCACGGCTTCACCGGCCAGCACGCCCGTCTGCGCATAGAACTCCTGCTGCGCGAACGCGTCGCGCTCGCGCCGCGCGCGCTCGCCGCGGTCCGCGAGCGAACCGACGACGATCCCGACGAACGCGAGCGGCACCGACACGAGCGCCGGATTGTCGAGAAACACCGGCGCGTGCGCGTGGTGCAGCACGTCGACCCACACCGACTTCGACAGCACCGTCAGCGCCACCGCCGACGCGAGGCCGAGGCCGCCGCCGAGCACCGCGCCGCGCGTCGTCATCCCGCGCCAGAAGATCGACATCGCGAGCACCGGGAAATTGGCGCTGGCGGCCACCGCCGCGACGAGGCCGACCATGAACGCGACGTTGACGTGCTCGAACAGGATCGACAGCGCGATCGCGACCGCGGACAAGCCGATCGTCGCCGCGCGCGAGATGCGCATTTCCAGCCGCTCGTCGGGCTTGCCGCGCGCCCACATCTGCGCATACAGGTCGTGCGAGATCGTGGTCGCGCCGGCGAGCGTCAGCCCGGCGACCACCGCGAGGATCGTCGCGAACGTGACGGCCGCGATGAAGCCGTAGAACCAGTTGCCGCCGACCGCCTGCGCGAGCTTCACCGCGACCATGTTCGAGCCGCCGAGCAGGTCGTGCGTCAGGTTGAAGGTGCCGTTCGCGCCGAGCCGGAAGAATTCCGGATGCTGCGCGAGCAGCACGATCGCCGAGAAGCCGATCACGAACGTCAGCAGATAGAAATAGCCGATGAAGCCGGTCGCGTAGAGCACCGACTTGCGCGCCTCCTTCGCGTTCGGCACCGTGAAGAAGCGCATCAGGATGTGCGGGAAGCCGGCCGTGCCGAACATCAGCGCGATGCCGAGCGACAGCGCGTTGGCCGGATCGCGAATCAGCTTGCCGGGCCCCATGATCGACAGCGCGCCCGGATGCACGGCCACCGCGCGACGGAACATCTCATCGACGCTGAAGCCGAATTCGGCGAGCGCGAGCAGGACGAGCAGCGTCGCGCCGCACAGCAGCAGCACGGCCTTGATCACCTGCACCCAGGTGGTCGCGGTCATTCCGCCGAAGAACACGTAGACGACCATCAGCACGCCGACGATCAGCTCGGCCGTGCCGTACGACAGCCCGAACAGCAGCTGGATCAGCTTGCCCGCGCCGACCATCTGCACGACCAGGTACAGCACGACGATCGTCAGCGCGTTCGCGGACGTCAGGAGCCGGATCGGCCGCTGCGCGAAGCGGTACGCGACCACGTCGACGAACGTGAACTTGCCGAGATTGCGCAGCGGCTCGGCGATCAGGAACATCACGAACGGCCAGCCGACCAGGAAGCCGATCGAGTAGATCAGCCCGTCGAAGCCGAACATGAACACCATCCCGGAGAGCCCGAGGAACGACGCGGCCGACATGTAGTCGCCCGCGATCGCGAGCCCGTTCTGCAGCCCGGTGATGCCGCCGCCGGCCGTGTAGAAGTCGCGCGTCGAACGCGTGCGGCGCGCGGCCCAGCGCGTGAGCGCGAGCGTCGCGAACACGAACGCGAAGAACATCGCGATCGCCACCGGGTTCAGCTCGACCTTGTCGGGCATCGGGCCCGCGACGCCGGTCGCGTGCGCGGCGGAGGAAACGAGAACGGCCAGCGCGCCGAGCGCGCTCGAAGTGCGTCGCATGTCGGCCTCCGTCACGAACGCTGCAGGATCGCGTCGACGCGGCGGTCGAACGCACGGTTCGCGCGCAGCACGTAGCACGCGGTCAGGCCGATCGCGACCAGGATGATCGCGACGCCCGCGGCGATCCCGACCGTGGTCGTCGCGCCGCGGTACAGCGGCGCCGCAAGCACGTGCGGCGCGAGCGCGACGAGCAGGATGAAGCCGTAGTACGTGGCGATCATCAGTGCCGTGAGCGTGAAGCTGAAGCGGCGCCGTGCGCGCACGAGCTGCTGGTAGTCACGGCGCGCCGTGACCGATTCGATGACGGAAAGCTCCATGGTGTCTCCAATGTCTCCTCGTCGTTTCGCGAGAAGTGTCTTGTGGATGGCCGGCGCGCCAATCGATCCGCCCGCGCCGTGGCGGCACGTCAATGCGTTACACGACGCGATCCGCGCGCAGTCGCGCGACCTCGTCGGCCGACATCCCGAGCCAGCCGCCAAGCACCGCGTCAGTATCCGCGCCGAGCACCGGCGGCGCGCCGCGCACCGGCAGTCGCTCGCCATCGAAACGGTACGGCGGTGCCAGCACGTCGACGCCGCCCGCGACCGGGTGCGGCTGCCGCGTGACGAGCCCCGCCCGGGTCGCGCGCTCGGATGTCAGCGCCTCGTGCAGCCCGAGCACTTCGCCGCACGGAATGCCGCCGGCGGCGAGCGCCGCGAGCAGCGTCGCGCGCGGCCGCCGCGCAAGTTCGCCGCGAATCTCCGGCAGCAGCGCGGCGCGGTTCTCCGAGCGGCCGAGATTGGTCTTGTAGCGTTCGTCCGCGGCGAGGTCGGGCCGCTCGATCGCATCGCAGAAACGCGCGAACTGCGGGTTGTTGCCGACCGTGATCACGAGCGGGCCGTCGGCCGCGTCGAACACGCCATACGGCACGACCGACGGATGGGCATTGCCATAGCGCGGCGGATCCTCGCCCATCAGCAGCGCATCGAGCCCGTAATACGCGGTGATCATCAGCCCGCAGTCGAACAGCGCCATCTCGATGCGCCGCCCGCGCCCCGTCGCATGACGCTCGTACAGCGCGGCGAGGACCGCCTGCGCCGAATACATGCCGGTGAACAGGTCGACCGCCGCGACACCGAATTTCAGCGGCGGCTGGCCGGCCTCGCCGTTCAGCGCCATCAGCCCGGCCTCGCCCTGCACGACGAGGTCGTAGCCGGGCCGCGCGGCTTCCGGGCCCGAGCGGTCGTAGCCGGAAATCGCGCAATGCACGAGCCGCGGATTGAGCGCGGCCAGCGCGTCGTAGCCGAGCCCGAGTTTTTCCGCGCCGCCGAACTTGAAGTTGTGCAGCACCACGTCGGCCTGCGCGGCCAGCTCGCGCGCGAGCCGCCGCCCTTCGCCGGTCTGCAGGTCGAGACAGATCGAGCGCTTGCTTCGGTTCACGCTGTTGAAGTAGGTCGTTTCGGTGTCGCCGATCCGCAAGCCCCAGTCGCGCGTGTCGTCGCCGCGCGCCGGATGCTCGACCTTGATCACTTCCGCGCCGAAATCGGCAAGCACCATCGCGCACCACGGGCCTGCCAGCACACGCGAGAAATCGAGCACCTTCACGCCGGCCAGCGGCAACGCGCGCGATTCGTTCGTCATCCTTGTCTCCTCCATTCGCGTCGTTCGTCTTTATTGTTTCGACAGCGCGATGTAGCGCGCGAGATGGTGATCCTCGTCGCCGAGCTGGTGATCGATCATCACGAGCCGCTTCGCGTAATGCGACAGCGGCAGCTCCCACGTCATCCCGATCCCGCCGTGCAGCTGGATGCTCTCCTCGGCGACCAGCGTGCCGATCCGGCCGATGGTGTACTTGGCCGCCGCGAGCGCGCGTTCGCGCACCGCGCGCGGCGCATCGAGCTGCGCGGCCGCGTTGATCACCGCCGAGCGCGCCTGCTCGACTTCGAGCAGCAGGTCGGCCATCCGGTGCTGCAGCGCCTGGAAGCTGCCGATCGGCATGCCGAACTGCTTGCGCGTGCGCAGGTAGTCGAGCGTCGCTTCCTTCGCGACGTCCATCGCGCCGAGCGCCTCCGCCGACAGCGCGAGCAGCCCGTAGCCGAGCACGCGTTCGAGCAATGCGGCGCCTGCTTCGTGATCCTGAGTTTCCGGCACGCCGAGCGCCGCATCGCCCGGCAGCACGACGCGCTCGAAGCGCACCTCGGCCGCGCGGCCGCCGTCGATCTTCTTGTAGTCCCGCAGCGACACGCCCGGCGCGTCGGCCGGCACGACGAACAGGCCGATGCCGGCCGCGTCGTCGTCCTGACCGGACACGCGCGCGCTGACGACGAAGAACGCCGCCTGCGCGGCCTGGTCGACGACGCCCTTCGCGCCCGTCAGCACCCAGCCGTCGCCGGTGCGCTCGGCGCGCGTGCGCACGGTCGTCAGTTCGTAGTGCGAGCCCGGCTCGTCGTGCGCGAACGCGGCGCTCGCGCTGCCGTCGATCAGCGCGGCCAGCCGCGCGCGATGCGCGTCGCCGCCGGCCAGCGCCAGCGCGCGACCCGCGAGCAGCGTGCCGAGGAACGGCTCGACCACGAGCCCGCGGCCGAGGCATTCGAACACCACGGCGATGTCGAAACCCGCGCCGCCGAAGCCGCCATCGGCTTCGGCAAACAGCGCGCCGACCGCGCCGAGTTCGGCGAAGCGCCGCCACATCGCGCGATCGAAGCCTTCGGCCGACTGCGCGATGCGGTCGCGCACCGGGAACGCGTACCGTTCGGCGATGAAGCGGTTCAACGTGTCCGCCAGCATCCGGCGGTCTTCTGTGTGCTGGAAATCCATCGTCGCGTCCCTCGTTACAGCCCGAGCATCATCTTCGCGATGATGTTCTTCTGGATCTCGTTCGAGCCGCCGAAGATCGACAGCTTGCGGTTGTTGAAGTACTGCTGCGCGGCGCTCGCGGCCTCGTCCGGGCCGACCGGCTCGCCGTCGTAATCGGCATCGAGCGCTGCGTCGACGAACGGCTGCGCGTACGGCCCCATCGCGCGGCGCATCAGCGCGGTGATCTCCTGGCGGATCTGCGTGCCGCGGATCTTCAGCATCGAGCTTTCCGCGCCCGGCACGCCGCCGCCCGCGACCGCCGCCAGCACGCGCAGGTTGGTCGTGCGCATGTTCTCGAGTTCGATCTCGACGCGCGCGATGCGCGCCGCGAAGAACGGATCGTCGGCGAGCGGCCGGCCGTTCTTCGTGACCTTCGCGGCCACCGCGCGCAGCCGCTCGAGCGCGGCCGTCGAGAAGCCGATCCCGGCGATGTTGGTCCGCTCGTACGTGAGCAGGTATTTCGCGCAGGTCCAGCCGCGGTTCTCTTCGCCGACCAGGTTCGCCACGGGCACGCGCACGTCGGTGAAGAACACTTCGTTCACCTCGTGCTCGCCGTCGAGCGTGATGATCGGGCGCACTTCGACGCCGGGCGTGTTCATGTCGATCAGCAGGAAGCTGATGCCCTCCTGCTTGCGCACGTCGGTCGCGGTGCGCACGAGGCAGAAGATCATGTTCGCGTAGTGGCCGAGCGTGGTCCACGTCTTCTGGCCGTTCACGACGTAGTGATCGCCATCGCGCACCGCGCTCGTCTTCACCGATGCGAGGTCGGAACCGGCGCCCGGCTCCGAATAGCCCTGGCACCACCAGTCGGTGCCGTCGAGAATGCGCGGCAGCCAGTGGCGCTGCTGCGCTTCGCTGCCGTACTTGATCAGCACGGGCCCGAGCATGTTGACGCCGAACGGCACGATGCGCGGCGCACCGGCGAGCGCGCATTCGTTGTCGAACAGGAACTTCTGCGCGACGCTCCAGCCGGGGCCGCCGTATTCGCGCGGCCAGTGGCTCGCGAGCCAGCCGCGGGCGTTCAGGATTGCGTGCCATTCGCGCATGTCGTCGCGCGTCAGGTGCAGGCCGCCCTTCACCTTGCGCGCGGTGCGCGCGGGCAGTTCGGCGGCGAGGAAGCGCTGCACTTCGGTGCGGAACGCTTCCTCTTCGGGAGTGAAATTGAGGTCCATCGTGGGTCCGTTGCGAATGCGGTGGGCGTTCAGTCGATACGGTTCAGGCTCGCGAAATCCGCGCCGCGCCCGACCAGCTCGACGAGCAGCGGCGACGGTTTCCAGAACAGCGGATCCTCCTGCGCGAACGCGCGGATGTCGGCGAGCACGTTCGCGAGGCCGACGGTGTCCGCGTAGTGCATCGGGCCGCCGCGATGGCGCGGGAAGCCGTAGCCGTACAGGAACACCGCGTCGACGTCGAGCGGGCGCAGCGCGATCTTCTCGTGCACGACGTTCGCGCCTTCGTTGATCATCGCGGCAAGGTAGCGGCGCAGGATTTCGTCGTCGGTGAACGTGCGCGGCGTGATGCCCTTCTTCGCACGCTCCTGCGCGACGATCGCCTCGACTTCCGGGTCCGGCGTGCCGACCCGCGCGCCGTCCGGATACAGGTAGTAGCCGCGCCCCGTCTTCTGGCCGAACCAGCCGCACTCGCACAGCCGGTCGGAAATCTCCACGTAGCGCGCGCGCGGGTCGCGCGTGGCCGCGCGGCGCTTGCGGGTCGCCCAGCCGATGTCGCCGCCCGCGAGGTCGACGACCTGGAACGGCCCCATCGGGAAGCCGAATTCGCGCACCGCGCGATCGATCTGGTACGGCGACGCGCCGTCTTCCATCAGGTAGTCGGCCGCGGTGCGATAGACGGCGAGGATCCGGTTGCCGATGAAGCCGTCGCACACGCCGGCGCGCACCGGCGTCTTTTTCAGCTGTTTGGCCAGCGCGAACGCGGTCGCGACGACGTCATCGGCGACGCGCGCCGGCACGACGATCTCGAGCAGCTTCATCACGTTCGCCGGCGAGAAGAAATGCAGGCCGATCACGTCGGCCGGCCGATCGATGCCGGCGGCCAGCTCGTCGATGTCGAGATACGACGTGTTGGTCGCGAGCACCGCGCCCGGCTTGCACACGCGCGCGAGCTCGGCGAACACCGCCTTTTTCACGGCCATGTCCTCGAACACCGCCTCGATCACGACGTCGGCCTGCGCGAGCGCGTCGTACGACGTGCTGCCCTTGAAGCGCGCGAGGCGCGCCGCGTGCGCGGCCGGCGTCATCCGCCCCTTCGCGACGAGCCCGTCGTACACCTTCCCGACATGCGCGCGGCCGCGCGCGAGCGACGCTTCGTCGCGTTCGATCATTGTCACCGGCAACCCGGCGTCGAGTGCCGCGACCGCGATGCCCGCGCCCATCGTGCCGCCGCCGACCACGCCGATCCGCTCGACCGGGCGCGCGCTCGCGCGGCGCGCCTCGGGCGCCTTCGCGGCCTCGCGTTCCGCGAAGAACGCGTGCACGAGGCCCGCGCGCTGCGGGCTGTCGACGCATTGCAGGAACAGGCTGCGTTCGAGCTTCATCCCCGCGTCAAACGACAGCGTGAGCGCGGCCTCGACCGCGTCGACGATCTTCGCCGGCGAGAACAGGCCGCGCGACTTCTTCGGCAACTCGGCGCGCGCCGCGTCGATCGCGGCCTGCGCGGCCGCGCGGTCGGCGAGGCCCTGCGCATCGCGGGTGCGCCGAGCCGGCGCGCCGAGCGACACGAGTTCCTGCGCATAGGCGAGACCTTCGGCGAGCGTGTCGTCGCTGTGCGCGACGCGATCGACGAGGCCGAGCGCGAGCGCTTCGTCGGCGCTCGCGTGACGCCCCGTCAGCATCAGGTCGAGCGCGGCCTGCGCGCCGATCAGGCGCGGCGCGCGCTGCGTGCCGCCCGCGCCGGGCAGCAGGCCGAGCGTGACTTCGGGCAGCCCGAGCTTCGCGCCGGGCACCGCGAGCCGGTAATGCGCGGCGAGCGCGACTTCGAGGCCGCCGCCGAGCGTCGCGCCGTGCAGCGCCACCACGACCGGCTTCTCGCTCGACTCGATCCGCTCGCAGACCTCGGGCAGCGACGGCGGCACGGGCGGCTTGCCGAATTCGCGGATGTCGGCGCCCGCGATGAAGTTGCGGCCGGCGCCGACGATCAGCACCGCGCGGATCGCGGCGTCGGCCTGCGCGGCGTCGAGCGCGTCGACGAGGCCGCGCCGCACATCGGCGGACAGCGCGTTGACGGGCGGATGGTCGATCGTGACGACGAGCACCTTGTCGCGCCGTTCGCGCGTGACGGTGCCGGTCTGGGCGGGTTCGGGGGAAGCGGTTGAATTCATCGTGTCTCCATTGCGGTGCGCCATGCGGGCGAGACCGGTCGCCGGGCCGGCGAGCGGCGCCGCTTCCCGATCCCGCGCGGCGGGAAACGATCCGGCGCATGTGCCGGGCATGACTCGATTCTCGATTGATCGAGATTCATTGACAATTCCCGCTCGACTTTACAAGCTGTCAAGTCTGACTTGACATTGAATGCTTTCGGACCGCTTCGGGTCCTTAAGCGGGACGGATCAGGAGACACCGGGCATGGACCTGAACGCGCTGACGCTGCTCGTCGAGATCCTCGACGCGGGCAACCTGAGCAAGGCCGCGCAGCGGCTCAAGATGAGCCGCGCGAACGTCAGCTACCGGCTGAACCAGCTCGAGCGCTCGATCGGCCAGCAGCTCGTGCGCCGCACGACGCGCCGCATCGAGCCGACCGAAATCGGGCTGAAGCTGTACGAGCACGGCCGGCGCATCCGCAACGAGCTGCTCGCCGCGCAGGAATCGGTGACGACGCTCGGCCAGGACCTGCAGGGCCGCGTGCGGCTGTCGGTGCCGAGCGGCTACGGGCAGATGGTGATGTCCGACTGGCTGCTCGCGTTCAAGCGGCTGCATCCGGGCATCGTGCTCGACGTGGTGTTCGAGAATCGCGTGGAGGACCTGATGCGCGACGAAGTCGACATCGCGATCCGCGTGATGTCCGAGCCGCCGCAGAACCTCGTCGCGCGCGACATGGGCGCGGTGCGCTACGTCGCGTGCGCGTCGCCCGCGTTCGCGGCCGCGCACGGGATGCCCGCGAGCCTCGGCGCGCTGGCCGCCGCGCCGGTCGTCACCGCGACGGTACTGGGGCGGCAGCTGCGGATCGCGGCGTACCTCGGCGACGAACGCCACGAGGTGCTGCTCGAGCCCACGCTGATTTCGGAGAACTTCCTGTTCCTGCGCCAGGCGATCCTCGCCGGGATCGGCGTCGGCATCGTGCCCGACTACGTGATGCAGGACGACATGCGGCGCGGCACGGTCGTCACGTCGCTCGACGCGTATCGTCTCAGCATCTTCGGCACGCACATGTACATGCTCTACATGCCGAACCGGCACCACACGCGCGCGACCGCGACGTTCATAGAGTTCATCCTCGAACAGGCCGGAAAGGCCGGCCGGGGCGGGCCCGGCGGGATGCGTCAGGGTTTCCTGTCGGATGACAATCCGCCGGCCGCACGGCGACAATAGCGCGCCGTCCGTGCGGAGCGCGTGCCGCGCACACGCCGCCTCCTTCGAATTCACTGTTGCCGAGGGTTTCAATGTTCGACCGGATCCGTCCGCATTCGCGTCCCCGGACGCTCGTCGCCACGCTCGCGCTCGCCGCGCTCGTCACGTTCGGCGCCGGCTGCACATCGCCGTCCGCGCCGTCGGGCGCCGTCGTCCCGGTCGCTGCCGCATCGGGCGCCGCGGTGCCGCTGCCCGGCGTTCACGCACCCGAACTGTCGTCCGGCTGGACCGACAAGCCGGGCTGGACCTCGCAGCGCTTCATGATCGCGGCCGCGAACCCGCTCGCCACGCAGGCCGGCTACGAGATGCTGAAGGCCGGCGGCACCGCGATCGACGCGGCGATCGCCACGCAGATGGTGCTCGCGCTCGTCGAGCCGCAATCGTCGGGGCTCGGTGGCGGCGCGTTCATGCTGTACTTCGACGGCCGTGCGACGCAGGCGTACGACGGCCGCGAGACCGCGCCGGCCGCCGCGACGGACCGGCTGTTCTACGGCCCGACCGGCCAGCCGATGGGCTTCTACGAAGGTGTCGTGGGCGGCCGTTCGGTCGGCACGCCGGGCGTGCTGCGGATGCTCGACGCCGCGCACCGCGCGCACGGCAAGCTGCCGTGGCGCCGGCTGTTCCAGCCCGCGATCCGGCTCGCCGAGCACGGCTTCACGATCAGCCCGCGCCTCGCGATGCTGATCGCGAACGACAAGTACCTGATGAACGACCCGGCCGCGCGTGCGTACTTCTACAACAAGGACGGCACGCCGAAGGCGGCCGGCACGGTGCTGAAGAACCCCGCGCTCGCGACCGTGCTGCGCCAGGTCGCCGATCGCGGCGCGAATGCGTTCTACACCGGCGCGATCGCGCGCGACATCGTCACGAAGGTGCGCAAGCACCCGACCAATCCGGGCCTGCTGTCGCTGCAGGATCTCGCGCGCTACAAGGCGAAGGTGCGCGCGCCGCTGTGCACCGACTACCGGCGCTCGGTGGTGTGCGGGATGCCGCCGCCGTCGTCGGGCGGCCTCGCGATCGCGCAG
The DNA here is from genome assembly GCF_905339955.1 of Burkholderia sp. BCC1996. Taxonomy (NCBI): domain Bacteria; kingdom Pseudomonadati; phylum Pseudomonadota; class Betaproteobacteria; order Burkholderiales; family Burkholderiaceae; genus Burkholderia; species Burkholderia sp. BCC1996. Next base: position 115,527 of record NZ_CAJPHM010000003.1, read on the forward strand.
ATGCTCGGCATCCTCGAGGCGATGCCCGACTGGCAGCAGATCGGCGCGCAGAAGCCGGTGCGCAACGACGTCGGCTACGAGCCGACGCCGTTCGCCGCGCACCTGTTCAGCGAAGCGGGACGCCTCGCGTATGCGGACCGTGCGCGCTACGTCGCCGATCCGGATTTCGCGCCGCTGCCGGGCGGCAGCTGGGCGAGCCTCGTCGACCGGGCCTATCTCGCGCAGCGCGCGCGCCTGATCGGCGACACGAGCATGGGCGTCGCGCAGGCCGGCACGCCGCAGGGCGCGACGCTCGCGCTGGCCGACGACCGCAGCCCCGAATTGCCGTCGACGTCCGACATCGCGATCGTCGACCGCTACGGCCAGGCGCTGTCGATGACGACCAGCGTCGAGGACGCGTTCGGTTCGCGGCTGATGGTGCGCGGGTTCATGTTGAACAACCAGTTGACCGATTTCTCGTTCGTGTCGAACGAGAACGGGCGGCCGGTCGCGAACCGCGTGCAGCCGGGCAAGCGGCCGCGCTCGGCGATGTCGCCCGAGCTCGTGTTCGACCAGAAGACGAAGCAGGTGACGATGATCGTCGGCTCGGCCGGCGGCCCCGCGATCATCAACCACGTCGCGAAGACGATGATCGGCGTGATGGACTGGGGAATGACGATGCAGCAGGCGATCGCGCTGCCGAACGTCGGGTCGATGAACGGGCCGACGCAGCTCGAACGCGGCCGCGTGTCGGACGCGCTCGTCGACGGGTTGAAAGGGCGCGGGCACGACGTGCGGGTCGTCGAGATGAATTCGGGACTGCAGGGAATCCAGCGGCTGAACGTGCAGGGGCAGACGGTGTGGTTCGGCGGGGCCGACCCGCGGCGGGAAGGCGTCGCGATGGGCGAATGACACGACCGGCACGGGCGGCGCGCATGCCGCCCGCGGGCCTCATCCTGGCCTCATCCGGGCATCACCCGCGGCCCTTCCACGGCACTACCCGCCGCTCGACCCACCGCATCGCGAGATCGAACAGCCATGCGATCGCGCCGATGATCAGGATCCCCATCACGACGAGATCGGTACGCAGGAAGCTCGACGCGTTGAGCACCATCTGCCCGAGCCCGGCCGTCGCGGCGACCATTTCGGCCGCGACCAGCGTCGTCCAGCCGAACCCGATCGCGATCCGCAACCCGGTGAGGATTTCCGGCAGCGCGGCCGGCAGCACGACATGCCGCACGATCTGCGCGAAGCTGCCGCCGAGCGAATACGCGGCGTTGATCTGCTCGACGGTTGCCGCGCGCACGCCGGCACGGGCGGCCATCGCGATCGGCGCGAAGCACGCGAGGAAGATCACGACCAGCTTCGCCGTCTCGTCGATGCCGAACCAGATCACGACAAGCGGCAGATACGCGAGCGGCGGCAGCGGCCGGTAGAACTCCAGCAGCGGATCGAGCACGCCGCGCGCGATGCGGCTCACGCCCATCAGGATCCCGGCCGGCACGCCGATCGCAGTGGCGAATACGAAGGCGCCAAACACGCGCGCGGCGCTCCACAACAAATGCTCCGACAACGGCAGGCCGCCCTGGATGCGGCCATGCCACGCGTCGACGAACGCGGCCCACACCGCTTCCGGCGCCGGCAGGAACAGCGGCGGCAACCACTGCCGGTACGTCGCGACCCACCACAGCACGGCCAGCACCGCGACCGTCGCCGCGCTGAGCGCGGCCGTCCTGCCCTGCCCCGGCAACCGGTAACGATGCGATGCGCGAGCCGGCCGCACCGCGTGACGCCGTTGCGTCGCGCGTTGATCCTGCCCGACCTCCGCGGCCGCTCGATCGGCTGCCAACGAATCCTGGGTGCTCATGTCGTCCTGCCTGTGCAAAGTACTGATCCGGCCGCGCCCGACGGACGCGCCCTGTCGCGCGAACTCATGCATCACGCGCGCTCCGCCACCGCCTCGTCGCGATGCAGATACGCGATCAGCCGCTCGCGCCATGCGATGAAATCCGGTGACGACTTCACCGCGCGCGCATCGCGCGATTCGACATAGCGCCGCGCGAACGGCAGCTCGAACGTTTCCGCGATCCGGCCGGGGCCCGGCGTCATCACGACGAGACGCGTCGCGAGGAACAGCGCCTCCTCGACGTCGTGCGTGATGAAGAACACCGTCTTGCCGGTGCGTGCCCACACGTCGAGCACGAGCGCCTGCATCGTGCCGCGCGTCATCGCGTCGAGCGCACCCATCGGCTCGTCCATCAGCAGCACGCGCGGATCGCTCGCGAGCGCACGCGCGATGCCGACGCGCTGCTGCATCCCGCCCGACAGCTCGTACACGCGCGCGTGCGCATGCTTGTCGAGCCCGACCAGCGCGAGCATCTCCCGCGCCCGCGCTTCGCGTTCGGCCTTCGACACGCGTGCGAAGCGCAGCCCGAGCGCGACGTTCTCGAGCACGTCGAGCCACGGCAGCAACGCGTATTTCTGGAACACGACGCCGCGATCGGCGCCGGGGCCCGTGACCGGCACGCCGTCGACGCGCACGTCGCCGGTCGTCGGCGCGACGAAGCCGGCCATGCAGTTCAGCAGCGTCGTCTTTCCGCACCCGGACGCGCCGAGCGCGACGACGAATTCACCGGCTTCGATGCGCAGGTCGACGCGCGCGAGCGCCTGCGTCGTCGGCCGGCCGCGTTCGCCGGGATAGTCGACCGATACCTGACGGACTTCCAGCGTGCTCATGCTCGGGACTCCGCGATGATCGCCGCGTTCAGCGCGCGGCCTTCTGCACGAACTGCGGATCGACGCCGACCGAATAGTCGGCGAGCACCGTCTGGATCGTGCCCTGCGATTTCAGGAACGCGGCGGTGGCCGCGAGCGACTTCGCGGCGCCCGACTGCGCGCCGCCGCCGAGCCACGTCGGCGACGCCTGCTCGGCCGGCGTCGGGAACGCGTAGAGCGCGAGGCTCGCGGGCACGTCCTGCGCGTCCGCACCCGACACCTTCGCGACCGCCGCGACCTGCGGCGAGCCGACCTTCCACGTCGCCGCATGCGCGCGGTAGTCGGCGTCGGCGGCCGCGAGCACCTTCACGAAGCGCGCGACGAACTCGGGGTTTTCGCGCGCAAACTTGCGGCTCACGACGAAGCCGTCGAAGGTCGCCTTGCCACTTTCTTTCGCAACCTTGCCGGACGTCGTCAGCACGGTGCCCGACTGCTTGACCTTCGCGAGCACCGGATCCCAGATGTAGGTCGCGTCGATGTCGCCGCGCGTCCACGCGGCCGCGACCTCGGGCGGACGCAGGTTGACGATCTTCACGTCGTTCGGGTTCACGCCGGCGGCCTGCAGCGCGACGAGCGTATGGAAATGCGACGTCGACACGAACGGCACGCCGATCTTCCTGCCCTTCAGCGCGGCGACGCTGGTCACGCCCGAGCCGTTGCGCGCGACGAGCGCCTCGGCGTCGTTGATGTTGTCGAGCACCCAGAACAGCGAGATGTCGAGCCCCTGCGACAGGCCGGCCGCGATCGGGCTGGAACCGGCCTCGCCGAGCTGCACGGAGCCCGACGCGAGCGCGCGGATCACGTCGGCACCGCTGTCGAGCTTGCGGAACGTGACCTTGTAGCCGGTCGCCTTTTCGACTTCACCGCTCGCCTGCGCATAGCGCCACGGCACGACCATGTCCTGGTACGCGATCACGACCTCGCGCGATTCGGCATGCGCCGCGCCGAGCGCGGCAAAGGCGGTCAGCGCGACGACGGCGCGGCGGACGAAGCTGAAACGGGACATGCGGCTCTCCTTCGGAATGCGGGCATTGCTGCGGGAGAGCCGACTTTACGAGCTTTGCGCGCGGCGGGAGCGAACTTATCCTGCGAAGCTATCGATGCCGTTTCAGCTTTGCTTTCCATGCTCGACCGGATTGCGTGTCCGGTCGGGTGACGATTGCCGTGCGCATGCGCGGCTGGCCGCCGCGCCAACGAAAAAGCCCGCATCGCTGCGGGCTTTTTTCAACTGCGCGAGACAATCGCGGCATCGCGACGCTCAGACCACCCCGGCCCCATGCGCCTGCAGATCGGCGTGATAGCTCGAACGCACCATCGCGCCGACGGCCGCGTGCGTGAAGCCCATCTTGTACGCCTCTTCCTCGTACATCTTGAACGTATCCGGATGCACGTACGCACGCACCGGCAGGTGGTGCTCGGACGGTTGCAGGTACTGGCCGATCGTCAGCATGTCGACGTCGTGCGCGCGCAGGTCGCGCATCACCTGCAGGATTTCCTCTTCGGTCTCGCCGAGGCCGACCATCAGGCCCGACTTCGTCGCGACGTCCGGATGCTGCGCCTTGAAGTCCTTCAGCAGCTTCAGCGAGTGCGCGTAGTCCGAACCCGGGCGCGCTTCCTTGTACAGGCGCGGCACCGTTTCGAGGTTGTGGTTCATCACGTCGGGCGGCGCGGCGTTCAGGATCGAGATCGCGCGGTCGAGACGGCCGCGGAAGTCCGGCGTCAGGATCTCGATGCGCGTCTCCGGCGACTGCTCGCGCACTTCACGGATGCACTCGACGAAGTGGGCGGCGCCACCGTCGCGCAGGTCGTCGCGGTCGACGCTCGTGATCACCACGTACTTGAGCTTGAGCGCCGCGATCGTGCGCGCGAGGTTCTTCGGTTCGTCCGCGTCGAGCGGATCGGGACGGCCGTGGCCGACGTCGCAGAACGGGCAGCGGCGCGTGCACTTGTCGCCCATGATCATGAACGTCGCGGTGCCCTTGCCGAAGCATTCGCCGATGTTCGGGCAGCTCGCTTCCTCGCACACGGTATGCAGGTTGTGCTCGCGCAGGATCGTCTTGATCTCGTTGAAGCGCGAGCTGCCGGTGGCCGCCTTCACGCGGATCCACTCCGGCTTCTTCAGCTTCTCGATCGGAACGACCTTGATCGGGATGCGCGCCGTCTTCGCCTGCGCCTTCTGCTTGGCGGTCGGATCGTAGGCAGCGGTCGCGGCCGAGTCGGCCGGTGCGGGGGAAGCGGTAACGTCAGTCATTCGAATGTTCCAGTGCCTGCGGCTTGTCGGCGGCCGCGGATGCGCCATCGAGGTTGGCAATCAGACGACCCACCAGCGTGTGGGCGACGTCGTTCCAGTCGGCGGCAACCTCGAGGCTCGCCATGTCGACGGTTTCCAGTCCGGCATAGCCGCACGGGTTGATCGCGAGAAACGGGCGCAGATCCATCTTCACGTTCAGGCTCAGCCCGTGATAGCTGCAGCCGTTGCGGATCTTCAGGCCGAGGGCCGCGATCTTCGCGCCTTCGTGCACGCCGGATGCCACGTAGATGCCCGGCGCGCCCGCCTTGCGGACCGAAGCGAGATTATACGCCGCGAGGGTTTCGATCACGGCCTCCTCGATCTTCGTCACGAGCGTGCGCACCATCAGCTTGCGCCGGCGCAGGTCCAGCAGCAGGTAGGCGACGATCTGGCCGGGGCCGTGGTAGGTGATTTGCCCGCCGCGGTCGACCTTCACGAGCGGCACGCCGCTGTCGGCCACCAGCAGGTGGGCCGGGTCGCCGGCCTGGCCGAGCGTGTAGACGGGCGGATGCTCGACGACCCAGATTTCGTCGCCGGTGTCGGCCGTGCGGGTGTCGGTGAACGCGCGCATCGCGTCGAAGCTCGTCTGGTAGGCCTCGCTGCCCCGCCAGCGCACGGTGACCGGCACGACGGGCTGAACCGGAGACCCGGCGGGCGATTCGGAAACAGCGACAGGCGTGGACACGATGGCAACCGGTGAGACGGACATGGGCGCTAGTTTACCGAAAACCCATGCGTCTCGCCGGCCCGGGAAGGGGACGGATCGCGAGCATCCGTCAGAGGAAAGGTCGGTCAGACGGTGCGCCAGCCGTCGTGGAACAGCGCGTTCACGCGGTTGCGCAGGCGCGCCAGCGCGCCGCGCGCGACTTCCCCGGCCGGCCGCGACACCGAGAACGCGACCTGCGCGCCCTGCCGGCCTTCCGCGCTGAGCCACAGCCGCTCGCCGCGACGCAGCCGGAGCGTCTCGCCGTCGACCAGGAAGTAGTCTTCGACGTCGTTGCTGCGCGTCGCCCACACCGGCCCGCATTGCACCGTCAGACGCGTGCTGCGCTGCACCTTCATCGGCACGGTCTCGCCCGCGGGGATTTCGAACGTGATGCTTGAAGAAATTTCTTGCATGATCGACTCCGCCAATAAATGCTTCGATGGCTACAATCGTAGTCACTTCAAGGCACCCGACCAAACGACCAATTTTCACGTCGATGTGAGGAAAATTAGCAAATGGACCTCCGCCAGCTGCCTGCGCTGAACGCGATTCGCGCGTTCGAAGCCGCCGCCCGTCACGAGAATTTCTCCCGCGCCGCCGACGAGCTGTACGTCACGCACGGCGCGGTCAGCCACCAGGTTCGCGCGCTCGAGGAGGAGCTCGGCGTGCAGCTGTTCACGCGCAACGGCAAGCGGCTGTGCCTGACCGACGCCGGCATGCGCTACGCGCAGCAGGTGCGCACCGCGCTGATGCAGATCGCCGATGCGACGCGCGAGGTGCGCGCGAGCGACCGCGGACGGCGGCTGGTGGTGTCGATGCTGTCGTCGTTCGCCGCGCGCTTCATCACGCCGCGCATCGGCACGTTCATCGAGCGGCATCCGGAAATCGACGTCGAGCTGCAGTCCACCAACTCGCTCACCGACTTCGCGCGCGACGACGTCGATCTCGCGATCCGCTTCGGCTCCGGCAGCTATCCGGGGCTGCACGTCGAGCCGCTGTTCGAGGAAGTGTTCTTTCCGGCGTGCTCGCCGACGCTGAACGGCGGCAAGCTGCCGCAGACGCCCGCCGATCTCGTGCACTACAACCTGCTGCGCTCGGACGACGAGCTGTGGCGGCCGTGGTTCGACGCGGCGGGGCTCGATACATTGACCGAGCCGAAACGGGGGATTCTGTACCAGGATTCGTCGAACCTGCTGCTGGCCGCGATCGACGGCCAGGGCATCGCACTGGTGCGCCGCTCGCTCGCGGTGCACGACCTGCTGGACGGGCGCCTCGTGCGCCTGTTCGACATCGACGGGCAGAGCCCGTGGCACTATTTTTTCGTGTGTCCGCCGCCGCTCGTGAACACGCCGCGCGTGCAGGCGTTCAGGACCTGGCTGCTTCAGGAAGTCGCCGAGTACCAGCAGCTGTGCGACGAGCTGGACGCGCGGCGCGCGGCGGGGAAGACCCCCGCCGAGTGCGCGCAGGAAGGAGGATGGAAAGCGGCGCTCAGAGCACGACCTTGACCATCGGATGGCCGGTCAGTGCGCGGTAGATGTCGTCGAGCTGTTGCTGGCTCGTGGCGCGCACGGTGATCGTGAGGCCGGTGTAGTTGCCGCCGCTCGAGGCACGCTCCTCGATCTTCTCGACGTCGATCTCGTTGTCGTGGACGGCCACGACCTTGAAGATCGTATCCTTGAACTCCGGGTGCGCCTTGCCCATGATCTTGATCGGGAAGTCGCACGGAAACTCCAGCAGCGACTCCTTCCGGGCATCGATCGCACCGGTGACCTCGATGGTTTTGGTCGGTTCGCTCATCACTTTCTCCGGGTTAGGTCAAACTGTTCAAACTCGCGTGCCTTCGCACGCTGGTACGCGTCGTACAACGCCGCGAACACGGGGCCCGGCTTGCCGCCCTGCACGGGCAGGTCGTCGAGCGACGTGACGGGCAAAATCTCCTTCGTGGCCGACGTGATCATGATCTCGTCCGCCGAGCGCAGCTCGGCTTCGCTGATCTCGCGCGCGACGAACGGAATGCCGCATTCGTCGGCCAGCTGCTCGACCAGCGCGTAGCGGATCCCTTCGAGGATCCTGTTGCTGCGCGGCGGCGCGTACAGCTCGCCGTTCTTCACGATCCACACGTTCGACGACGAACCTTCGGTCACGTTGTCGTCGCGCAGCTGGATCGTCTCGAACGCGTCGCGTTCGGCCGCATGCTGCGCCATCAGCACGTTGCCGAGCAGCGAGATCGACTTGATGTCGCAATGCAGCCAGCGGCGATCCTCGGCCGTCACGCAGCGCACGCCCTGCGCGCGCTCCTGGTCCGACGGCAGGCGCAGCGGGCTCGTCATCGCGAACACCGTCGGCACCGTATTCGCCGGGAACGCGTGGCCGCGCTTCGCGACACCGCGCGTCACCTGCAGGTAGACGAGCGCATGGCCGTCGCCGAGGCCTTCCGCATTCGCGGCGACGACGCGCTCGATCAGCGCGCGCCAGCCGGCCGCGTCATGCGGATTGTCGATGCCGATCTTCTTCAGGCTGCGCGCGAGCCGCTCCAGATGCTGTTCGATCCGGAACGGCACGTGCGCGCCGTCATGCGCATAAACGGGGACGACTTCATACACGCCATCGCCGAAGATGAACCCGCGGTCGAGCACCGGCACGCGGGCTTCCGACAGCGGCACCAGTTCCTCGTGCGACGACACGCTGAGGTAGACGATCGGTTCGAATTCGGCTTGGCTCATGGCAATGACAGATGGGGATGAAGTCGTAAAAACAAAGGCCCGTCGCGCTTACTTCTTCTTGCTGAACATCAGCAGGATCGAGTCCCAGATACGGCCGAAGATACCCGCTTCCGGCACGGCCTGCAGCGCGACGACCGGGAACTCCGACAGCGTCTTGCCGTCGGCGACGATCTTCACGGTACCGACCTGCTGGCCTTCCGCGAGCGGCGCGATCAGCGGCGCGTTGACCTCGACTTCCGGCTTGACCTTGTCGCCCAGGCCGCGCGGCACGGTCACCCACTGGTCGCCCTTCACGCCGACCTGCACGGTGTTTTCCTTGCCCTTGTAGATGCGCGGCGTCGACATCGCCTGGCCGCCCTTGAACAGGCGCACCGCGTCGAACGCGCTATAGCCGTAGTTCAGCATCTTCATGCTGTCCTGCGTGCGCTCGCCTTCCTTCTGCTCGCCCATCATCACCGACACGAGACGGCGCTGGCTGTCGACACCCGGGATCGCGCGCTTCGCCGACGCGATCAGGCAGTAGCCGGCCGCCTGCGTATGGCCCGTCTTCAGGCCGTCGACCGTCGGATCCAGCCACAGCAGGCGGTTGCGGTTGCCCTGGCGGATGTTGTTGTACTTGAACTCCTTCTCCGAGAAGATGCTGTAGTACTGCGGAAAATCGCGGATCAGGTGCGCGGACAGCTTCGCGAGGTCGCCGGCCGTCGTGTAGTGGTTCGGGTCGGGCATGCCGTTCACGTCGGCGAAGTGGGTGCCCTTCATGCCGAGGCGCGCCGCCTCGTCGTTCATCAGCGTGACGAACTGCCCTTCGCTGCCGCCGACCAGTTCGGCCAGCGCGATCGCGGCGTCGTTGCCCGACTGGATGATCATCCCGTACACGAGGTCGTGCACCGACACCGGCTTGTTCGCCTCGATGAACATGCGCGACTCGTCGGTGCCGACGCGGCGTACCGCGACGCTCGGCGTGACGATCTGCTCCATCGAGATCTTCTTCTTGTCGAGCGCCTCGAACACCAGGTAGGCCGTCATCAGCTTCGTCAGCGATGCGGGCTCGACGCGTTCGTCGGCGTTGCCCGATGCGAGCACCGTGTTGCTCGTCGCATCGACGAGCACCCACGAGCGCGCGTTCACGCCCGGCGGCGGCACCGCGCCCGGCATGAAGGTCGCGGGCGCGCCGGTGAACTGCTCGGCGGCGGCGGCCGGCGCGGCATGCGCGGCCTTGGCCTTGGCGGCCGGCTTCGCCTCGGCGACGACGATCGTCGACGCGAGCGCGACGGGCAGCATCACGCCCAGCGCGACGTTGCGCGCGGCGGTGCCGAAGGCGATGGAAGAAGCGAGGGACTTGAGGCCTTGGGGAGACAGACGCATGATCGATTCAGGCTGATGGCAGAAAGTGCGGCGCGAAACGCGCAAGGGTTGAACGGCAAGGCGGCGGGCGTTCCGGCGTTCGTCCGACTGCGTCGGACGGCGCGAAACGCGCCGGTTGGACTCGTGCGGACGCGTTCGGTTCGCGGCCGTCGCGAGCGGGCGGACAGGCGGCGAAACGAGCGCCGCATGGGCCCAGCCGGGCCGCGGGCGACGCGAATTGCGGCCATTATACGTGGCCGCGAACGACGTTTTCGGGAACCGTGGCCCGGGTGGCCGCACACCGGCTTCGAGAGGATGGCGTGGCTTCGCTGCGAGAGAGGGTGATCGAAGCCGCGCGAAAGGCGTGCGCAGGCGCCGTGCAAGTCGGGCTGCACTGCGCCGGAGCGGGCATGGGCGACCGTGCCGTGACACGATGCGGCGCGATGTCGCGCGAGCGGCGACATCGCACGCGTGCGGCAGCGGCGCCGCACGCCGGGTTCAGCGCATCAACGCCACGCGTCGACGATGATGCGCTTCAGCACGTGCAGCTTGCGATGGAAGAAATGCTCGGCGCCGGGGATCACGACGACCGGCAGTTCCTGCGGCCGCGCCCAGTCGTAGACCGACGCGATCGGCACCGTGTCGTCGGTTTCGCCGTGGATCACGAGCGTGTTCTCCGGCACCTCGGCGACCTGCCAGCGGCTCGCGGCCGTGCCGACGAACACCATCCGCTCGATCGTCTCGCCCGCGTCGCGCAGCCGCTTCGCGACATGCGACAGCACGAAGGTGCCGAACGAGAAGCCCGCGAGCACGAGCGGCAGGTCCGCATACGCGGGCTGCGCGCGCATGTGCGCGAGCACGGCGAGCAGGTCGTCGGCCTCGCCGATGCCGTTGTCGTGCACGCCCTCGGTCGCGCCGACGCCGCGGAAGTTGGACCGGTACACCACGTAGCCGAGCTGGACCAGCGTGCGCGCAAGGGTTTGCGCGACCTTGTTGTCCATCGTGCCGCCGAACAGCGGATGCGGGTGCGCGACGAGCGCGATGCCGCGCGGCGCGGCGCTGCCGTCGCGCATGGCGTCCGGCAGGTCGACCGCGATTTCGATCTGCCCGACCGGGCCGGCGATCAGCGACTTCTGCGTATGAACGTTCATTCGGCCGGCCCGCTCAGATCTTCAGGCGGTCGACGACCTTGCCGTCGCGCAGGTGCGATTCGACGATCTCGTCGATGTCGGCCTGGTCGACGTACGTGTACCACGTGCCTTCCGGATACACGACCATCACGGGCCCTTCCTCGCAGCGGTCGAGGCAGCCGGCCTTGTTGATGCGGACCTTGCCGGGCCCCGCGAGGCCGAGTTCCTTCACGCGCTTTTTCGCGTATTCCTGCATGGTCTGCGCATCGCATTGCGCGCAGCTCGGACGCTCGGCGCCCGGGTCGCGCTGGTTCAGGCAGAAGAAGACGTGGTGCTGGTAGTAGGAATCCATGATGGTGACGAGCGGCCCGGCGCGGTGCCGGGCGGAAAGAGGGGCGATCGCCGTTGCGCGCGGCAACGGATGTGCGGACGATTATAACGAGCGGCGCGCGCCGCTGCCCGCGACCGAACCGTGGCCGCCCTGCCCGGCGTGCCGCGTCAGCGCCGCGGCGCGGCCGGCAGCCACGCGCGCTCGACCCGCTGGCCGAGCAAGATCAGCGCCGCGTAGGGCCAGATCCACGCGAGCCAGCGCGCGATGCTGTTGAAGTGCACGTAGCGGCCCTGCCGCCAGCCCGACAGCGTGAAGTCGAAGAACGGGTTGACGGGCAGCAGGTTGACGAGTGCCACGCCGGCCAGCAGCGCGAGCGCCGCGAGCAGCGCGCGCCACGCGGCCGGCACGCGCAATGCGAGCAGGGCCGCCGCGAAGCCGAGCTCGATGCCGAGCCGCGCACCGGGCGTTGCCCACACGACGACGAGGCCGGTGCTCGACTGCATGAAGGTCGCGGCCGCCTTCAGCGCGAGCGTCGCGACGACGAACCCGATCAGGAGCCGCACGCGCGGCGCGCGCTCGCGCATCGCGAGCGACGCGATCGCCAGCGCGGCGAACAGCATCAACCCGCCGAGCGCGGCTTCCCACGCGGAGTCGGACAGCCAGCCGTCGACACGCTCGGGCCATTCGCTCACGCGCCACGCGGCCGGCAGCCACGCGAGCAGCGCGTCCTGCATCGAGCCGTCGGCGCGTTCCCACAGCGCGGCCGGCCAGTCGCCGATGCCGAACAGGAACGGCGACGGAAACAGGATCGCGAACGGCCACAGTCCGGCGAGCAGCAGCGGCGTCGCGCCGTCGGGCTCGAACCACGCGAAGCGCAGCCGGCGCAGCGCGCCGCGCTCGAGCAGCGCGCCGGTGGCCGGTGCGGCGAGCGCCGCGCCGAGCAGCGCGCCGAGCGCGTTGGCCGCGAGGTCGAGATTCGACGCGACACGCGTCGGCAGGTAGGTCTGCAGCGCCTCCATCGCCCCCGACAGCAGCACGCCGAGGCCGCCGACGATCAGCGTCGCGGCCACGCCGCGCCAGCGCGGATGCAGCGCGAGCACGCCGAGGGCGCCGAACGGCAGGTAGCCGAGCACGTTGGTGACCACGTCGAACGCGGTCACATAGCGCTGCATCGGCGCGAACAGATAGTCGAACGGCCCGATGCCGAGTGACACCCAGCCGTCGAACGGATACAGCGATGCATAGACGACGAGCGCCGCATACGCGGCGAACGCCTGCCGCGCCAGCGACGACGCGCGCGACGTGCCCGGCGCGCTCATCGCGGCTGCGCGCGGTGCGTCACGGGTTGCCCGCGTACGCCTGCACGCCGACCCACGCGGCGATCTGCGACACGAGCTCGTCGCTCGCTGCCGCGAGCGCACGCGCGCCGCCTTCCGCATCGGGCGTGCTCGACGGCGCGCGCGCGACGAAGGTGCGCTGGCCGAGCACCTTGCCGTCCTGCATCAGCGTCGCGCGCGCGGTGACCGCGCCGTGGCTCTGCGACTGCCCGTCGAACACCTGCTCGAATTCGTTCAGGTCGACCTTCAGCGTCGGCGCGCGCACGCCGTCGGTGCCTTCGAGCACCGCGCCGCGCGACGACAGCGCGCCGCGCAGCCGCTGCGTGAGCAGTTGCGCGGGTGGCGCGGTCCAGCGGCTGTCGCGATAGACGGCCATGCGCTGCGCATCCGCATACGCGAGGCGGTAGACGAACTTGTCCGTGTCGAGCGCGTCGGGCGCGGCGACGTCGAGCACCTTCAGCGCGGGCCCGGTGCCGGCCGTGACGACCGATGCGGCCGGCCCGAGGTCGTAGCGGACGTTCGACAGCGCCGCGGCGTTGCCGGCGCAGCCGGCGGCACACGCGAGCGTCAGCACCGCGAGCGCGGTCGCGGCCGGACGCAGCGCGCGGTCAAGGATTCGTGGCATGGCATGTTCCTGCATGATGTTTCCGGTTTCGATGGCGTCATGGCCCGGTCTCGCACCGGGGCGGTCGAGCGGCGGCCTGGCGATGCGCTTCATTTCCCGGCCGCGGCACCCGCCCCCGGCCAGACGAAGCCCGCCTCGCCGGGCCCGGGCGCGGAACCGGGCGAGCCGAACAACAGACTGCGCGGGTTGCGGCCGAGTTCACCGGCGACGTCCTTCAATTGCCGCGACGCATCGCCGACGCTGCCGGCCAGCGCGTTGAAACGCGGCAGCGTGTCGTACTGGACCCGCGCGTTCAGGTCGTTCAGCGCGACGCCGACCTGCTCGGCAGCCGAGCCGGCCTTGTTCAGGTTCGACACGAGCGGCCCGTTCGGCTGCAGCAGCGTGTTCGCCGATGCCATCGCGCGATCGACCTGGTGCATCGTCTCCGGCAGCGCGGCCACCGCCGGCGCGAGCTGCTTCGACAGCGTCGCCGCGCCGTCCGCCGCATGCTGCAGGCTTTCGGCCGTCGCGCGCAGCTGCTCGCGCATCTCCGGCGACATCAGCGCGTTCGCGCTTTTCGCCGCCAGTTCGAGCTGCCGCAGCAGCACGTCGCCGCGCTCCTGGATCTGGTCGAACAGGCTCGGCCGCATCGGGATCTGCGCGATCGCCTTCGGCGACGACGGCAGCGGCGCCAGGTCGCGCCCCGTATCCTCGAGCTGCACGAACGCGATGCCCGTCACGCCCTGGAAGCCGAGGCTGCCGTAGGTCGACTGCGTGATCGGCGCGTCGAGATCGACGAGGATCCGGATCCGGATCTGGCCCGGATGCGCGCGATCGAAGCCGATCGACTGCACCTTGCCGACGTCGAGGCCGCGAAAACGCACGGCCGCATCGGGGAACAGGCCCGTCACGTTGGTGCGCGCGAGCAGGTCGTACGGCACGCGCACGGTACGGTCGACGTTGAACCAGAACACGGTGCCCGCGATCGCGAGCGTCAGCGCGATCGTGAACAGGCCGGCCCAGAACGCATGTGATTTGTTTTCCATTCGCGGGTTCCTTGCTTCTTGCCTTGCTTACAGATCGACGCTCGACGGCGCCGGTTCGAGGGCCGCCTTCGGCAGCTTCGCGCGCCGCTCGGGCGGCAGCGCCTGCAGTGCGCGGCGCCCGCGCAGCCCCAGGAAATATTCGTGGATGAACGGATGGTCGACGTTCGCGGCCTCCTCGACGGGGGCCGCGACCAGCACCTTGCGGTCGGCCAGCACCGCGACGCGCGTCGACAGCGCGACCATCGTGTCGAGATCGTGCGTCACCATCACGACCGTCAGCCCGAGCGTGCGGTGCAGCGTCGCGATCAGCTCGACGAATTCGTCGGACGCCTGCGGGTCGAGGCCGGCGGTCGGCTCGTCGAGGAACAGCAGCTCCGGCTCGAGCGCGATCGCGCGCGCGATGCCGACCCGCTTCACCATCCCGCCCGACAGCGCGGCCGGCATCTTCGACGCGTGCTTGCACGGCAGCCCGACCATCTCGAGCTTCAGCATCACGATGTCGTGCAGCAGGTCGGGCGGCACGCGGCCGAGCTCGCGCAACGGCTGCGCGACGTTGTCGAACACCGTCATCGACGAGAACAGCGCGCCCTGCTGGAACAGCATCCCCGAGCGCGTGCGCATCATCCGCGCGGTCGCGTCGTCGATCTTCGACGTGTCCTCGCCGAACACCTTGATCGTGCCCGACGTCGGCCGCTCGAGGCCGAGGATCTGCCGCACCAGCGTCGTCTTGCCCGAGCCCGAGCCGCCGACGATCGCCACGATCTCGCCGCGCCGCACGTCGAAATCGAGCTTCTGGTGAATGATGTTGCGCCCGTAGCGCTTCGTCAGGTTGCGCACCTCGATCACGAGGTCGTCGCCGGGCCCGGCGGCGCCCGGCGGCGTGCCGACCGAGCCTGCGCCGATTGCCGCGGCATGCGCGCTGGCGGCACCGGCCGCCGGTTCGTTCGACGCGTTCATCCGAGCCCCACGTTCTGGAACAGGATCGCGAACACGGCGTCGGCGAGGATCACGACCGTGATCGACGAGACGACCGAGGTCGTCGTCCCTTCGCCGAGGCTCTGCGAGTTCGCCTTGATCCGGAAACCGAAATGACAGGCGACCAGCGCGATCAGCATGCCGAACACGACACCCTTGCCGATGCCGATGTACAGGTTCGCGATCGGCACGACGCCCGGCAGCGAGCGCACGAAATAGTTGACGTCGATGCCGAGCACCAGCTTCGCGGCGAGCGCGCCGCCGGTGAGCGCGATGATGTTGGTCCACATCACGAGCAGCGGCATCGCGACGCCGAGCGCGAGCACGCGCGGCAGGATCAGCCGCAGCCCGTGCGGGATGCCCATCACGCGCATCGCGTCGAGTTCCTCGGTCACGCGCATCACGCCGATCTGCGCGGTGATCGCCGACCCGGAGCGGCCCGCGACGAGGATCGCCGACAGCACGGGCCCCAGCTCGCGGATCACCGACAGCCCGAGGATGTTCACGATGTAGCGGTTCGCGCCGAACATCTGCAGCTGCTGCGCGGACAGGTAGCTCAGCACGATGCCGATCAGGAACGCGACCAGCGCGGTGATCGGCAGCGCCTGCGCGCCGGCGCTGTAGATGTTCGCCGAGGTTTCCTTCCACGGCATCGTCTGCGGGCGGCGCAGCACCGACAGCGCATCGAGGATCACGAGGCCGAACATCGCGATGCCGCCTTGCAGGTGTTCGGCGAACGAGAAAATCGCCTGGCCGAGGCGCGTGACGGGATCGAACCGCACGACGCGCTCGGGCGCCTCGCGCTGGCTGTCGAGGCGTTCGATCCGCTCGAAGATCGTGCGCTGCGTGGCGGACAGCTCGACGCCGGCCGGCAGCTTGCGGCCCCACACGCGCCACAGCGCCTGGCCGCCGACGTGGTCGAGTCGCTCGATGCCGGACAGATCCCATTCGTTCACGCGCCCGGACGCGATGCCCGCGATGCGGCGCGCGACCGCGCCGCGGTTGCGCGCAAGCGCGAGTGCGGTCCATTGGCCGTACAGGCGCACCGTCTGACCCTGGCCGCCGGCGTCGACCGACAGGCCGGGAGGAGTCTCGAAGTCCAAGGGCGGATTGTTTGCAAAAGGATGACAGCGGCCATTGTAGCGAACCGCCCGGCGCCGCGACGTGAGGATTGCCGTCGGGGCGCGCAGCCGGGCGCGCGTGGCCGGGGCGTCGGGTCGGCGGCATCCGGTTGCGGGTGCCCGGCCCGCCACGGCGCACCGTTCGCCGCCGGATCGGCATGCCGGGCGCACGACCTTTCATTCTTCCGTCACGTTTCCTTTCGATACTCTCACGCGCCGCACGTCAGGCCGTCGGCGCCCGCGCCGCCATCTCGCGGCGCGCCTCGCGATTCATAGAACAGAACACCGAACAGGACAATCGATGCGTCTTCCCCCGCTTTCCCGCCGCCGCGCGAGCGCCGCCGCCGCGCTCGCCAGCCTCGCCTTCGCCCTCGCCGGTTGCGGCGGCGACGACGTCACCGCTCCGCCGTCATCGCAGACGCAGGCCCAGGCGCCCGCCGGCACGACCACGACGCTCGCGCTGCTCGAAACGACCGACCTGCACACCAACGTGCTGTCGTACGACTATTTCAAGCTCGCCGCCGACAAGTCGCTCGGTTTCGAGCGCGTGTCGACGCTGATCGCGCAGGCGCGCGCGCAGTACCCGAACACGCTGCTGCTCGACAACGGCGACACGATCCAGGGCACCGCGCTGTCGGACTACCAGGCGCTCGTGAACCCGATCGGCTGCGACCAGACGCTCGCGATCTACAAGGTGATGAACGCCGCGAAGTTCGACGGCGGCGGGATCGGCAACCATGAGTTCAACTACGGGCTGCCGTACCTGTCGCAGGTGACCGGCAACACGTTCGACGTCGACGGGCTGCCGGCCCCCGCGCAGCAGAAGAAGTGCGCGGGCCCGAACTTCCCGCAGGTGCTCGCGAACGTGATCAGCGCGAGGACCAACGCGCCGCTGTTCACGCCGTACACGATCCTGACCCGCACGGTGACGGCCGTCACGCCCGACGGCAAGACCGTCAGCGCGCCGGTGAAGATCGGCATCATCGGCTTCACGCCGCCCGCGATCATGAGCTGGGACAAGCGCTGGCTCGACGGCAAGGTCTACACGACCGGCCTGAAGGAAGCGGCCGAGAAGTACATTCCGGAGATGCGCGCGAAGGGCGCCGACCTCGTCGTCGCGATCTCGCACGGCGGCCTCGACAACACCGCGTACTCGCCGACGATGGAGAACGGCAGCTGGTGGCTGTCGAAGGTGCCCGGCATCGACGCGATGCTGATCGGCCACTCGCACCAGGTGTTCCCGGACGCGAACAGCACCGTGGCGCAGTTCAACCTGCCGGGCGTCGACAAGGCGAAGGGCACCGTCAACGGCGTGCCGACCGTGATGGCCAACTACTGGGGCAAGCATCTCGGCGTGATCAAGCTCGGTCTTAAGTTCGACGGCAAGACTTGGAGCGTCGACAAGTCGCAGACGACCGTCGAGGCGCGGCCGATCCAGAACGCGGACAAGAGCTACGTCGCCGCCGATCCGTCGGTGTCCGCCGCGATCGCCGCCGAGCACCAGGCGACGATCGACTACGTGAAGACGCCGATCGGCTCGACCGACTACCGGATGAACTCGTACTTCGCCGACGTCGGCGATCCGGGCGCGATCCAGATCGTCAACGAGGCGCAGGCCGACTACGTGAAGACCTACGTGCAGGCGAACCTGCCGCAATACGCGTCGCTGCCGGTGCTGTCGGTCAGCGCGCCGTTCAAGAGCGGCTTCGGCGGCGGCAGCGACTACACCGACGTCGCGCCCGGCGCGCTCGCGATCAACAACGCGGCCGACCTGTACCTGTATCCGAACACCGTGTACGCGGTGAAGGTGAGCGGCAGCGACGTGAAGAACTGGCTCGAGACGGCCGCGAAACGCTTCAACACGATCGACCCGACCCAGGCGACCGTGCAGCCGCTCGTCAGCAGCTTCCCCGGCTACAACTTCGACATGTTCACGTCCGCCGATCTCGCGTACGAGATCGACGTCACGCAGCCGGTCGGCAGCCGGATCAGGAACCTGACGTACAAGGGCGCGCCGATCGACCCGAACGCGCAGTTCATCGTCGCGACCAACAACTACCGCGCGAGCGGCGGCGGCAATTTCCCGGGCCTCGACGGCAGCAAGACGATCTTCGCGTCGCCCGACGCGAACCGCGACGTGCTGATCGCATTCATCAAGAAACGCGGCGCGATCACGCGCGCGGCCGACGGCGCGCAGCGCAGCTGGCGCTTCACGAAGCTCGCGAGCTCGGTCGCGCACGTGCGGTTCACGTCCGCGCCGAACCGGCTCCGCGACGCGGCGGCTGCCGGCCTGAGCGGCCTCACGCAGGTCGCGGCCGACGACGGCTCGGGCAAGAACCTCGCCATCTACGAGATCGACCTCACGCAATGACCACGAGACCCGCGATGCAACCGATCCGGACGATGCGGCCGGCCGAGGCCGGCTTCACCGCCGCCGCGCGGCGCCTGCTGCGCGCGAAACTCCCGCCGGCCGCGTTGCTGGCGGCGGCGGCCGTGACCGTCGCGGCCGTGGTCGCCGCGACCGGCTGGCGCGCCGCCGGCCCCGCGCCGAGCGCCGCGCAGCTCGACGAATGGCAGGCGATGGTCGCGCAGGCCGTCGAGCCGCATGCGCTCGCGCAGTTGCGCGCCCTCGCGCGCCGCGGTTCGGGCGACGCGCAGGCGGCGCTCGGCATCGCGCTCGTCGATGCGCGCGAGCCGGGGCTGCGCGACGAGGGACGCGGCTGGCTCGAAACCGCCGCGCAGACGGACGGCCGTGCCGACACGCCGGCCGCGCGGCGTGCACAGCTGGCACTCGGCAAGGCTCTGCTGCTCGGCAGCGGCGACATCCCGAAGGATTACGCACGCGCCCGCGCGCTGCTCGGCGAAGCGGCCGGACAGGGCGATCCGGCCGCCGCGTATTACCTCGGGCTGATCTATCGGAGTGGCTACGGGATCGCGGCCGATCCGGTGCAGGCTGCGCACTGGTTCGAGCTCGCGTCGCGCGCGGACCTTCCGGCCGCGGACTTCATGCTCGCGAACGCGTACCGCGAAGGCAGCGGCGTGCCGCGCGACGAAGCGCGCGCGCTCGCGCTGTATCGCCGGGCGGCGGAACACGAGCTGCCGGAAGCCGTGCAGACGCTCGCGATGGCGTATCGCAACGGCGAGCTGGGGCTCAAGCCCGACGCGGACGAATTCCACGCGCAGTGGATCGAAACCGCGCATGCGCTGAAGCACCCGGTCATCGCGCCGTGATGCGCGCGAGCCGCCTGGCCGGGTGCCGTCGCGGCATCCGGCGTCAGGCGGCGCCGCTCCGCGCGGGTCGTTCCAGGCGCATGTACGAGTCGGACACGATCAGTCCGAAGACGATGTGATCGAGCGCGCTCACCCAGCCTCGCGCGTCGGCGAACCACGGGAACAACTGCGTCATGCCGTAGTAGTTGACGACGTACAGCAGCACGCCGAATACGGCCCCCGCCACGCTGGCCATCCCGATGCTCGAATCCAGGCTGAAACACGCGATGATCACGGCCAGGACCAGCGCAAACACGATCGACAACGCGAAGTGCACGCCCAGCGCGGCCAGCAGCGTCCCCACTTCGACCGTGGCCGACGGCGCGAGCGCGTCATCGCCGAAGTAGATGGCCGCGATCATGCGCAGCGGCGCCCACGCGTCGTGTCCGATGATTGCCGCCGCGACGACCTGGACGACGAGGAAAACCGCACCGGCCACGCACCCGCCGATCACGGCGGCTCGCCACACCGGAATGCGGCGCACGTAATGGTGCGAATGCATGTGGAGTTGCATGGCCACCTCCTTGAAAACGGTCGGCCGCCGCATCAGCGCCGGTGCGTATGCGACGTACCCGCTCGCACCGCCGACCATGCCGACTCGAGCGAGTCCATCAGCCGGCGACAGGCACACGTCGTCGGGAGCCCGGCGGCAGCGGCGATCCGGCGCGTCTTGCGGTGAAGGCGCGCGAACAGGCTGCACGGGCTCGAACCCGAATGAAGCGGGTTCATCGCCATTTCCGTCGATGCGGCAACGACGAGGACGCGCCGGCGCGCGCCGATTCGTCTGCGTTACTGCCGGCAACACCGTCGAACGCGCCGCCAGAGCGGATACTTCGAACGTAGTCGTGCCGGTCGCCAAATTCAAGATGCCGGCCGGCGGCGGTACGCGACTGTGCCGGGTTCGGCAGGCGCAAGCGGCAACTGGCCCGCGGTCAAGCAGGACACCGACCGCGAGCATTCGCGCATCCGTGCAAGCCGAGCCTGAAAAACAGGTAGCCGCGCCGGATGCGCGGCCATCATCGTCGATATTGCTGCCGGTGCTTCCACGCGCCCCTTGCGCCCCTGTCGCTACAATAGCCACCATGAACGCCCCCACCTCCTCCGACACGCCCGATTCCGGCGACGCGCACATCGCGCGCAACCGGCTCGAGGCGCACCTGGATGCCGCGCCGCGCGCGTGGCCGCTCGACATCGTTGCCGCCACCGGCTCGACCAACGCCGACGTCGCGACGCGCCTCAAGGCGCTGCCGCGCGCCGCGAACGCGCTGCCCGCGCCGCTCGTGCGCGTCGCGTTCGAGCAGACGGCCGGCCGCGGCCGGCAAGGCCGCCCGTGGTTCGCGCAGCCCGGCAACGCGCTGCTGTGCTCGGTCGGCTGCATCGTGCCGCGCCCCGTGGACGCGCTCGGCGGCCTCAGCATCGCGATCGGCGTCGCGCTCGCGGAAGGGCTCGCCGCGCTGCCGCTCGACGCCCGCACGCGCGTCGCGCTCAAATGGCCGAACGACCTGCTGCTGACGGTCACCGACGACGGCACGCCGCGCATCGTCGGCAAGCTCGCCGGGATCCTGATCGAAACCGTCTGGACCACCGCCGACGCGACCGCCGTCGTGATCGGCTTCGGCATCAACGTGCGCGGCGCGGAAGCCGTCGCCGCGCAGGTCGACGCGCTGCGCGCGCGCGAAGCGACGCTCGCGAGCGGGCTGCCGCCGGCCGCGCTGTCGGCCGCGTGCGCATCGGCCAACCTTACCGATACGCTCGCCGCCGCGCTGAACGCGCTCACCCCCGCCCTCGCGCAGTTCGGCACCGACGGGCTCGCGCCGTTCCTGCCGCGCTGGCACGCGCTGCACGCATACGCGGGGCGCGAAGTCGTGCTGCTCGAACAGGGTGTCGAACGCGTGCGCGGCATCGCGACCGGCATCGACGCGACCGGCCAGCTGCTGCTCGACACGCCCGATGGCGTGCGGGCGATCGCGGCCGGCGACGTATCGCTGCGCGAAGCGCAATGAACGAACCGCATCTGCTGATCGACGCCGGCAACAGCCGGATCAAGTGGGCGCTCGCCGACGCGCAGCGCACGCTCGTCGACACCGGCGCGTTCGGCCATACGCGCGACGGCGGCGCCGATCCCGACTGGTCGGCCGTGCCGCGTCCGCGCGGCGCATGGATCTCGAACGTCGCGGGTGCCGACGTGGCCGCCCGGCTCGACGCGCTGCTCGACGCCCGTTGGCCCGGCCTGCCGCGCACGACGATCCGCTCGCGGCCCGCGCAATGCGGCGTGACGAACGGCTATACGACGCCCGAACAGCTCGGCAGCGATCGCTGGGCCGGTTTGATCGGCGCGCATGCGGCGTTTCCGGGCGAGCATCTGCTGATCGCGACGTTCGGCACGGCGACGACGCTCGAAGCGCTGCGTGCGGACGGTCGTTTCACCGGCGGGCTGATCGCGCCGGGCTGGGCGCTGATGATGCGCGCGCTCGGCACGCACACCGCGCAATTGCCGACGCTGACCACCGACATCGCGAGCGGGCTGCTCGCGGGCGCGCAGGCCGAGCCGTTCCAGGTCGATACGCCGCGCTCGCTGTCGGCCGGCTGCCTGTACGCGCAGGCGGGGCTGATCGAACGCGCGTGGCGCGATCTCGCCGATGCGTGGCAAGCCCCCGTGCGGCTCGTGCTGGCAGGCGGTGCGGCCGACGACGTCGCGCGTGCGCTGACGCTGCCGCATACGCGGCACGATGCGCTGATCCTGTCCGGGCTTGCGCTGATCGCCGCGGAAGCGGCGGCGCAGGATTGACGTAAAACCGGCCGGCATCGCGCCGACTGAACGACCGAACGACCGAACGACTGAACGACTGAACGACGACGAGGAGTGTCGACGATGCTGCGCTGGCTGATCGCTGTTCTCTTTCTCGCGAACCTGCTCGCGTTCGTCGCCGTGCGCGGCGTGTTCGGGCCGCTGCCGGCGGCCGGTCCGCGCGAACCGGGCGTGCTGTCCCGGCAGGTGCGGCCCGAGGCGCTGCATGCGATGCCGCTCGCGCAGGCGGCCGATCAGCCGGTGATCGGCGGCCCGATCGGCGCGCCGGCCGTCCCGGCCGAGCCGTTCGCGGCATCCGCGCCCTGACGGCGCGGCACCCGCATCAGGACTGCTGCGCGCGCACCTTCTTCAGCAGCGCGGTCGTCGAGCGGTCGTGCTCGAACGGAATCGCGAGCGCCCGCCCGCCCCAGCCGCGCACGAGCGCCGATTCCGGCAGCGCGTCCATGTCGTAGTCGCCGCCCTTCACGAGAATGTCCGGACGGACGGCCTCGATCAGCGATACCGGCGTCTTCTCCTCGAACTTCACGACCCAGTCGACGCTTTCCAGCGCCGCGAGCAGCGCCATGCGGTCTTCCTCGCGGTTGATCGGCCGGTCGTCGCCCTTGCCGAGCATGCGCACCGACGCATCGCTGTTCACGCCGACGATCAGGCATGCGCCGAGGGCCTTCGCATCGGCGAGATAGGTGACGTGGCCACGGTGCAGGATGTCGAACACGCCGTTCGTGAACACGACGGGCGAAGGCAGCGAAGCGCGCAGCGCAACCAGGGCGTCACGGGTGATCAGCTTGCGTTCGAAGGTAGCGGGCATGATGGATTTCGGATGGCGTGAGCGGCGCGCGGTGCACGTCGCGACGGAACACGGCGGCGCCAGATAAAAAGCCCGCCGGATCGCCGGGCGGGCTTCATGCGGGAATACGGGGCGGCGAGCGCGGCCGGCGGCGCTTCACGCCGGCTGCGACGCCGCGCGGCCTCAGGCCGGTTGCGCGGCCGACGACGGGCCGCCTTCGGACTGCAGGCGGCCGGTGACTTCCTTGCGATAGCGGTTCAGTTCCTGCGCGGTCGCGAAGGTTCGCTCGAACAGGATCGACAGGTTGTGCAGGATCCGCTCGACGACCTTCTTTTCCCACTCGCCGTCGAAACGGATCTGCTCGTCGAGCCAGCGCTCGAGCCATTCCGGATCGGGCAGGCGCGACTGCACGGTGTCGCGCGGGAACAGCGCCTGGTTCACGTGCAGGTTGGTCGGGTGCAGCGGCTTCTCGGTGCGGCGCGCCGACGCCATCAGCACGCCGATCTTCGCGAACGCCGCGCGCGCGACGTCGCCGCAGTTGTTCAGCGCCTTCTTCATGTAGCGCAGGTAAGCGCCGCCGTGGCGCGCTTCATCGCGCGAGATCGTTTCGTAGATGTGCTTGATGACCGGCTCGGTGTGCCAGTCGGCCGCGCAGCGATACCAGTGGTTCAGGCGGATCTCGCCGCAGAAGTGCAGCATCAGCGTCTCGAGCGGCGGCGCCGGGTCGAACTCGAAGCGCACCGCGTGCAGTTCCTCTTCGGTCGGCACCATTTCCGGCCGGAAGCGGCGCAGGTATTCCATCAGCACGAGCGAATGCTTCTGCTCCTCGAAGAACCACACGCTCATGAACGCGGAAAAGTCGCTGTCGTGCTGGTTGTCGCGCAGGAACATTTCCGTCGCGGGCAGCGCCGACCATTCGGTGATCGCGTTCATCTTGATCGTCTTCGCCTGCTCGTCGGTGAGCAGCGAAGCGTCGAACTTGTCCCACGGAATGTCCTTCTCCATGTCCCAGCGGACAGCTTCGAGCGACCTGTAAAGTTCCGGATAAAGCATGGTGTTCATGATGGTCCCACCCCTGTTCTGCGCAATGCGACTTCTCTAAACGTGACTGTTGCCGCGCGGGCGCGCGAACGCGCTTTTTGCAGCCAAGACTCTAATTTTACGCGTGAATCCAGCCCCCGGACGCAGATTCCGCGTTCGGCAGCCGGGCGGCCGCGCCGCCGCCTTGAAGCACGCCGCGACCCCGCTCCGCTCGAACGGAACCGACCGCGCGTGCCTGATGTGGGGGCCGGCGCAGGCCGGCTCGGTGGCGAGCCCGCCCGGCGCCACGCGGTCCCCGGACGGGTTCCCGTGCGACCGCCGGACCGGCGGGCTGCTCGATATGGTGTATACGGCGGCGGCCATGATAGCACGCACACATGACGGTTCCGAGACGCGGAACCGGTCGCGGGCCGCCAACGGCGGTGCGGCGATCGGTCGCAGGCCCCGTCGCAAAAACGCAACCGAAATGTAAGCTGGGTCGCTTTCGGGCCTGCCCGCGCCTGTCGGTCAGACCCGTATTTCGCCTGTCGCGAGACCGCCTTCGGGCGGCGTGCCGGCCGCCGGCGCACTGCCGCCGTCGGCCCGGGCGATCCAGTCCGCCAGCGTGTCGCGCTGCGCGCGCCCGTCGCGGTAGCCGAGTTCGATCAGCTCGCGCGTGAACGCCTCCTCGAACAACAGGTAGCTCGCGAACGACGCGCCGGCCGGCTGGCTGCCGCCGATCGCGCCGAGCAGCCCGCGCATCGTCGCCGGCATCTGCTTCAGGTGTTTCGCGGCGATCAATTCGATGCGCTCGGACGGCGCGATCGCGAGCACGTCGACGTGCCGCCAGCCACTGTCGACTTCGACCTGGTGCGGCAAATGCTCGATCATCCGGTTGATGTGCTCGATCCGCTCGATGTCCGAGCCGATCGAGTCGAGAAACACGCTCGCGAGCACCTGCTGGCCGATCTGCGCGGGCGTCGGGTAACCGCGCACCAGCCCCGAGCCGTTCGCGGCGGGAATTTCGGGCC
Source organism: Burkholderia sp. BCC1996 (assembly GCF_905339955.1). Taxonomy (NCBI): domain Bacteria; kingdom Pseudomonadati; phylum Pseudomonadota; class Betaproteobacteria; order Burkholderiales; family Burkholderiaceae; genus Burkholderia; species Burkholderia sp. BCC1996. Next base: position 140,805 of record NZ_CAJPHM010000003.1, read on the forward strand.
GCGGATCGGCCGCGCCGACGACGACGATCCGGTCCGCGCCGAAGTGGATCGCCGGCGACAGCGGCGCGACCTGGCGGATCGACCCGTCGCCGAAGTATTCGATCTGGCCGTCGAGCACGAGCGGCACGGCCGGGAACACGAACGGAATGGCCGACGACGCGAGCAGGTGCGACGCCGACAGATCGACGAGCCGTGCGGTGCGCTGCGCGCGCCGCCATGCCTGGATCGGCTCGGCGGCCTGGTAGAAGGTCAGGTGCCGGCCGCTCGAATAGCTGAGCGCCGTCACCGACAGCGCATGCAGCAGGCGGGCCTCGAGCATCTGCTCGATCCGGTGGAAGCTCAGCTCGCGCTGCAGCAGGTGCGCGAGCGGCGCGTTGTCGAGCAGCCCGCGCGGCGAGCGGCGCGCCGCCCAGCCGAAGGTCATCGTCGCGAGCCAGCGTGCGCCCGCCGCGGCGATGCCGAGCCAGTCGGTGCGATACACGTAGTCCGCGCGCAGCGGCTCCCAGAATTCGAGCAGGCGCCGCACGCCGTGCGAAAAGTCGTCAGCATGGCTTGCGATCGACGTCGCATTGATCGCGCCGGCCGATGACCCGCAGACCACCGTGAACGGCACCGTCTGCCGGTTCGGATCGGCCTCGCGCGCGATTTCGGCCAGCGCCTTCAGCACGCCGACCTGATAGGCGGCGCGTGCGCCGCCTCCCATCAGCACGAGCGCGAGCCGCATGATCGACCTGCTATCCGGTTCGCATCACGTCGAGCGCTTCGGCGGACGCGTTTCGGGCGACGAAGCGGCTGCCGCGCGCGCCGCGGCCGAATCGGCCGGCTTCGCGCGCTTCGCGGCCGGCTTGCGCGGCGCGGCGGCCGCGGCCGGCGCGGGCTGTGCCGCCCGCGCGGCCGGTGCGGCCTGCTCGGGCGGTGCGGCGTCGTCCGGTGCCGCGGGCTGCGCCCCCGGCTGCGTCATCGCGAGGCTCGCGAGCTGGTTGAACTGCGCCTGCAGCAGATTCCACCAGCCGGCCGGATCGAACGCCTGTTGCGCGGCGTCGCCAGCCGGCGGCGCGTCCGCGGCGGCGGCGTCCGGTGCTTGCTGCGCGTCGGCGCGCGGCGCGGACGCCGCTTGCGCGGCCGCAACCGCGGCCTCCTCGGCCGCCGACATCGAGCTTTGCGCGAACGCGCCGAACGCGCGCAGCGTCGCGAGCGTCGCGCGCTGCACCTCGAGTGCCTGGATCGCGGACTGCAGCATCCCGAGATTGAGCTTGAGCCATTGCTCGACCGCACGCAGATCGGTGATCCGCTTGTCGAGTTCCTCGACGCTCGTGAGCGGCGCCATCATGTCGGACATGCTCGACAGCGAAGGCGGCAGCCCCGACGCGGTGCCGGGAAACGACGCCATCCCGCCGAACGGCGTCATCCGCATCATGTCCCACATCCGGTCGAGCATGTCGGCAGGCTTGAAACCGGCAAAGCCGGCGAAAGGATTGGAGCCGGGGGCATCGGTCGTCATACGGGCGTCCTGGTTGACTGGGGGAGCGAAGCGGCCGGCACGGATCGAGCGGCCGCCTTTGGTTCGATCATAACGCGCGTCAGAACGGTGCGTCGCCGGGGAAGTCGGGCGGGCGCCGCTCGCGCAGCGAGCGGATGCCTTCCTGCACGTCGGGCCCGGAGAAGCCCGTGAATTCGAGCGCGAGCGACGTATCGAACGTCGGCCCGGCGCTGCGCAGCCAGTTGTTCAGCGCGTACTTGGTCCAGCGGATCGCCGACTGCGATCCGTGCGCGAGCCGCTCCGCGACTTCGTACGCCTTCGGCAGCAGGTCGGCCGGCTCGACCGCGAGCGACACGAGGCCGATCCGCTCGGCCTCCTCGCCGCTCACCGGTTCGCACAGCAGCAGGTAGTACTTCGCCTTCGCCATCCCGCACAACAGCGGCCACACGATCGCCGCGTGATCGCCGGCCGCGACGCCGAGCCGCGTATGGCCGTCGATGATGCGCGCGTCCTTCGCGGCGATCGAGATGTCGGCGAGCAGCCCGGCGACGAGCCCCGCGCCGACGGCCGGGCCGTGCATCGCGGACACGATCGGCTTGCTGCAGTTGATCACGTTGTAGACGAGGTCGCGCGCCTCGCGCCACACGCGCGCGCGCACGTCGAAGTCGTTCGCCATCGCCTCGACGAGCGCGAGATCGCCGCCCGCCGAAAAGCCCTTGCCCTCGCCGCGGATCACCGCGACGCGCGTGTCGGGATCGCGGTCGACGTCGCGCCAGATGTCGGCGAGCTCGCGATGCATGCGCTCGTTCGCAGTCGCGAGGCCGCTGCGGTTCGCGCCCTCGCCGCTCATCACGATGTCGAGCACGCCGTGATCGCGGCGTGTCACCTTCAGTGCTTCGTAACCGCCGTATGCGGCGAGATCGGCCATGCGCAGCTCCCGGGTTCTCGAGACGCCTGAAGCGCCTGAATCGAGTGTAGCCAAGCCCGCGCGGGCAAACATCAGGCGAAACCCGGCGCGCGGGCCGGGGCCGGGTTTCGCGTCGGCTGGCGCGTCTGCGTCAGGCCGCGCCGTCGGGCGGCGCGACCGCCTGCTCGATCGCGCCGAAGATCGACTTGCCGGCCGCGTCGAACATCTCGATGCGCACGGTGTCGCCGTAGCGCATGAATTCGGTCTGCGGCGCGCCGTGCTCGATCGTCTCGAGGCAGCGCTTCTCGGCGATGCAGCAGTAGCCGCGCTTCGCGTCCTTGTTCGACACCGTGCCCGAGCCGACGATCGAGCCGGCACGCAGGTTACGCGTCTTCGCCGCGTGCGCGATCAACTGGCCGAAGTGGAACACCATGTCGGTGCCCGCGTCGGGCTGGCCGACCTTCCTGCCGTTCCAGTGGACGATCATCGGCCGGTGCACGCGGCCTTCGCGCCATTCGTCGCCGAGCTCGTCGAGCGTCACCGCGACCGGTGCGAACGCGGTGGCCGGCTTGCTCTGGAAGAAGCCGAAGCCCTTCGCGAGTTCGGCCGGAATCAGGTTGCGCAGCGACACGTCGTTCACGAGCGTGACGAGCCGCACGGCCTTCAGCGCGTCGTCCGGCGACGCGCTCATCGGCACGTCGCCGGTGATCACCGCGACTTCGGCCTCGAAGTCGATGCCCCATTCCTCGGACGGACACATGATGTCGTCGCGCGCGCCGAGGAAATCGTCGCTGCCGCCCTGGTACATCAGCGGATCGGTCCAGAACTCCGGCGGCATCTCGGCGCCGCGCGCGCGCCGCACGAGCTCGACGTGGTTCACGTACGCGGAGCCGTCGGCCCACTGGAACGCGCGCGGCAGCGGCGCCATGCAGTTCGCCGGATCGAACGCGAACGCGTTGCGTGCGCGGCCGTGGTTCAGCGCGTCGTACAGGTCGCGCAGTTGCGGCGCGTAGAACGCCCAGTCGTCGAGGACGCGCTGCAGCGTCGGTGCGATCGCATCGGCGATCGCCGCGGTGTGCAGGTCGCGCGACACGACGATCAGCTGGCCGTCGCGCGTGCCGTCCTTCAGCGATGCAAGTTTCATGGGGTATCTGCCGTTTTAGTGACGATGGAGGGAATCTATTTTACGATGGTGAATCCGTGCGGCGCGCCACGATCGTGCGCGCCGTTTTCGTCCCGACCCTTGCCGCCTTGTCGCGCCCCCGTTGCCCATGCCTGCCAGCCCGCTTCCCGACGACGACCCCGCCGATTCCGACACCGACGACGCCGGCGCCGGCGAGCACGGTGAAGGCGGCGAGAAGCTCCGCTCCGGCATCCAGTCGATCGAGGTCGGCTTCCGCCTGCTCGATGTGCTGACGAGCGAGCCGCGCGCGATGATGCTGCGCGACCTCGCGCAGCGCGCGGGCATGAGCCCGGCGAAGGCGCACCGCTACCTGGTCAGCTTCTCGCGGCTCGGCGTCGTGTCGCAGGATCCCGTGTCGGGCCGCTACGAGCTCGGCGGCTTCGCGCTGCAGATGGGGCTCGCGCGGCTCGCGCGCGTCGACGGCGTGAAACTCGCGCGGATCGCGCTGACCGAGTTGCGCGACCGCGTCGACCAGACGGTCGGCATCGCGGTGTGGGGCAACCAGGGGCCGACGATCGTGCACTGGATGGAATCGAGCCATCCCGCGAAGGCGTCGCTGAAGCTCGGCGACGTGATGCCGCTGCTCGGCTCCGCGACGGGCCTGCTGTTCGCCGCGTACCTGCCGCGCAGCAAGACCGCGGCGATGCTCGAACGCGAGCTCGCCGACACGCGCCGCTCGCCGCATCACGGCGGCCCGCGCACGCTCGACGAGGTCGAGGCGGTGCTCGCCGACGTGCGTGCGCATCAGGCCGCGCGCGTCGAAGGGATGCTGCTGCCGACGATCCACGCGTTCTGCATGCCGGTGTTCGACGCGGTCGGCGAACTCGCGCTCGCGATCGTCGCGCTCGGCCAGGAAGGCATGTTCGACATCGCGTGGGGCGGCGAAATCGACACCGCGCTGCGTGCCTGCGCGCAGAAACTGTCTTACGAACTCGGCTATAGTCCGGACGCGCGCGACGCCTGACACGCCTGACACGCCTGACACGCCGGGCGCGCTACACACGTGCGACACCCGCGCGATGTACCGCGAACGCGCGGCGCATCCGGCGGTCCGACGGCTGTGACGCGCGCTGCGCGCCGCGACCGCCCCAACCCTTGTACCGTTTCGCCGATGCCGCCTGCCGACACCCGTCCTCGTCACGCCCCGCCCCGCCGCTGGCTGCGCGTGGGCATCGCGCTCGTGGTCGTGCTGGTGCTGCACGCGCTCGCGGCCTTGTGGCTGACGCGCAGCCGCGACGCGTTCACGCCGCCCGCGCCCGCCGCGATACCGGTGCAGATCGAATTGCTGAAGCCGCAACCGATCGAGCGCCAGCCTGCGCCGAAGCCGGCCGAACATCCGGCCGAGCCGGCGCCGGCGAAACCGGCTCCCGCCACGCCGAAGCCTGCACCGAAGGCCGCGCCGTCGCCCGAGCCGGTCCTCACGTCGACGCAGACGGCCGAGCACGGCGAGCCGCCGCCGGCCGCCGCCTCCGCCGCGAGCGGCACGACAGGCGCATCCGGCGCGCACGCGGCATCGTCCGGCGATGCCGCCAGTGGCGCCAGTGCCGCGACGCCGGGCCCCGCGACGAGCGGCGTGAAGTTCGCGGCGCCGCCGCCCGGCGACCTGCAGTACGACACGTTCTACAACGGGATGCAGAACATGATCGGCACGATCCACTGGCGCACCGACGGGCGCACCTACGATCTGTCGGTGTCGATGCCCGTGCCGTTCGTCGGCCCGTTCTCCTACCGCAGCGAAGGCCGCATCGACGCGTTCGGCGTCGCGCCCGACCGCTATGTCGAGAAGCGCGGCAAGCGGCCCGAGGACATCGCGATCTTCAACCGCGAGATCCGCCAGGTGGTCTTCACGCGCACGCCGAACAACGCGCCGCTGCCCGACGGCGTGCAGGATCGCTTCAGCATGCTGATGCAGCTGTCGGGGCTCGTGCGCGGCAATCCGGCCGCGTACAAGCCGGGCGTCACGCAACAGTTCTTCGTGATCAACAACAACAGCGGCGAGACCTGGCCGATCACGGTGATCGGCGACGAGGACGTGCAGACGCAGGCCGGCATCATCCGGGCACGCCATTTCATGCGGCTGCCGCGCCGCGACGGCGACACGCGCCGCATCGACATGTGGCTCGCGCCGTCGCTCGACTGGTTGCCCGCGAGGCTCGTACAATCGGAACCGAACGGTTCGCAGATCGAGCTGCTGTGGCACGGCCGGCTCGCCCCGCCGGATGCACCGACCGCCGGCGCGACGCAAGGCGCAACGAAGGAAGGCGCAACCAACGCGCCTGCCAGCGCACCGGCCGCGGAGCCGGCACAACCCACGCCGCCGCCCGCCGTGCAACCGCCCGCGCCAGCGTCTGCACTGCCGGCCTCGGCGCCGGCCGCGCCGTGACGATCGACCAATCGGCAATTTCGACCGATTAAAGGACTCGCCGAAATGGCCGATGACACTCTTTAACAACTATTTCAGTCCACCGGATCACAATAAGAAACGTTTGATAGACATTGGTTTCTAACCGATACACCCCACGCAAACGGGAGAACGGGGTGTGCAGCGCAAGCCCCTTGAAACCGGCACAGCCCGCCCCACCTACGGGACAACAAGGCCAGATGCCACTGCGAAGAGGAGTGCCGCCATGCAAATGATCTACAACAGCCCCAACTACTGCGTCGTCGAATTTGCGCCGCAGGCCGGCCACCATCTGATGAATGCCGGCGGATACGAAATCGTCGACAAGAACGCCCAGCGCGAGATCTTCATCGACGGCGAGCTCGCCGAGCGATTCCGCGCGCACGTGAAACAGCTGATCGAGGATGAACCGTCGCTCGACGAAGTGGACGAATTCCTCGGACAGTTCGACAGCCTGATGATGATGCCCGTCGTCCTGCACTGACGACCCGCGGCCCGGCGCACCGCCGGGCCATTCGCCGCACTAAGCGGCGCCGCGAGCACTCCGATCCAAGCCCCCGTCCGGTTCGCCGGGCGGGGGTTTTCGTTTGGTGCCACCGGTGCGCGCCTCGCACACAGGTACGCGCAGGTACGCGCGTTCATTGCGCGCAGACCGCACGCACGCAGGCATCGGGCCCGCACCGTTGCCTGCACCACGACCGTGCGCGCCACCCGCATGCCGCGCCGGCCGGCTCCGCGCCGCGCGAGGCCGGGCGGCGCCCCGGCGCACCGGCTACAATGACGGTTTTCCCGTCTTCGCCGGTCTCTCGCCCATGTCTGCGACTCCTCTCGCCGCTTCCGCCCCGCTCGACGCGCCCTACACGCGTGGCGCCGCACTGCCCGCGCTGCTGAAATCGCGCATCCTGATCCTCGACGGCGCGATGGGCACGATGATCCAGCGCTACAAGCTCGACGAGGCCGCGTATCGCGGCGAGCGCTTCAAGGATTTCCCGCGCGACATCAAGGGCAACAACGAGCTGCTGTCGCTCACGCAGCCGCAGATCATCAGCGAGATCCACGACCAGTACTTCGCGGCCGGCGCGGACATCGTCGAAACCAACACGTTCGGCGCGACGACGGTCGCTCAGGCCGACTACGGGATGGAAGACCTCGTCGTCGAGATGAACGTCGAATCGGCGCGGCTCGCGCGCGAATCGGCGGCCCGCTACGCGACGCCCGACAAACCGCGCTTCGTCGCGGGCGCGATCGGGCCGACGCCGAAGACGGCGAGCATCTCGCCGGACGTCAACGACCCGGGCGCGCGCAACGTCACGTTCGACGAGCTGCGCGACGCGTATTACCAGCAGGCGAAGGCGCTGCTCGACGGCGGCGTCGACCTGTTCCTCGTCGAGACGATCTTCGACACGCTGAACGCGAAGGCCGCCCTCTTCGCGCTCGACGAACTATTCGAAGACACCGGCGAGCGCCTGCCGATCATGATCTCGGGCACCGTGACCGACGCATCGGGCCGCATCCTGTCGGGCCAGACGGTCGAGGCGTTCTGGAATTCGCTGCGCCACGCGAAGCCGCTCACGTTCGGCCTGAACTGCGCGCTCGGCGCGGCGCTGATGCGCCCGTACATCGCCGAGCTCGCGAAGCTGTGCGACACCTACGTGTCGTGCTACCCGAACGCGGGCCTGCCGAACCCGATGAGCGACACCGGCTTCGACGAGACGCCGGACGTCACGTCGGGCCTCCTGAAGGAATTCGCGCAGGCCGGGCTCGTGAACCTCGCCGGCGGCTGCTGCGGCACGACGCCCGAGCACATCGCCGAGATCGCGAAGGCGCTCGCCGACGTGAAACCGCGCCGCTGGCCGAGCCAGTACAGCGACGCCGCCTGACCGACCGCATCAACGCCCGCCCTACCTCATACGAATTCGCACCGCCATGACCGATCACATGATGCGCCTTGCCGGCCTCGAGCCGTTCAACGTCACGTCCGGAACGCTCTTCATCAACGTCGGTGAACGCACCAACGTCACCGGCTCGAAGGCATTCGCGCGGATGATCCTCAACGGCCAGTTCGACGAGGCGCTCGCGGTCGCGCGCCAGCAGGTCGAGAACGGCGCGCAGGTGATCGACATCAACATGGACGAGGCGATGCTCGATTCGAAGGCGGCGATGGTGCGCTTCCTGAACCTGATCGCGTCCGAGCCGGACATCGCGCGGGTGCCGATCATGATCGACTCGTCGAAGTGGGAAGTCATCGAAGCCGGCCTCAAGTGCGTGCAGGGCAAGGCGATCGTGAACTCGATCTCGCTGAAGGAAGGCGAGGACGCGTTCCGCCGCCACGCGAACCTGATCCGCCGCTACGGCGCGGCCGCGGTCGTGATGGCATTCGACGAGACGGGCCAGGCCGATACCTACGCGCGCAAGACCGAGATCTGCAAGCGCTCGTACGACTTCCTCGTGAACGAAGTCGGCTTCCCGCCGGAAGACATCATCTTCGATCCGAACATCTTCGCGGTCGCGACCGGCATCGAGGAGCACAACAACTACGCGGTCGACTTCATCGAGGCGACCCGCTGGATCAAGCAGAACCTGCCGTACGCGAAGGTGAGCGGCGGCGTGTCGAACGTGTCGTTCTCGTTCCGCGGCAACGACCCGGTGCGCGAGGCGATCCACACCGTGTTCCTGTATCACGCGATCCAGGCGGGCATGGACATGGGTATCGTGAACGCAGGCCAGCTCGGCGTGTACGCCGATCTCGACCCGGAGCTGCGCGAGCGCGTCGAGGACGTGATCCTGAACCGCCGCGACGATTCGACCGACCGCCTGCTCGAGATCGCCGACAAGTTCAAGGCGGGCGGCGCGAAGAAGGAAGAGAACCTCGAGTGGCGCAACCAGCCGGTCGAGAAGCGGCTTTCGCATGCGCTCGTGCACGGCATCACGAACTTCATCGTCGAGGATACCGAGGAAGTCCGCGCGAAGATCGCCGCGGCCGGCGGCCGTCCGATCAACGTGATCGAAGGCCCGCTGATGGACGGGATGAACATCGTCGGCGACCTGTTCGGCCAGGGCAAGATGTTCCTGCCGCAGGTCGTGAAGTCGGCGCGTGTGATGAAGCAGGCCGTCGCGCACCTGATCCCGTTCATCGAGGAAGAAAAGCGCCTGCTCGCGGAAGCGGGCGGCGACGTGCGCGCGAAGGGCAAGATCGTCATCGCGACCGTGAAGGGCGACGTGCACGACATCGGCAAGAACATCGTGTCGGTCGTGCTCCAGTGCAACAACTTCGAAGTGGTCAACATGGGCGTGATGGTCCCGTGCAACGAGATCCTCGCGAAGGCGAAGGTCGAGGGCGCGGACATCATCGGGCTGTCGGGCCTCATCACGCCGAGCCTCGAGGAAATGGCGTACGTCGCGTCCGAAATGCAGCGCGACGACTACTTCCGCGTGAAGAAGATCCCGCTGCTGATCGGCGGCGCGACGACCTCGCGCGTGCACACGGCCGTGAAGATCGCGCCGCACTACGAAGGCCCGGTCGTCTACGTGCCGGACGCGTCGCGCTCGGTGTCGGTCGCGTCGAACCTGCTGTCGGACGAAGGCGCGGCGAAGTACCTCGACGAGCTGAAGTCCGATTACGACCGGATCCGCGACCAGCACGCGAACCGCAAGGCGCAGCCGATGGTCACGCTCGAGCAGGCGCGCGCGAACAAGACGAAGACCGACTGGGCGGGCTACCAGCCCGTGAAGCCGAAGTTCATCGGCCGCCGCGTGTTCAGGAATTACGACCTGAACGAACTCGCGAACTACATCGACTGGGGCCCGTTCTTCCAGACCTGGGATCTCGCGGGCCCGTACCCGGCGATCCTGAACGACGAGATCGTCGGCGAATCGGCGCGGCGCGTGTTCTCCGACGCGAAGTCGATGCTTGCGCGCCTGATCCAGGGCCGCTGGCTGACCGCGAACGGCGTGATCTCGCTGCTGCCGGCGAACACGGTCAACGACGACGACATCGAAATCTACACCGACGAATCGCGCTCGGAAGTGCTGATGACGTGGCGCAACCTGCGCCAGCAGAGCGTGCGTCCGGTGGTCGACGGCGTGATGCGCCCGAACCGCTCGCTTGCCGACTTCATCGCGCCGAAGGAATCGGGCGTCGCCGACTACATCGGCATGTTCGCGGTGACGGCCGGCCTCGGCGTCGACGTGAAGGAAAAGCAGTTCGAAGCCGACCACGACGACTACAGCGCGATCATGCTGAAGGCGCTCGCCGACCGCTTCGCGGAAGCGTTCGCCGAAGCGATGCACGCGCGCGTGCGCCGCGAGCTGTGGGGCTACGCGAGCGGCGAGACGCTCGACAACGACGCGCTGATCGCCGAAAAGTACGCGGGCATCCGCCCGGCGCCCGGCTACCCGGCCTGCCCCGACCACCTCGTGAAACGCGACATGTTCGCCGCGCTGCACGCGGACGAAATCGGCATGAGCGTGACGGATTCGCTGGCGATGCTGCCGGCGGCGAGCGTGTCGGGCTTCTACCTCGCGCATCCGGACAGCCGCTACTTCTCGGTCGGCAAAATCGGGCAGGATCAGCTCGACGACTACGCGCAACGGATGCAGCTGTCGCTCGACGACGCGCGCCGCGCGCTCGCGCCGCAGCTTTAACCGCATCGACCGCGGCGCCATCCGCGGCTTCCATCGCAACGCGCCCCGATCAAGGGGCGCGTCGTACAACGATACGATTCATCAGGACACCTAATCTCAATAACCGGAAGCGAAGTCGCGACAACGCCAAGCCTCGGGGCTCGCGCGCGTGGGCGGCACGGCACCCTTCTCCCAAAATCGTTCCCGCATGCCGACCTTCGAAATCCGGATCACCGAAACGCCAGCTGACAGCGCGAGCTCGTTCCCGCCGACGATCTACCGCGGCGAGCGCTGGGATCTGAGCCATTTGCGCCCGCTGACGTTCATCTGCGATCTGGAAACCGGATTCGACGTGACGGTCCTGGTGCTGTTCTCGTGCCACTGCTTTACGCGCAGCTTCAAATGGGACCAGCGTGATCGCGACGCGATCCCGGATGACGAAATCTACGACGACGGCCGCGAGACACGTGTGCTGTGCGCCGACCGGTATCACGCGTCGCGACGACTGTTGCGCGACGTGATCGTCGGGCTGCCGGCACGCCGGATCGTCGTCGCGGACGAACGGCAACCCAATTTCGTCACGGTGGAAACGGTGTTGTCGGACGGTACGCAGCGCGTGTACGCGGTGTTTTTCGAGGTGTCGAAGGATCGGACGAGAAAGCGCAGGCTTGTCCTGCGGGTCCAATCCACCTATCTGCTGGAGGGCGACCTGACGAAACGCCAGCGGGACGCCCGGAAGGTGGCGTTGCGCACCTTGCTGCGCGCGAGCCTGGAAGGCCGGAAGATTCGTGCGTAGAAAAACCAACGGCCGCCTTTCGGCAGCCGTCGCATGCGGGATTCTCTTTTCGTCCATCGACGAAATACCCACTCCAGGTGGGACCCGGTTGCCCGGGCGGCACTATGTTTTCGCACCCGCTTTCACATAGTCTTGCGTTGAATTATAAGGAATTTCCCTTGCCGGTCAAGGCGAGCGGCCAGCCGCCCGGCCCGAATTTCATCAGACAAAAGAAAAGCCTGCATCGAGCAGGCTCGTTGTTGCCTTGCCGACCTCGCGATCCGCGTCGGCCGGACTACGGAGTTCAGAAGCCCCAGTGCACGTCGGCCTGACCGGCCTTCGCTTCGCGCAGCATCGTCAGGAACGGTGCGACGCGCTGCGCCAGGCTCGGCGGCACTTCGTGGTGCGCGTGGTCGTCTTCGTCCTCGTGGAAATGGCCGGCGTGCTCGGCACGCTCCTGCTTCGCCTGCGCGACCGCGCCTTCCAGCTTCGCGATCGCGTGGTCCAGTTCGTCGTGCGTAATGACACCGCGTTCGCCCAATTGCTTGCCGACGAGGCCCAGCACGTATACGGCGAAATCCTTCAGCACGTCGAGATCCTGTGCCGCCTTGCTCTTGAACGTAATCATGACTATTCCCTTTTCATCTTGTTGTGCCTGCGCGGCGCGGTTGGGGGACGCCGGCAGGCCGGCGTCCGGCCTCGCGGACGCGGGGCGCCTGAGCGGCATATTAGCACCTGTTAAAATTCTGCGATCCCTGAAACGCGCGCTTAAAAAGCGCGCCGGCCGGCCGGCGTTTCCGGCCGCCACCAACGAAGCCTTCTACCAGCATGCTGCCAGCTCACAAACAGACCCTCGAAGCCCTGCTCGCGGATAGCGTCACGCAGGTCGCACACGCGCTGAAAGGCGCCGACGCAGCGTTCGTCGCCCCGGCCATCACGCTCGAGCGCCCGAAGGTCGCCGCGCACGGCGACGTCGCGTGCAACGTCGCGATGCAGCTCGCCAAGCCGCTCGGCACGAACCCGCGCCAGCTCGCCGAGCAGATCGTCGCCGCGCTCACGGCCCAGCCGGCCGCGCAAGGGCTCGTCGACGCGGCCGAAATCGCCGGCCCCGGCTTCATCAACCTGCGCCTGACGGCCGCCGCGAAGCAGGCGGTGATCGCCGCCGTGTTCGACCAGGGCCGCGCGTTCGGCACGTCCGATCGCGAAAAGGGCAAGCAGGTGCTGCTCGAATTCGTGTCGGCCAACCCGACCGGCCCGCTGCACGTCGGCCACGGCCGCCAGGCGGCGCTCGGCGACGTGCTCGCGAACGTGATCGCGAGCCAGGGCTACGCGGTGCACCGCGAGTTCTACTACAACGACGCCGGCGTGCAGATCGGCAACCTCGCGATCTCGACGCAGGCGCGCGCGCGCGGCCTGAAGCCGGGCGACGCGGGCTGGCCGGAAGCCGCGTACAACGGCGAATACATCGCCGACATCGCACGCGACTACCTGAACCGCGAGACGGTTGCCGCGAAGGACGGCGAGCCGGTCACCGGCGCGGGCGACATCGACGATCTCGACGCGATCCGCAAGTTCGCGGTCGCGTACCTGCGTCACGAGCAGGACATGGACCTGCAGGCGTTCGGCGTGAAATTCGACCAGTACTACCTCGAGTCGTCGCTGTACAGCGAAGGCCGGGTCGAGAAGACGGTCGACGCGCTGATCAAGGCCGGCATGACCTACGAGCAGGACGGCGCGCTGTGGCTGCGCACGACCGACGAGGGCGACGACAAGGATCGCGTGATGCGCAAGACCGACGGCACGTATACGTACTTCGTGCCGGACGTCGCGTACCACGTGACGAAGTGGGAGCGCGGCTTCTCGAAGGTGATCAACATCCAGGGTTCGGACCACCACGGCACGATCGCGCGCGTGCGCGCGGGCTTGCAGGGCCTGCACATCGGTATCCCGAAGGGCTATCCCGACTACGTGCTGCACAAGATGGTCACCGTGATGCGCGACGGCCAGGAAGTGAAGCTGTCGAAGCGCGCGGGCAGCTACGTGACGGTGCGCGACCTGATCGAATGGTCGGGCGGCGCGACGCCGGGCCAGGAAGCAGCCCCCGACCTGATCGACGAGGCGACCATCACGCGCGGCCGCGACGCGGTCCGTTTCTTCCTGATCTCCCGCAAGGCCGACACCGAATTCGTGTTCGACATCGACCTCGCGCTGAAACAGAACGACGAGAACCCGGTCTATTACGTCCAGTACGCACATGCGCGGATCTGCTCGGTGCTCAACGAACTGAAGTCGCGCTACAACGTCGACGCGGCGCAGTTGCCGGGTGCCGACCTGTCGCAGCTCACGAGCCCGCAGGCCGTGTCGCTGATGCAGAAGCTCGCCGAGTATCCGGACATGCTCACGCACGCGGCGAACGAACTGGCGCCGCACGCGGTCGCGTTCTACCTGCGCGATCTCGCTGGTGAATTCCACTCGTTCTACAATGCGGAGCGCGTGCTGGTCGACGACGAAGCGCCGCGCAACGCGCGCGCCGCGCTCCTCGCCGCGACCCGGCAAGTGCTCGAGAACGGCCTGGCGGTGCTCGGCGTGTCCGCGCCCGCCAAGATGTAAGGCGGCCCGGACCGGGCAGCGAATGGCTGCGGCAGGCGCGCCTGCGACGGGAGCACCCGCCGCCGGATGCCCGTCGCAGCCTTTTCACGATTCTTTTTGCAGGTGACTCAAGCAATGGCACAACCACGCCGAACTTCGAAGCAATCGAAACAAGCCGGAGGGACATTTCTTGGAATCGTGCTGGGCCTGATCGTCGGCCTCGCGATCGCGGTGGTGGTGGCGCTCTACATCACGCGGTCGCCGTCGCCGTTCGTGTCGAAGGTCGCGCCGCCGCCGGCCGACAACGCCGCGAGCCAGCCGCAGCAGTTCGACCCGAACCGCGCGCTGCAAGGCAAGACGCCCGGCCAGCCGGTGCCGCAGGCCGCGCAATCCGCGCCGCCCAATACCGCGCCGGGCCAGGCCGCGAACCAGACCCAGGGCGGCCTGCTGCCCGAACCGCAGATCGTCGAAGTGCCGCCGTCGGGTAACACGAACGGCTCCGGCAACACTAGCGGCTCGAGCAACACCACCGCATCGAACAACGCGTCGTCGGGCAATGGCGTCGCCGTCGCGCCGAAGCCGGCCGACAACCCGCCGCCGCCGAAGAAGACGCAACAGGCGCAGCAACAGCAGCAGCAAGGCGGCGACGACGACCTCGCGCGCTTCGCCGCGCAGAAGCAGGCGCAGCAGGCTGCCGCGCAGAAACAGCAGCAACAGCAACTGGCCGCGAACACGCCGAAGCCGGCGCCGTCCGCGACGTCCGCCGCGGCAGCGAAGCCGCCGACCGCAAGCGACGCGAACACCGGCTACTTCCTGCAGGTCGGTGCGTACAAGACGGAAGGCGACGCCGAGCAGCAGCGCGCGCGGCTGGGCTTCCAGGGCTTCGAGTCGAAGGTGTCGAAGCGCGATGTCAGCGGCGTGACCTATTTCCGCGTGCGCGTCGGCCCGTTCTCGAAGTTCGAGGATATGAACTCGGCCCGCCAGCGCCTGTCCGATGCAGGTGTCGACACGGCGGTGATCCGTTTCACGAAGCAGTAAGCAACCGGCCGCGCCCACGCAGAACCCGTTACGTTTCGTAACCCGAGCAACTGATTCGACGTCCACAACATGAAAAAACTGCTTAGCACGCTCCTTCTGTCCCTCGGCCTGGCCGCAGCCGGCTTCGCCCAGGCTTCGCCCGCGGCACCGGTGTCCGGCAAGGACTTCGAGGTGATGAAGTCGCCGCAGCCGGTGTCCGCGCCGGCCGGCAAGGTCGAAGTCATCGAGTTCTTCTGGTACGGCTGCCCGCACTGCTACGAATTCGAGCCAACCGTCGAGGCCTGGGTGAAGAAGCAGGGCAACAACATCGACTTCAAGCGCGTGCCGGTCGCCTTCCGCGACGATTTCCTCCCGCACTCGAAGCTGTTCTACGCGGTGTCGGCGCTCGGCATTTCGGAGAAGGTCACGCCGGCGATCTTCAACGCGATCCACAAGCAGAAGAACTACCTGCTGACGCCGCAGGCGCAGGCCGACTTCCTGGCGACGCAGGGCGTCGACAAGAAGCAGTTCATGGACGCGTACAACTCGTTCAGCGTGCAGGGCCAGGTGAAGCAGTCGGCCGAGCTGCTGAAGAACTACGCGATCGACGGCGTGCCGACGATCGTGGTCCAGGGCAAGTACAAGACGGGCCCGGCTTACACGAACAGCATCCCGGGTACCGCGCAGGTGCTCGACTACCTCGTGAAGCAGGTTCAGGACAAGAAGCTCTGATCCCCGCCCGCGCGCCGGCATGACTACTCCGCTGAAGGTCTTCATCACCGGCGCGTCGAGCGGGCTCGGCCTCGCGATGGCCGAGGAATACGCCCGCCAGGGCGCCACGCTCGCCCTCGTCGCGCGCCGCACCGATGCCCTCGATGCGTTCGCGCGACGCTTTCCCAAGCTGTCCGTCTCCGTCTATTCCGCCGACGTGCGCGACGCCGACGCGCTCGCGACGGCCGCCGCGTCGTTCATCGCCGCGCACGGCTGCCCCGACGTCGTGATCGCGAACGCGGGCATCAGCCAGGGCGCCGTCACGGGCCAGGGCGATCTCGCCACGTTCCGCAACGTGATGGACATCAACTACTACGGGATGGTCGCGACGTTCGAGCCGTTCGTCGGCCCGATGACGGCCGCGCGCCACGGCACGCTGGTCGGCGTCGCGAGCGTCGCCGGCGTGCGCGGCCTGCCCGGCTCCGGCGCGTACAGCGCGTCCAAATCGGCCGCGATCAAGTATCTCGAGGCGCTGCGCGTCGAACTGCGCCCGGCCGGTGTCGGCGTCGTGACGATCGCGCCCGGCTACATCCGCACGCCGATGACCGCGCACAACCCGTACCGGATGCCGTTCCTGATGGACGCCGACCGCTTCGCGGCCCGCGCCGCGCGCGCGATCGCGCGGCAGCACGCGTTCCGCGTGATTCCGTGGCAGATGGGCGTCGTCGCGAAGGTGCTGCACGTGCTGCCGCGCTGGCTCTACGACCGCCTGTTCGAGAAGGCACCACGCAAGCCGAAGGCCGGCGCGCATTGAGTGCGGCGCCAACGTCGCACGCACCGCTCCTCCTTCCACACGACTCGCCGCAGCCGGCGCGGCGATTCTGGTGATTCGGTGATTCGGCGATTCGGCCGATTCGCGTCGATCGGCACCGATCCTCGCCGATCCGCTTTGGCCTGCGCTCTCCCCGCCCCCCCCAATCTCGGCTGCCGGTCGTTCGCCGTCGCGCCTGTCTCATCTCCCCGCCGCTGCGCCGCCCCAGCACGCATTCCGTCGCGAACGCAGCCGTTTCTCGCTCAATTCGCTGCGTTCCGGCGCCTTTTTTCACGCACCGCGCGCTTTGACGGTATGCTATCCGCCAGCCGCGCCGGCCCCGCCTGTTACCGGGCCACGCCCGCATTCCGACACCCAGCAAAAATCACAAGCAACGTGGGAGAACCTATGCACGTCAAGCTGTTCGCCGCGGCCGCCGTCGCCGCCGCCCTCGCCACCCCCGGCCTCGCCGCCGCCAAGCCGCTCACCGTCTGCACGGAATCGAGCCCGGACGGCTTCGACGTCGTGCAGTACAACTCGCTCGTCACGACCAACGCATCGGCCGACGTGATCTTCAACACGCTCGTGTCGTACGACGAAGCGGCGAAGAAGGTCGTGCCCGCGCTCGCCGAAAAATGGGAAGCGAGCGCCGACGGCCTCACGTACACGTTCCATCTGCGCCCGAACGTCGCGTTCCAGACCACCGACTACTTCAAGCCGGGCCGCCCGCTGAACGCGGACGACGTCGTGTTCACGTTCTCGCGGATGCTCGACGATGCGAACCCGTGGCACAAGGTGGCCGGCGCGAGCGGCTTCCCGCACGCGCAGTCGATGGGCCTCGTGAAACTCGTGAAGTCGGTCACGAAGGTCGACGACAACACGGTGAAGTTCGTGCTGAACGAGCCGAACGCGACGTTCGTGCCGATCCTGACGATGGGCTTCGCGTCGATCTACTCGGCCGAATACGCGGACCAGCTGCTGAAGGCAGGCAAGCAGGCCGACCTGAACGCGAAGCCGATCGGCACCGGCCCGTTCGTGCTGAAGAGCTACACGAAGGACGCGCTGATCCGCTACGACGTGAACCCGGCTTACTGGGGCGCGAAGCCGAAGGTCGACCGGCTGATCTACGCGATCACGCCCGACCCGTCGGTGCGCATGCAGAAGGTGAAGGCCGGCGAATGCCAGATCGCGCTGTCGCCGAAACCGCAGGACGTGCTCGCCGCGAAGGGCGAAGGCGCGCTGAAGGTCGTGCAGACGCCCGCGTTCATGACCGCGTTCGTCGCGCTGAACACGCAGAAGAAGCCGCTCGACAACGACAAGGTGCGCGAGGCGCTGAACCTCGCGTTCGATCGCTCGACCTACCTGAAGGTGGTGTTCGACAACACGGCGACGGCCGCGAACAACCCGTATCCGCCGAACACGTGGAGCTACGCGAAGGACGTCGCGCCGTATGCGTACGATCCCGCGAAGGCGAAGCAACTGCTCGCGTCGGCCGGATTCCCGAACGGCTTCTCGACGACGATCTGGACGCGCCCGACCGGCAGCGTGCTGAACCCGAACCCGAAGGCCGGCGCGGAACTGCTGCAGGCCGACCTCGCGAAGATCGGCGTGAAGGCCGAGGTGAAGGTGATCGAGTGGGGCGAGCTGATCAAGCAGGCGAAGCTCGGCCAGCATGACATGCTGTTCATGGGCTGGGCCGGCGACAACGGCGATCCGGACAACTACCTGTCGCCGCTGTTCAGCTGCAACGCGGTGAAGTCGGGCATCAACTTCGCGCGCTTCTGCGACGCGCAGCTCGACAAGCTGATCGCCGACGGCAAGTCGACCGCCGACCAGGGCAAGCGCGCGAAGCTGTACGAATCGGCGCAGAAGATCATCCACGACGAGGCGCTGTGGATTCCGCTCGGCTACCCGACCGCGGCCGCGCTCACGCGTTCGAACGTGAGCGGCTATCACGTCAGCCCGTTCGGCCGGCAGAACTTCGCGGCAGTCGCCATGCAGTAACCGCGCGTGGCGCGCAAGCGACGGCGCCCCGGCCCGTCGCTTGCGGCCCGCGCGCCGCGCTTGCTACACTGCGCGCTCATTCCTCATACCGGACGCCAGCCGAAGTGAACAACTAAGCCTTCCAAAAATGTTTTCGCCGCCGTGCCTCGCACGCCGCGCGCGAAGGGTTTCACGCATTTTCGGAGGTGCTTATGGCTGCTGCCACGCCGACCGGCGCGCTCGTCGCGCTTCATCACGTTTCCTTCCGCTTCGACGACGGCGTCACGCTGTTCGATTCGCTCGACCTTTCCATCGACCGCACGCCGACGGGCATCGTCGGCCGCAACGGCGCCGGCGAGAGCCTGCTCGCGCAACTGATCGCCGGCCGGCGCACGCCGAGCGCGGGCGCGATCGACCGGCAGACGTCGGTCGCCTACGTCGCGCAGCAGCACGACGACGCACCGGCCGGCACGCAGACCGTCGCGGCCATCGCCGCGCTCGATGCGCCGCTCGCGGCCCTCGCGCGCCTCGCGGACGGCCGCGCGAGCGCACACGACTTCGACCTGATCGGCGATCGCTGGGACCTCGCCGAGCGGCTGCGCGCGGCGCTCGACGCAGCCGGCCTGCACGACGTGCGCGCCGATACACCGGCACATGCGTTGAGCGGCGGCCAGATGGCGCGCGTCGCGCTGATCGGCGCGTTGCTGTCGGAGGCCGGGCTGCTGGTGCTAGACGAACCGACCAACCACCTCGACGCGCCGGGCCGCGCGTGGCTGCGCACGGCGCTCGACGGCTGGCGCGGCGGCATCGTGATCGTCAGCCATGACCGCGCGCTGCTCGCGCACGTGCAGCGCATCGTCGAGCTGACGCCGCACGGCGTGCGTACCTACGGCGGCAACTATGCGCTGTATCGCGCGCAACGCGACGCGGAACAGGATGCCGCGCAGGCCGCGCTCGAGCATGCGCGCACCGAGCGCGGGCGCGCCAGGCGCCGGCTCGAACAGGAACACGACACGATCCAGCGCCACGCGGCCGGCTCGCTGCGCGATGCGAAGACGGCCAACCTGTCGTCGGGCGCGAAGCAGCGACGCAAGGGCGCCGCGCGCAACATCATGGGGCAGGTGCGCCGCGACCAGAGCGCGTTCAAGGCGACGCTCGACGAACGCGTGCAGGACGCAGCCGCGCGCGTCGAAGCCGACGCGCCGGTGCTCGTGTCGCTGCCGGGCACCGAGGTCAGCGCGCGCCGCCAGCTGTTCACGCTCGAGCGCGCCCGACTGCCGTGGCGCACCGCCGGGCGCGCGGACGCGATCACGTGGTCGGCCAGCGGCCCGGTGCGCATCGCGCTGACGGGCCCGAACGGCTGCGGAAAATCGACGCTGCTGCGCATGCTCGCCGGCGAACTCGCGCCGCGCTCGGGCGCCTGCGCGACGCACGTGAGCGCCGCGTATCTCGACCAGCGGCTCGCGCTGCTCGATCCCGAGCGCTCGATCGTCGAACAGCTGGGCAGCCTCGCTACGCCGCTCACCGAAGGCGAGCTGCGCAGCCGGCTCGCGCTGCTGCAGCTCGATGCCGCGCGCGCGACGCAGCCGGTGCAGCGTCTGAGCGGCGGCGAGCGGTTGAAAGCCGCGCTCGCGTGCGCATTGTGGCGCGCCATACCCGCGCAGCTGCTGCTGCTCGACGAGCCGACCAATCACCTCGATCTCGAATCGGTGCGCGCGATCGAAGCCGCGCTGGCCGGCTTCCCCGGTGCGCTCGTGGTCGCGTCGCACGACGCCGCGTTTCTCGCAGCGCTCGCGCCGACGCACACGATGCAATGGCAGCGCGACGGGTGGCGTTACGAACCCGTCGCGTGATTGACGCTCACGGTCGTTCGTCGTTTCGCGTGATGTCCGATTCGACGAACCGCTGCCTGACGAGCCGCTCCGATTCGAGCAGGCCTTTGCCGATCGGGACGACGGATTTCGCGTTGTTGGAACGGCACGGACCGGGTTGAACGCTGAAAACGAGGGAACGTCGGGCCGGCAGCGCTCAGGCCCGCGCGAAGCGAATCACGCCGTCGTCGCCCTGCTCGCGCACGAGCTCGCCCGCGAGCCACAGCAGGTTCAGGTGCGCGAGCGCCTCGCCGAGCGCGAACGTCATCTGATGGATGTCGAGCTCGCGGCGGCGGAACATGATCGGCACGATGTCGGCGGCGCTCGCCGGCTTCTCCGCGCAGGCGACGCGCACTTCGTCGAGCCGCGCGTCGTGGTGCGCGCGCAGTTGCGCGATGCGGGTGCGCACGCCGCGGAACGGCTTGCCGTGCGACGGCAGCACGAGCGTGTCGGGCGCCATCGTCTCGTAGCGGCCGAGCGATTCGAGGTACAGCGCGAGCGGGTTCGCTTCCGGTTCGAGATCGAACACGGACACGTTGGTCGAGATGCGCGGCAGCACCATGTCGCCGGAGATCAGCACGCCGTCCGCTTCGCTGTAGAGCGCGCAATGTTCAGGCGAATGGCCGTAGCCGGTGACGACGCGCCACGTGCGCGCGCCGATCGTCACCGGGTCGCCTTCGCGCAGGCGCCGGTAGCGCGGCGGCACGGCCGGCACGAGGTCCGAGTAATAGCTGCGACGGTTGCGCAGCTTGTCGAGCGCGGCCGGATCGGTCAGCCCGTGACGCGCGAAGTGATCGGCGGCGGCCGCGCCGCCGGCATTCGAGCCGTTGCCGGCCGCCATCAGGCAGCCGAACATGTATTCGCCGAGCGTCATCCACAGCCGCACGTTCCAGCGGCGCCGGTCGCCGCCTTCGCAGATCCAGTTCGCGAGGCCGAAGTGATCGGGATGGCAATGCGTGACGAGCACGCGCAGCACCGGCAGCCCGTCGAGATGCGTGTCGAAGATCTGTTCCCAGTGCGTACGGATCGCATCCGACGAGATACCGCAGTCGACGATCGTCCAGCCGGCCTGTCCGTCGATCTCGTCGCGCAGCAGCCAGAGATTGATGTGATCGAGCGAAAACGGCAGCGGCATGCGCAGCCAGCGCACGCCGGGCGCGACCTCGAACGTGTCGCCCGCGGCGGGCAGCGTGTCGGCGAAGGGATAGTCGAGTTGGTGTTCCAGTGCGTTCATCGGTGGGGTGTCTCGTCGTTATCGGTGCGAATGCGGGTGCGGGCGCGAATGCAAGTGCAGGTGCGCGCGGCATGCCGCGGCGGGCATCGCGTCGATTCTATCGCCGTCACGCGAAACGCGTGCCGGCGCGCGCCGGACGGTCAAAAAAAGTTCGTGCCAGAATCGGTTCCGTACCCGTATCTTTACGCGAAGATGCACCGAACGGCGTGCAACGGCGAGCAACCCGCCCATTGACGGCGCTTGGGCGCCGGACCCCGAAAGTCATTGAAACGCCGACTTGGGCGCTAAAATGGCGAGTGCTTACAGCCCCTCTTCAACGAGCCTGCACGCGATGAATCACTTCCCCAAACTGCTGTCGTCGCAAATCGGCTTCGACGTCGCGCAGACGATGCTCGAATACTTCGACCGCCACTACCGGATCTTCCGGGAAGCCGCCGTCGAGGCGAAGACGCTATTCGAGCGCGCCGACTGGCACGGCCTGCAGCGGCTCGCGCGCGAGCGGATCACGTCGTACGACGATCGCGTCCAGGAGTGCGTCGAGCTGCTGGAGGACGAATACGACGCGGAGAACATCGACGACGAGGTGTGGCAGCAGATCAAGCTGCACTACATCGGCCTGCTCACGTCGCACCGCCAGCCCGAGTGCGCGGAAACGTTCTTCAATTCGGTGTGCTGCAAGATCCTGCACCGCTCGTATTTCAGCAACGATTTCATCTTCGTGCGGCCCGCGATCTCGACCGAATACCTCGAGAACGACGAGCCGGCCGCGAAGCCGACCTATCGCGCGTACTACCCGGGCACCGACGGGCTCGCGGCCACGCTCGAGCGCATCGTCACGAACTTCCAGCTCGAGCCGCCGTTCGAGGATCTCACGCGCGACATCGGCTGCGTGATGCAGGCGATCAGCGACGAATTCGGCCAGTTCGACGCCGCGCCGAATTTCCAGATCCACGTGCTGTCGTCGCTGTTCTTCCGCAACAAGAGCGCGTACATCGTCGGCCGCATCATCAACGCCGATCGCGTGCTGCCGTTCGCGGTGCCGATCCGCCACGTGCGCCCGGGCCTGCTCGCGCTCGACACCGTGCTGCTGCGCCGCGACCTGCTGCAGATCATCTTCAGCTTCTCGCACTCGTATTTCCTCGTCGACATGGGCGTGCCGTCCGCGTACGTGGATTTTCTCTGCACGATCATGCCGGGCAAGCCGAAGGCCGAGATCTACACGTCGGTCGGCCTGCAGAAGCAGGGCAAGAACCTGTTCTACCGCGACCTGCTGCACCACCTGTCGCATTCGAGCGACCGCTTCATCATCGCGCCCGGGATCAAGGGCCTCGTGATGCTCGTGTTCACGCTGCCGTCGTTCCCGTACGTGTTCAAGATCATCAAGGATCAGTTCCCGCCGCCGAAGGAAACGACGCGCGCGCAGATCATGGAGAAGTACCAGCTCGTGAAGCGCCACGACCGTCTCGGGCGGATGGCCGATACGCTCGAGTATTCGAGCGTCGCGCTGCCGCTGTCGCGGCTCGACCATGCGCTCGTGCGCGAGCTGGAAAAGGAAGTGCCGTCGCTGCTCGAATACGAGGACGACAACCTCGTGATCAAGCACCTGTACATCGAGCGCCGCATGACGCCGCTCAACCTGTACCTGCAGAACGGCACCGACGCGGACGTCGAGCACGGCGTGAAGGAGTACGGCAACGCGGTGAAGGAGTTGATGAAGGCCAACATCTTCCCCGGCGACATGCTTTACAAGAACTTCGGCGTCACGCGCCACGGCCGCGTCGTGTTCTACGACTACGACGAGATCGAGTACCTGACCGACTGCAACGTGCGGCGCGTGCCGCCGCCGCGCAACGAGGAAGACGAGCTGTCCGGCGAACCGTGGTATACCGTCGGCCCGCACGACATCTTTCCGGAAACCTACGGACCGTTCCTGCTCGGCGACCCGCGCGTGCGGACGGTCTTCATGAAGCATCACGCGGACTTTTTCGAACCCGCGCTGTGGCAGGCCAGCAAGGACAAGCTGCTGCAGGGCGAGTTGCCCGATTTTTACCCGTACGACGTGTCGCTGCGCTTCAGCGTGCGCTACCCCGAGCGCTTCGACACGACGCCGGACGCCGGTGACGTCGCAAGCGACGCACAGCGCGCCGCCTGACGCACCGTCCGATCGAACCAAACCCGTTATCGACCTGACTTCCGCCAACGGAATCCACACCGATGAATACCCAAGACAATCCGCTTTCACACCTGTTCGACAACAACGACGCCTGGGTCAAGCGCCAGCTCGCCGACGATCCCGATTTCTTCGCGCGTCTCGCCGACCAGCAGGCGCCGGAATATCTGTGGATCGGCTGCTCGGATTCGCGCGTGCCCGCGAACCAGATCATCGGCCTGCCGCCGGGCGAAGTGTTCGTGCACCGTAACATCGCGAACGTCGTCGTGCACAGCGACCTGAACTGCCTGTCGGTGATCCAGTTCGCGGTCGACATCCTGCGCGTGAAGCACATCATGGTCGTCGGCCACTACGGCTGCTCGGGCGTGAACGCGGCGCTGCACAACCGCCGCGTCGGCCTCGCGGACAACTGGCTGCATCACGTGCAGGACGTGCGCGAACGCCACGCCGCACTGCTCGACGAATGGCCGGTCGGCGAAGCGCGCTATCGCCGCCTGATCGAGCTGAACTCGATCGAGCAGGTCGTCAACGTATGCCGCACGACGATCGTCAACGACGCGTGGGCGCGCGGCCAGTCGCTCACCGTGCACGGGCTCGTGTACGGCGTGCACGACGGGCGGATGCGCAACCTCGGGATGGCCGTGTCGAGCTTCGACGCGCTGGATGCAACCTACAAGCGCTGCGTCGCGGCGCTGACTGCGCGCGGCCAGCACGCGCCCGACAACGACATGGTCGCGGCGGACGCCGCGCGGCTCGACGACGTCGCGCAGGCGGTCGCCGACACGCTGAAGCCGTGCGACGACGCGAAGTAACCGACTCGAAGTAGCCGACGCGCGCGGCCACGCGGGCGCGGCACGCCAGCGCCCCGCCGCGCGCCATCCGGCTGAAGGCGCATCATGATGGCGGGGCCGCGCCCCCTGCATCCCGTCGCCCGACGGGTGCGCCGTGCGCACACGCCAGCCGGCGCGACGGCGCTCATGCGGCCGCGACGGCCGTCGAACTGGTCTGACACCGGCACTGCCGCGACGGCGGTGCAATGCAAAGGAGCGGCGAACATGAAAACCGTACTGATCGTCGGCGCATCGCGCGGCCTCGGACGCGAATTCGTCCGGCAATACCGGCGCGACGGCTGGAACGTGATCGCGACCGCGCGCGACGACGCATCGCTCGCCGCACTGCGCGAACGCGGCGCGCACGCGCATGCGCTCGACATCGCGCAGCCCGAACAGATCGCGGCGCTCGGCTGGAAGCTCGACGGCGAACGGCTCGACGCGGCGGTGCTGGTGTCGGGCGTGTACGGGCCGCGCACCGAAGGGGTCGAAACGATCGGCGCCGAGGATTTCGACACGGTGATGCATACGAACGTGCGCGGGCCGATGCAACTGCTGCCGATCCTGCTGCCGCTCGTCGAGGACGCGCGCGGCGTGCTGGCGGTGGTCTCGAGCCGGATGGGCAGCATCGCCGAGGCGACCGGCACGACCGGCTGGCTGTACCGCGCGAGCAAGGCCGCGCTGAACGACGTGCTGCGCATCGCATCGCTGCAGACGCGCCACGCCGCCTGCATCTCCCTCCATCCCGGCTGGGTGCGCACCGACATGGGCGGCGCGCAGGCCGCGATCGATCCGGAGACCAGCGTGACCGGCATGCGCCGCGTGATCGCGGAAGCCGGCGCGGACGTGTCGCAGGCCAACGGCCGTTTCTTCCAGTACGACGGCGTCGAGCTCAGCTGGTGAGCCGGCATGACAACCCGGCGTCGTTAATTCCCGAATCGCATGATTTTGAACCGACCTGACGCGTGCCCGTGCGGCGGCGCGTCCCCCGTCCCTGCCGGCAAAGCCCCGGCGCCACGCTATGCGGCCTGTTGCGGCCGCTTCATCGACGGCGGCGAAGCCGCGTCGACCGCGCTCGAATTGATGCGCTCGCGGTACAGCGCGTACGTGCTCGGCGCGACCGACTACCTGCGCGCGACCTGGGACGCGCGCACCTGCCCGGCCGATCTCGATGCGGACCCGAATGCGCCCGACGCGCCTCGCTGGCTCGGCCTCGCCGTCAAACGCCATGCCCGGCTCGACGAACAGCACGCGGAGGTCGAATTCGTGGCCCGCTACAAGGTCGGCGGGCGGGCGTACCGGCTCCACGAGACGAGTCGTTTCACACGCGACGAGCACGGTTTCTGGCGTTATGTCGACGGCGAAGTAAGTGAACGCTGACAAATAGTTGCCATGTCAGACGCCGGGTAATTCCCGCATTGCACAACCTGAATTTGTCGGGCTAGGATGGCCGTCAGATTGGTCATGTTGCATGGCAGGGCTTACGAATGGCGTTCAGCAAGGTATTGGTGGGATGGATGGCGGCCTGCGCGCTGTCGGCCGCTCAGGCCGGTACGGCGCCGAGCGCGCAATCTGGCGCGGCCACGGCCAGCGGCTCGCTCGCCCATGCCGAGCGCTTCGATTACGGCGATTCGGGCCTCCCGCAGGTCGCCGCGAACCTCAACGAACAAATCGTCAGCATTCCGGCCGATGCTTCGGGCGCCGTGATGCTCGAGGCCACGCTGTTCAAGCCGAACGGCCCCGGCCCGTTCCCGCTCGTCGTCTTCAACCACGGCAAGAACACCGGCGATCTTCACCAGCAGCCGCGCAGCCGGCCGCTCGCGTTCGCGCGTGAATTCGTGCGCCGCGGCTATGCGGTCATCGCGCCGAACCGCCAGGGCTTCGCCGGTTCGGGCGGCGCGTACCAGCAGGAAGGCTGCAACGTCGGCAAGAACGGCCTCGTGCAGGCCGCCGACGTCGACGCGACGGTCCGCTACATGTCGCGTCAGTCGTACATCGATGCGTCGCGCATCGTCGTCGCGGGCACGTCGCACGGCGGCCTCGTGTCGGTCGCATACGGCACCGAGGCGGCGCCCGGCGTGCGCGGCATCATCAACTTCTCCGGCGGGCTGCGCCAGGACCTCTGCGACGGCTGGCAGCGCAATCTCGTCGACGCGTTCGACCAGTACGGCGCGCATACGGCCGTGCGGTCGCTGTGGCTGTACGGCGACAACGATTCGGTGTGGACGCCCGCGCTCGTCGCGCAGATGCACGACGCCTACGTGTCGCACGGCACGCAGGCGCAGTTCATCGATTTCGGCCGCTACAAGGACGACGCGCACCGGCTGATCGTCGATCGCGACGGCGTGCCCGTGTGGTGGCCGGCCGTGCATGCGTTCCTCGCGGAACTGAACCTGCCGACCTCGGTGCGCTATGCGGTCGCGAACCCGCACGAGCCGAATGCGACCGGCTATGCGTCGATCGATGCGGTCGAGGCGGTGCCGTTCCTCGACGCAGCCGGCCGCGAAGGCTATCGCCGTTTCCTGAGCCAGCATCCGAGCCGTGCATTCGCGGTGTCGGCTGAAGGCGCGTGGTCGTGGGCCGAAGGCGGCGACGATCCGATGGCGCTCGCGCTCGACAACTGCTCGAAGCAGGGCGCAGGCGCATGCAAGCTGTATGCGGTCAACGACCGCGTCGTGTGGAACGCGAACGCGACGCAGACGGCCGACAACGGCGACGCCGACGCGCGCGCACTGGCTTCGCGCTGACGCGCGCGGTCGCGACGCGCGTCAGGATCGCGGTCTACCCGCGTCTCTTTCCCCTCTTCCGTTTCGTGAGCGCGCGGTCCGCAACGGCGTTCGCATGCCCGTTCTCGCGCTCTTGTGAGTCCGCGGGCTGAGCACCCCGCTCGTAACATCCGCTGAGAGCCTTTGCGGGACTTTTCCCGCCTTGTCCGAACGCGAGCGGCGCCTGATTCAACGCACCATTTGCCGGTCGCCGGTCGCCGGTCGCCGGTCGCCTGTCGCCTGTCGCCTGTCGCCTGTCGCTAGTCGCTAGTCGCTAGTCGCTAGTCGCCATTCGCCATTCGCCATTCGCCATTCGCAGGTCGCCGGTCGCCGGTCGCCGGTCGCCGGTCGCCGGTCGCCGGTCGCATTGCGCCACACTTCGCACCCCTTTCCCTTCCCGCCCCGATTTTTTCACCCCTCCCGCGCCCGCCTGCCCGACGATTTTTTCTGTCGGGGGGTGTCACTCGAACGTCGTCATCTGCGGTCATTTCGGGGCATCTGGCGCGTACCGTCCCGAGCACCCCGGATCTGCGCCGAACTCCCACCCGGCAAGGCTTTGCGGTGTTTGTAACCGGTAGTGCAACGCGCGGCGGAACACGCTAATCTCAGCGCGTTTTCCGTCTGTCGCCGCGCGGTATGCCGTTCGTACCCGCCGCCGTTTTACTCCCCGGAGTCGCCTTGAGTACGCCAGCCACCGATGACTGGGTCGCGCGCAGCCTGCGCGCGGTCTGGCATCCCTGCACCCAGATGAAGCACCACGAGCGCCTGCCGCTCATTCCCGTCGCGCGCGGCGCGGGCCTGTGGCTGTACGACCGCGACGGCCGCCGTTACTTCGACGCGATCAGCTCGT
The DNA here is from genome assembly GCF_905339955.1 of Burkholderia sp. BCC1996. Taxonomy (NCBI): domain Bacteria; kingdom Pseudomonadati; phylum Pseudomonadota; class Betaproteobacteria; order Burkholderiales; family Burkholderiaceae; genus Burkholderia; species Burkholderia sp. BCC1996. The sequence goes on from NZ_CAJPHM010000003.1 coordinate 169,005, forward strand.
GGTGGGTGAACCTGTTCGGCCACGCGAACCCGGACATCAACGCGGCGCTGAAGGACCAGCTCGACACGCTCGAGCACGCGATGCTCGCCGGCTGCACGCACGAGCCGGCGATCGAGCTCGCCGAGCGGCTGCACGCGCTCACCGCGCGCACGCTCGGCCATGCGTTCTTCGCGTCGGACGGCGCGTCGGCGGTCGAGATCGCGCTGAAGATGAGCTTCCACGCGTGGCGCAACCGCGGCCGCGCGGACAAGCGCGAGTTCGTGTGCGTCGCGAACAGCTATCACGGCGAGACCATCGGCGCGCTCGGCGTGACCGACGTCGCGCTGTTCAAGGACGCGTACGACCCGCTGATCCGCAACGCGCACGTGGTCGCGTCGCCCGACGCGCGCGGCGCGCTGCCGGGCGAGACGGCCGCCGACGTCGCGGGCCGCGCGCTCGACGACGTGCGGCGCCTGTTCGCCGAACGCGCCGACCGGATCGCCGCGCTGATCGTCGAGCCGCTCGTGCAATGCGCGGCCGGCATGGCGATGCACGATCCGTCGTACGTGCGCGGGCTGCGCGCGCTGTGCGACGAATTCGGCGTGCACCTGATCGCCGACGAGATCGCGGTCGGCTGCGGCCGCACCGGCACCTTCTTCGCGTGCGAGCAGGCCGGCGTGTGGCCCGATTTCCTGTGCCTGTCGAAAGGCATCAGCGGCGGCTACCTGCCGCTGTCGCTCGTGCTCACGCGCGACGACGTGTTCGCGGCGTTCTACGACGACGACACCACGCGCGGCTTCCTGCATTCGCATTCGTACACCGGCAACCCGCTCGCGTGCCGCGCGGCCGTCGCGACGCTCGACCTGTTCGCGCGCGACGACGTGCTCGCCGCCAACGCGCGCAAGTCGGCCGCGATGCGCGCCGCGCTCGCGCCGCTCGGCGCGCACCCGCAGGTGCGTCACCTGCGCGAGCGCGGCACGCTGTTCGCGCTCGACGTCGCGCTCGACGGCGACGCGGCACGCGGCTTCTCGCGACGCTTCTTCGAGCGCGCGCTCGAACGCGAACTGCTGCTGCGCCCGATCGGCACGACCGTGTACCTGATGCCCCCGTACGTGATGAGCGACGACGACATCGCGTGGCTCGCACAACGCACGCGCGACACGCTCGACGCGACACTCGCGGAGGCGGCGTGATGAAACAGCCGTCACCGAAAACGACCACGCCGCTGCTCGACACGCTGCAGCGTGGCCTCGCCGAACTCGATGCGCAGGGCCTGCGCCGCGTGCGCCGCACCGCCGACACCGCGTGCGACGCACACATGCGCGTCGACGGCCGCGACATCGTCGGCTTCGCGAGCAACGACTATCTCGGCCTCGCCGCACATCCGGCGCTCGTCGCCGCGTTCGCGGAAGGCGCGCGGCGCTACGGCTCCGGGAGCGGCGGCTCGCATCTGCTCGGCGGCCATTCGCGCGCGCACGCGACGCTCGAGGACGAGCTCGCCGGCTTCGCGGGCGGCTTCTCCGATGCACCGCGCGCGCTGTACTTCAGCACCGGCTACATGGCGAACCTCGCCGCGATGACGGCCCTCACCGGCAAACACGCGACGATCTTCTCCGACGCGCTGAACCACGCGTCGCTGATCGACGGGATCCGGCTGTCGCGCGCGAACGTGCAGGTCTATCCGCATGCGGACATGGCGGCGCTCGCCGCGCTGCTCGATGCGTCGGACGCCGACACGAAGCTGATCGTCAGCGATACGGTGTTCAGCATGGACGGCGACCTCGCGCCGCTCGCCGAACTCGTCGCGCTGGCCGAACGCCACGGCGCGTGGCTCGTCGTCGACGACGCGCACGGCTTCGGCGTGCTGGGCCCGCAGGGCCGCGGCGCGCTCGCGGCCGCCGCGCTGCGCTCGCCGAACCTCGTGTACGTCGGCACGCTCGGCAAGGCCGCCGGCGTCGCAGGCGCGTTCGTCATCGCGCACGAGACCGTGATCGAATGGATGATCCAGCGCGCGCGCAGCTACATCTTCACGACGGCGGCGCCGCCCGCGGTCGCGCATGCGGTATCGGCAAGCCTGAAGGTGATCGCCGGCGACGAAGGCGATGCGCGACGCGCGCACCTCGCCGCGCTGATCGAGCGCACGCGCGCGCTGCTGCGCATGACACGCTGGCAGCCGGTCGACTCGCACACGGCCGTGCAGCCGCTCGTGATCGGCAGCAACGACGCGACGATCGCGGCGATGCGTTCGCTCGACGCGCACGGCCTGTGGGTGCCCGCGATCCGGCCGCCGACGGTGCCCGCCGGCACGTCGCGGCTGCGCATCTCGCTGTCGGCCGCGCATTCGTTCGACGATCTCGCGCGGCTGGAAACTGCACTCATCGAAGCCAGCGAGCAAACCGCATGAACGCACCGCTTTCCCTCTTCGTCACCGGCACCGACACCGAGATCGGCAAGACCTTCGTGTCGGCCGCGATGCTGCACGGCTTCGCACGTCACGGCCTGCGCGCGGCCGCGCTGAAGCCCGTCGCCGCCGGTGCGGTTGAACGCGACGGCGTCTGGCGCAACGAGGACGCCGACCAGCTCGACGCGGCCGCGAACGTCGCGCTGCCGCCCGAGCTGCGCACGCCGTTCCTGCTGAAGGCGCCGGCCGCGCCGCACATCGTCGCCGCGCAGGAAGGCGTGACGATCGACCTCGACACGATCGTCGCGAGCCACCGCGAGGCGCTCACGCGCGCGGACGTCGTCGTCGTCGAAGGCGTCGGCGGCTTCCGCGTGCCGCTGAACGACACGCAGGACACGGCCGATCTCGCGGTCGCGCTCGGCCTGCCGGTCGTGCTCGTGGTCGGCATGCGGCTCGGCTGCATCAGCCACGCGCTGCTGACGGCCGACGCGATTCGCCAGCGCGGCCTCACGCTCGCCGGCTGGGTCGCGAACCACGTCGACCCGGCAATGTCGTACGCCGACGAGAACGTCGCGACGATCCGCGACTGGCTTGCGCGCGAACATCGCGCGCCGCTCCTCGGCCGCATCGCGCACTTGGCGCCGGCCGCCCCCGAATCCGCCGCGGCGATGCTCGACATCGCCGCGCTCGTCGACACGCTGCGCCGCGCGCAGCATTGACGCCCCGATCCCCGCATTCACGACAGGAAAACCACCATGACCCAAGCCCAGACCGCCGCCGTGCAACCCGACGCGATCCCCGTGGCCGCTCCGGCGCCGCAGCGCTGGCGCGTCGCCGACGTCGTCGCGCTGTTCGAGCTGCCGTTCAACGACCTGATGTTCCGCGCGCAGCAGGTGCATCGCGAGCACTTCGACGCGAACGCGGTGCAACTGTCGACGCTGCTGTCGATCAAGACGGGCGGTTGCGAGGAGGATTGCGGCTACTGCTCGCAGTCGTCGCACCACGAGACGGGCCTGAAGGCCGAGAAGCTGATGGACGTCGACACGGTGCTCGATGCCGCGCGCGCGGCCAAGGCGAATGGCGCGAGCCGCTTCTGCATGGGCGCCGCATGGCGCAACCCGAAGGAGCGCCACATGCCGGCGCTGACCGAGATGGTGCGCGGCGTGAAGGAACTGGGCCTCGAGACCTGCATGACGCTCGGCATGCTGGAGGACGAGCAGGCCAAGGAACTCGCCGACGCGGGCCTCGACTACTACAACCACAACCTCGACACGTCGCCGGAGTTCTACGGCCAGGTGATCTCGACGCGCACCTACCAGGATCGTCTCGACACGCTCGACCGCGTGCGCGACGCGGGCATCAACGTGTGCTGCGGCGGCATCATCGGGATGGGCGAATCGCGCCGTGAACGCGCGGGCCTGATCTCGCAGCTCGCGAACCTGAACCCGTATCCGGAGTCGGTGCCGATCAACAACCTCGTCGCGATCGAGGGCACGCCGCTCGAAGGCACCGCACCGCTCGACCCGTTCGAGTTCGTGCGCACGATCGCGGTCGCGCGCATCACGATGCCGAAGGCCGTCGTACGGCTGTCGGCCGGCCGCGAGCAGCTCGACGACGCGATGCAGGCGATGTGCTTCCTCGCGGGCGCGAACTCGATGTTCTACGGCGACCAGCTGCTGACCACGAGCAACCCGCAGACGCAGCGCGACCGCGCGCTGTTCGAGCGCCTCGGCATCCGCGCGAGCCAGGCCGACGCGCTGGCGGAGAACGCGTAAGCGCCGGCCTCGCGTCGTTCGGCGAAGGTTGCAGACAAAAAAACCGGGGCATGCCCCGGTTTTTTTTCGTCCGATCGTCTGCGCCGGGCCGGCCTGCGCGTCGCGCATCGCGGTCTTGCCCGCGTGCCGGATCGAAGCGTCGAGCCCGCCCGTCGGCGTGCGCTTCGGCGCAACTTCCGCCCGCGCGTCACACGTGTGCGGCCGCGCCGTCGAGCGCCGCGCGCACGCGCGCGACGCGCTGTTCGTCGACCGGCGCCAGCACCTCGCCGCGCGGCCGCACGCCCGAGCCGAAGTGCACCGCGCGCACGCCGGTCGCGCGAACGAAATCGCCGACCGCGTCGATCGTGAGGCCCGAGCCGGCCAGCACCGTGCAGGTCGAGCCTGCCGCCTGGCGCACCAGCCGCGTGATCGTCGCGACCGCGTCGAGCACCGACGGATGGCCGCCCGAGGTCAGCACCGACGTGACAGCCGGCACGCGCAGCAGCGCGTCGAACGCGGCATTGAGGTCGCGCGACACGTCGAACGCGCGATGGAACGTCAGGTCGCGCCCGTCCGCGGCCGCCGCGATGCGCTGGAGCGCATCGAGATCGACGTCGCCGCGCGCATCGAGCGCGCCGAACACGACGCCGTTCGCACCAGCCGCGACGGCCGCGCGCACGTCGCGCTCGATCACGCGCAGGTCGTCGGCGTCGTAGACGAACGCGCGGCTGTGCGGGCGCACGATCACGTTCACCGGGATCGCCACGGCGGCCACGACGGCCTCGATCAGGCCGACGCTCGGCGTGAGCCCGCCTTCGCTGATCGCGGTCACGAGCTCGAGCCGGTCGGCGCCCGCGCGGGCAGCGGCCTTCGCGTCGCCGACGGTGGTGGCGATCACTTCGAGGAGAACGGAGGAAGCGGCGGTGCGGTTCATCGGCGGCTCGCGAATCGTCAGGACAATTCGCGCATCCTAGCCGAGCGGCATGAACCGCGCCAGCATGCCGGCCGTCGCTATGCGCCGCCCGCTTCCTCGTCGATCCAGTCGATATCGCCGCACAGCACGTGCTGCGCATCGCCGATGCGCACCGCCACCGACAGCGTCACGCACGGCTGCGCCTCGTTGATCGACAGGTACGGGCGCGTCACCTGCACGCGTCCGGGCTCGGCGATCGCCGTGCGGAAATACGGCCGGCGCAGCCAGTTCGCACCTTGCGCATCCGACAGCGGCGAGAAGCGCGCCTCGGCGAGCGCGCGGTCCGCGCGCAGCACGACGTTGCGGCCGGCCTGCCGGCCGCGCGCGTCGAGCAGGAAGCAGCGCGCGGCATCGTCGAGCGCGAGGAAGTTCCAGCACACCTCGTCGAGCGGCTCGCCGGCCGCCACCCGCTCGGCCGCGCGCTCGAACGCGCGCAGGTATGGCGCGAGCCGCTGCGCGTCGCGCCGCTCGCGCGCTTCGGTCTGCTGGCGAAAGCGCTCGGTCAGCTCGCCGATGCAACCGGTCGCGGCCGCGCTGTCAGGTAGCCCGGGGGCCGGGCGGCCGAAGAAATAGCCCTGCACGAAATCGGCCTCGCACGACAGCGCGATCTGCGCGTCGTGCTCGGTCTCGATCCCCTCGACGAGCACCAGCTTGCCGGCCTCGTGCAGCAGCGTGACGAGCCCGTGCAGGATCGCGGTGAGCCCCGTGCGGTGCGCGGCGTGGGACAGCATGATCCGGTCGAGCTTCACGATGTCCGGGTTCAGCTGCCAGATCCGCTCGAGGTTCGAGTGTCCGGCGCCGAAATCGTCGAGCGCGATCAGGAAACCCTGCGCGCGGAATTCGCGCACGGCCTCGGCGAGCCGCTCGACGTCTTCCGCGCGCTGTTCGAGCACTTCGAGCACGACGCGGCGCGGCGGCATGCCGATCCGCTTCAGGTTCGCGAATAGCGCGGCGGCCTGGAACGGGTCGGTCAGCACGCCCGGATGCACGTTGAGGAACAGCCAGTCGCGCTCGGCGCCGAGCAGCGCGAAGTTCTCGAGATGCAGCGCCTGCGCGAGCCGGTCGAGCTGCAGCAACTCGCCCTGGCGCGCGGCCTCGCCGAACACGTCGAGCGGCGACACCGCGCGGTCGAGCGCGTCATGCGCGCGCAGCAGCGCCTCGTAGCCCACCGCGCGCTGGTGCGACAGGCTGAAGATCGGCTGGAACACGGTCGTGAGCGACAAGTCGTGATGCTGCGTCGCCAGGCGCTCGAGGCCGGAGCTCATCTCCCGCTCGAAACGATACGGCGATGCGGTGGCCGGACGCTCCTGTTGCGCGATCGTCATGGCGCCCTCCTGGTGATGCAGCCGAACGCGGCGGTTGGTTGAGACGGCGCGCGCAATGTCATGGTGGAATCCTCGGTTGTCCGGCCGGTGCCGGACGGTAGGCAAGCATCAAGCAAGGTCCGTGCAAGGGCCGAACACGCGCGCCGCGCCTGCGTGCGGCGCCGCCGCACCAGCATGGCGCAGGCCGGATGCACCGTTCACGTGCATGCGCACCGGCGCACTCGAACGCACCCGCCGCGTCGTCACGCTAAACTCCGTACGGTCGTTTCATTCTCCGCAATCGCCGTCTCGATGGAAATCGTCTTCACAGTCCTGATCCTGCTGCTGACCGTCGCGCTGTCCGGCGCGGTCACACGCATCCTGCCGTTGCAGCTTCCGCTGCCGCTGATGCAGATCGCGTTCGGCGCGATGCTCGCGTGGCCGAAGCTGAACCTGCACGTCACGTTCGATCCCGAAATCTTCATGCTGCTGTTCATTCCGCCGCTGCTGTTCGCGGACGGCTGGCGGATTCCGAAACGCGAGCTGTACCTGCAGCGCCGCGCGATCCTGATGCTCGCGTTCGGGCTCGTGTTCATGACGGTACTCGCAGTCGGCTACTTCGCGCACTGGCTGATACCCGAGTTGCCGCTGCCGATCGCGTTCGCGCTCGCGGCCGTGCTGTCGCCCACCGACGCGGTCGCGCTGTCGGGCATCGCCGGCAAGGGGCGGATCCCGCCGCAACTGATGCACATCCTCGAAGGCGAGGCGCTGATGAACGACGCGTCGGGCCTCGTCGCGCTGAAGTTCGCGGTCGCGGCCGCGCTCACCGGCATGTTCTCGCTGCGCGATGCGTCGATCACGTTCGTGATCGTCGCCGCCGGCGGGCTCGCGACGGGCGCGCTCGTGTCGTGGGGATTCAGCGCGCTGTCGACGCGCTTCCTGAACGCCGAGCAGGAAGGCGATCCGGCCCCCGGCATCGTGATGACGCTGCTCGTGCCGTTCGCCGCCTATCTGTTCGCCGAGCATCTCGACCTGTCGGGCGTGCTCGCGGCCGTGTCGGCCGGGATGATGATGAACTACACGAGCTTCTCCCGCAAAAGCACCGTCGCGTCGCGCGTGCGGGCCGAAAGCACGTGGGCGATGATCGAGTTCGTGTTCAACGGCATGGTGTTCATCATGCTCGGGCTGCAGTTGCCGCACATCATCGGCCGTGCGCTCGTCGACGCACACCACACGAGCGACGCGCTCGTCGGCCGGATGATCTTCAACGTGTGCGCGATGATGATCGCGCTGTATGCGATCCGCTTCCTGTGGGTCTGGCTGCTGCGCTGGATCGCGAGCCGCCGCGCCGCGCGCCAGGGCCTCGCGGGCACGATGGCCGGCGTGCGCACGATCGCGGTGATGACGGTCGGCGGCGTGCGCGGCGCGGTCACGCTCGCGGGCGTGCTGTCGATCCCCGTCGCGCTGTCCGACGGCGCGCCGCTGCCCGGGCGCGACACCGCGATCTTCGTCGCATCGGCGGTGATTCTCGGTTCGCTGATCGTCGCGGTGATCGGCCTGCCGCTGCTGCTGCGCGGCGTGCGCTCGACGCGCAACCCGCTCGCCGACGAGGAGCGCACCGCGCGCGCGGCCGCCGCGCAGGCCGCGATCCGCGCGATCGACTCGTCGCACGACGCGATCTCGGCCGATCTCGACGAATCGGGCGCCGCGCGCTGCGCGGACATCTCGGCGCGCGTGATGGACCAGTACCGCCGCCGCCTCGCCGCGCTCGCCGACGACGGCCCGACCCCGCGCGCGCAAGCCAAGCAGGCGGAGACGATGGAACTGCAGATGCGGATCGCGGCGGTGCGCGCGGAACGTTCGGTGCTGTACCGGCTGCGCAGCGAAAGCAGGATTTCCGACGAGACGCTGACGAAGCTGATCCGCGAGATCGACCTGTCGGAAACGGCGCTGTCGACGCGCAAGAAAGGACTCGTCTGAGCGGCTGCGCCGCGGTGCGATCGCACGGCCGCTCAAAAAAAACGGCGACGCACGAGCGTCGCCGTTTTCACATCCGCCCGCCGCGGCGTTACTTCGCGACGACGACCGGAATCCCCTTCAGCATTCCCGCGCCCTTCATCTCGTCGAGCGCGTGCTGCACTGCCGCACTCGTCGCCGCGTCGATGCCGAGCTGCAGCGCGAGCTCGCGTTCCGCACGCTTCACGCCCGCGAGGTTGCGCACCTTCACGTGACCGAAGCCGCGCACGCGGGCATGCAGATCAGCCAGCTGCGTGACCTGCGCCGCATTGCCGGCGGTCACCGCGGCGAGCGCGCGCGTGAGCGTCGTCTCGTAGTCGTCCGCGAGCGCGCGCTCCATCCTGCGCTCGGCCGTGCGGCCGAACGGATCGAGCCACGTGCCGCGCAGGCTGCGCACGCGCGCGAGCGTGCCGAGCACCGGCCACATCCACTGGCCGAACACGCGCTTCTTCGGCACGCTGCCGTCGCGGCCGGCCTTCGCGACCGTCGGCGGCGCCAGGTTGAACTTCACGCGATAGTCCTGCCCCGGCACGCCTTCGAACTGCGCTTCGAGCGCCGTGCGGAACGCGCCGTCCGCATACAGCCGGGCAACCTCGTATTCGTCCTTCACCGCGAGCAACCGGTAGAACGTCGTCACGACCGCGCGCGTCAGCGCATCGTCGCCCTTCGCGCGCGCCGCGTTCACCAGTGCGCGGTAGCGCTCGACGTAACGCACGCCTCCGTAGGCGTCGAGGCGCGCTTCGCGATCGGCGATCAGCTCGGCGAGCGTCTCCGGCGCGGCGTGCACGGCCACCGCGTGACGCGCGTTCCACAATGCGTCGAGGCCCGCCGCGTCGCCGGCCGCCATCCGGCCGATCGCGAACGCAAGCTTGTTCATCGGCACCGCGACGTTGTTCAGCTCGATCGCGCGCATCATCGCGGCGAGCGACACCGGCACGAGGCCGAGCTGCCACGCGTAGCCGAGCATCAGGATGTTCGCGCCGATCGAATCGCCGAGGAATTTCGCGGCGAGCGCCTGCGCGTCGCAGCTCGACAGGTAGCCGTCGCCGGCCGCGTGATGCATTTTTTCGAGCAGCGCATCCGCGTGCAGGTTCGCGTCGGGGTTCTGCACGAACGACGCGTTCGGAATCCGGTGCGTGTTGACCACGATCCGCGTGCGCTCGTGGCGCACCGTCTGCAGCGCCTCGGCGCTCGCGCCGACGACCATGTCGCACGCGAGCAGCACGTCGGCCTGCTGCGTGTCGATGCGCACCTGGTTCAGCCACCGGTCGCTCGACGCGATCCGCACGAACGACAGCACCGAGCCGCCCTTCTGCGCGAAGCCCATGAAGTCGAGCACCGACGCGCTCTTGCCTTCGAGGTGCGCGGCCATGCTGATCAGCGCGCCGACCGTCACGACGCCCGTGCCGCCCACCCCCGTGACCAGCATGTCGTACGGCGCCGCATCGAGATGGGTCGCGGGCACCGGCAGCGCGTCGACGCGCACGGCGAGCGCGGCTTCGTCGAACGCCGCGCCCGCGGCCTTCTTCAGCGCCGCGCCTTCGACCGTCACGAAGCTCGGGCAGAAGCCGTTCACGCACGAGTAGTCCTTGTTGCACGACGACTGGTCGATGCGGCGCTTGCGGCCGAGCGGCGTCTCGAGCGGCTCGACCGACAGGCAGTTCGACTGCACGCCGCAGTCGCCGCAGCCTTCGCATACCGCGTCGTTGATGAACAGCCGCTTGTCCGGGTCGGGGAATTCGCCCTTCTTGCGGCGGCGACGCTTCTCGGCCGCGCAGGTCTGGTCGTAGATCAGCACGGTGACGCCCGGCGTCTCGCGCAGCTCGCGCTGCACCGCGTCGAGTTCGCTGCGGTGATGGAACGTCGTGCCCTTCGGGAACAGCCCGTGATGGCCGTCGTACTTCTCCGGTTCGTCGGACACCACGACGAAGCGCGACACGCCTTCCGCCTCGACCTGCCGCGCGATCTGCGGCACCGAGATGCTGCCGTCGACCGGCTGGCCGCCCGTCATCGCGACCGCGTCGTTGTAGAGGATCTTGTACGTGATGTTCGCTTTCGCGGCGACCGCCTGGCGGATCGCGAGAATGCCCGAATGGAAGTAGGTGCCGTCGCCGAGGTTCTGGAACACGTGCTTCGTGTTGGTGAACATCGCGTGCGCGGCCCAGTCGACGCCCTCGCCGCCCATCTGGATCAGGCCCGTCGTGTCGCGCTCCATCCACGACGCCATGAAGTGGCAGCCGATGCCGGCCTGCGCGATCGAGCCTTCCGGCACCTTCGTCGACGTGTTGTGCGGGCAGCCCGAGCAGAAGTACGGCGTGCGCTTCACCGCGTCGGCCTCGTTCGACAGGATCTGCGGCGCGACGAGATCGACGACGCGCTCGCGCCGGTCGAGCGCCGGCTTGTGCCGCGCGAGCCAGGTGGCGAACACCGGCAGGATCCGCGACGGGCGCAGTTCGCCGAGCTCGGACAGCAGGCACGCGCCTTCGGCGTCGTGCTTGCCGAGCACGCGCGGGCGCGCACCGTCCGCGCGGTTGTACAGGTAGTCCTTGATCTGCTGCTCGATCACCGGGCCCTTCTCTTCGATGACGAGCACTTCCGACAGGCCGTCGACGAAGGTTTCGATCCGTGTCATCTCGAGCGGATACGACAGGCCGACCTTGTAGATCCGCACGCCGGCCGCTTCCAGGTCGGCGACGGTGAGGTCGAGCCGGCGCAGCGCCTCCATCAGGTCGAGGTGCGCCTTGCCGCACGTGACGATGCCGACGTTCGCGTGCGCGCTCGGCGCGATCCATTTGTCGATGCTGTTGGTGCGCGCGAAGTGGCGCACCGCGTCGAGCTTCGCGGCGAGGCGCGCTTCGATCGTGAGGCTCGGCAGGTCGGGCCAGCGGTTGTGCAGGCCGCCCGCCGGCGGCGCGAAGCCCGCCGGCGCCGGCCATTGCGTCTGCAGCGCGTCGAGATCGACGGTCGAGCCCGATTCGACGGTCTCAGAGATCGCCTTGAAGCCGACCCATGCGCCCGAGTAGCGCGACAGCGCCCAGCCGTACAGGCCGAACTCCAGCATGTCGGCGATGTTCGACGGGTTCACGACCGGCATGTGCCACGCGATCATCGCGAAGTCGCTCTGGTGCGGCATCGACGACGACACGCAGCCATGGTCGTCGCCGGCCACCACCAGCACGCCGCCGTGCGGCGACGAACCGTATGCGTTGCCGTGCTTCAGCGCGTCGCCGGCGCGGTCGACGCCGGGACCCTTGCCGTACCACATCGCGTACACGCCATCGACGGTGCGCTCCGGGTCCGCCTCGACGCGCTGCGTGCCGAGCACGGCGGTGCCGCCGAGTTCCTCGTTGATCGCGGGCAGGAAGCGCACGCCGCTGCCGTCGAGCAGTTTCTTCGCCTTCCACAGCTGCTGGTCGACCATCCCGAGCGGCGAGCCGCGGTAGCCGCTGACGAAGCCGGCCGTGTTCAGGCCCTGCGCGGTATCGGCTGCGCGCTGCATCAGCAGCAGGCGGACCAGCGCCTGCGTGCCGGTCAGGAAGATCCGGCCGCGCGTGGCGGTCAGGTTGTCGGTCAGGCGGTAGTCGGATAGAGCGGGCGTGCCGTCGACGGGCAGGCGGGCGGTCATGGGGATGTCTCCTGATTGTGTGTTCTGGGCCGCGCACGGGGCGTCGGGAGACGCCGGCCGGGGCTGCGGCTGGATGGCTCTATTTTTTCGCGGGGAGACGAGAAAGTTTTTTCTCATCTTGCTCGGATGACGCCGGAGCGAGAAAAACTGCGCAGGTTTCGGTCGGAAATCGAGAGATTTTTCGCGCGGGGTGGCGGGCGGCTGTTCGGGGCGTGTCGGGGTGGGCAGGCGGGTTGCCTCGAAAAGGCCGGAATGCGCGGGAGGCAGCCCGCGGGCGCGGCGGCAAGCGCTCGCAGGCCGTGCGGCAAGGGCTCGGGTGGCGGAACGGGCGAGCCCTCACCCATCGAATGCACAGCGTTCGGATTGGTCGCGGGTGCGGGATGTCCACAATGCCGGGGCGGCGTTTCGGGCTGGCCCGCGCGCTCACCATTCGGTTGCACAGGGTTTCGAGTCGAGCCGGAGGCCGGATGTCCACACCTCGATCGGTCCGCGGTTCGAGCGGATGCCGACGCTCACCGTCGAAATTCACAGCGCGGCGAGTCGATGTTGGCGGGAGATATCCACACCGTCGGATTCCTGCCCCGATGAGGCGGCGTTCGTCCTCACCTGTGGGATGCACAGGTTTGCGAGTCGATTCGGCAGCGCGATATCCACACCGCCGTCCGCCCTCGCGACGTTTCGGAGCGTCCGGGCGACGCGGGACAGCGCGCTTCAGTGTGGATGGGCCCGCCTCCGCAAGCGCCCGCACGGCCTTGGCGTTCGTCGGCGCATGCAGTCGCGTCGCCGGACGAGGTGCCAGCACGGGTGGGGATATCGTCCCAACCAGGCGCTGAAAATCCAGTGAATTTCGATGATGAGCATCGGCACGCAATCGAACAAGGATGCCGATCCGGGTGTGGACAGCCCAACCCGCGACGACTCGAAACGCTGTGCATTTCGACGGTGAGCGCTGATCCGGATGCGAACAGGCCGCCCCACGACAACGCCAAACGCCGTGATTTGCAACGGTGAGTGACGGCACGGCGATCGAATGAGGGTGCCGATTCGGGTGTGGATAGTTCGATCCGCGACCACTCGAGACGCTGTGACTTGCAACGGTGAGCGACGGCACGGCAGTCGAACGAGGGTGCCGATTCGGGTGTGGACAGCTCGATCCACGACCACTCGGAACGCTGTGAAATTCAACGGTGAGCGACGGCACGGCAGTCGAACGAGGACGCCGATTCGGGTGCGGATAGCTCGATCCGCGACCACTCGGAACACTGTGAAATTCGACGGTGAGCGACGGCACGGCAGTCGAACGAGGGTACCGATTCGGGTGTGGATAGCTCGATCCTCGACCACTCGGAACACTGTGAAATTCGATGGTGAGCGAAGGCACGGTGTCGCACGAAAGCGCCGATTCAGGCGTGACCGGCAGCACATGCAAACCACGCCGAAGCCCACGCATCCGCAGTCGCACCGACGCGGCAGAGCAGCACGCGTGCGCCCTCTCCACCGAAAGACACAGCACGTCGACTGCTTTAGGCGACCGGATATCCACATCGCGGCAAGCACGCGAATGGCACGCGCGATCGCGTGTGCGGTTAGAATGCGCGACCCCGAAGCCGCGTCGAAGATCGGGAACGGGCACGCAAGTCGACACCTGGCCCGTCCGGGTACCGACGCTCACCATTGAAATACACAGCGCTTCGAGTGAATTCCACGGCAGGATATCCACACCGCGATGAGCGCGCGGCTCTATCGCCGCTCCGCACTCGCCGTTAGAATGCGCGGCGCTCCGGATTTCGTGCGACGCCCGGAAGTCCGCACCAGGCAAGTCTCACGCGCGATCGGTCGGCGGCGCTCACCGGTCAAAGGCACAGCATTTTTCGTCGTCGCGATTCCCGGTTGTCCACACCCTGCATCGCGCATCCGGCCGCACTCACCGGTGAAATGCACAGTCTGCCGAGTGGTTTCGAGGCCGGGATATCCACAACCGACGCGACGAAAAAATCCACCGCGGGCGCTGCGGCAACGTCGGTTCACGCACCTGCCCGCGATCGGCGCCGGATGCCGGAAAGCCCCGCAAATTCGGCCTCCTGACGCACGCTCACCGTTCGAATCCACAGCATTTCGAGTGGGCGGAAACCCGGTTGTCCACATCCGCGCCGAAGCGGACGGCGCCCGCAAGCGCCGTCATTCGGCAATCGAACGGATGATCCGCGCCGGGTTTCCGCCAACCAGCGTATTCGGCGGGACGTCGCGCGTCACGACGGCACCCGCGCCGACAACCGAGTTCTCGCCGACCGTCACGCCGCCGATGATCGTCGCACCCGCGCCGATCCACACGTTGCTCCCGATCACGATCGGCCGGGCGACGACGGCGTCGCGCCGGCGGGACGGCTCGACCGGATGGCCCGACGTGATGAGACTGACGTTCGGCCCGATCATCACGTCGTCGCCGATGTCGAGGCCGCCGAGGTCATAGAACGTGCAGTTCTGGTTGATGAACACGTTGCGGCCGATCCGCGTATCGGCGCCGCCCGTCGCATAAAACGGCGGGATCAGCAGAAAACCGTCGTCCATCGCCCTTCCGATCAGTTCTCCGAACAATGTCAGGACGTCCTTCGCATCGTCGAACGTCAGACGGTTGAGCCGCGCGGTGATCGCCATCGTCCGCTCGAGCTCGGCGCGCATCGCGGCCGATTCCGGCGTGCGCCGGGGAATGATCGTGGTGCGATCGTCGTTCGCCATTCGTTGCCGTTCTCCGTGCGCGCTCGAACCGGCACGCCGCGCATCACGCAGCGCCTGACTCGCCGAATACGATCGCATCGCCTTGAATTCAGTCATTCGGTCGACCCGCGCAGGGTCACCCGGTTTCCACGTTTCGCGCCCCGCCGACGGCCATCGTCCGGGCTCGTGCGGGCAGCCGACGACGCTGCTGCAAAGCCGTGGAACAGCACGGTCGTGATCGCTTCAGCCGAGCACGCATACGTCAATCTCAAACTAGTCGTTTCATGACTAGTTAATTCATGAACTTCCGCCATACAAGGCTTTGCGGGAAATTCCCTACCCGCCCGCATCCGCCCGGACACGCACGACACGCGCCCGCGCCAGGCTCCGCCATTCTCGCCGTCCGCCCCTGTCCGAACCTCTCCCGCTCGGGTACGCTTGAGCATCCACCGACCCGACACGCACACCCATACGCGGAGGCGCGATGAAGCTCTACTACTGGCCGAAGACCCGGGCATTCCGGGCGCTGTGGATGCTGGAGGAAATCGGCGCCGTCTACGAGCTCGTGCCGATCGACTTGCGATCGCACGAACAAGGCAGCGACGCGTTCGTCCAGGTCAATCCGATGGCCAAGCTGCCCGCGCTCGACGACGGCAGCGAACCGTTCGCCGAATCCGGCGCCGTGCTGCTCTATCTCGCCGATCGCTGTCCGCGCGCCGGGCTCGGCATTGCACCGGACGATCCGCTGCGCGGCCGCTTCCTGCAGTGGATGTTCTTCACGCCCACCTGCCTCGAGCCGGCGATGGCCGAGAAATTCACCGGCGCGTCGGGCAATCCGGTCGCCTTCGGCTGGGGCAACATCACGCGCGTGCAGCGTGCGCTCGCACAAACGCTCGCCCACAGCCGCTGGCTCGTCGGCGATCACTTCACCGCGGCCGACCTGCTGCTCGCCAGCACGCTGAAGATCGCGTTCGACGCGCACCTGCTGCCGCACGAAGGCGTGCTCGGCGACTACGTCGCGCGCGCCGAGGATCGCGACGGCCATCGCCGCGCGGTCGCGGTCGAACAGCGCGAAGCGGCGCGCCTGCTGCATGCGTGACGCGGGAACGGCACGGCCTTCCGTCGCGGCGGCCGCGCCCGAAGGCCGGCGCCCGTTCGCGCCGTTCACGGCCGTCATGCAGCCGGCCCGGGCGTCTGCGCGGCCGTGCCGGCCTCGACCACCACGCCCGGCGAGCCGCGCTCGTCCGTATCGGTGTCGACCGGCACGACTTCGTGAAAATGCGTGTAGTCGATGTGCGTGATGCCGCCTTCGTCGTGCATCAGGTCGACATAGCGATGACGCCAGCGGATCTCCGCATGCGTCCATGAGTAGCGCGCCTGCATGACTTGCGCGGTCGTCTCGTCGGAGCCCTCGATCGTGATCAGCAGCGACGCGTCGCGCGCGGCGAGCGACTCGGCCGTCTCGCCGAACAGCGGGCTCGTTTCGTCGATCACGTGCATCAGGTTCCAGCCGAGCAGGAAGATCGGATGCTCGTTGCGCACGAGCGGCAGGTCATGGATCTTGCGCAGCATATAACCCTCGTGCGTGCCTTCGACGCGCATCAGCCGCAGTTTCGCCTGCGCTTCGGCGATCACGTTCTGGCGCGCATTCGCGGCGCGCACCATCAGCGTCATCCGCCCGTTCAGCGGACGCACGATCGCGTAACGCGCGAACAGGATCTTCGCCTGCGGCCGCGAGAAGCGCGCGAACACGAGGCCGGTCGCGAGCGCGATGCCCGACATCCCGATGAAGATCTCGAAGGTCGAGACGACGTGCGCGTAGACGGTCTGCGGATGCATGTCGCCATAACCGACCGTTGCGAGTGTCTCGACGCTGAAGAAGAACGCGCCGGCGAACCCGGCCGGCGACTGGTTCGCGATCGGCGCGTGGCCAAGCAGGTAGAGCGTCGCGAAGCCGCCGTTGAGCAGCAGGAACAGCACCGCGAGCGACAGGAAGAATACGGGCCAGCTCACCGTCAGCGCGCGGTGATAGAGGTCGCGCCAGCCGAGCGGCGGCATCCCGTACGCGATCACGGGGCGGGTGCCCGACCAGATCTTGCGGCCGCGGCCGCGGGTGGCTGGGGAGGACGAATCGACGTTCATCGCGCAAGGGCCTGGAGCAAGGAGGCGATGAGCGTAGCACGCGCGGGCGGCGGCCGGGAATGCGCAGCGATGCGGAGCGGGCTCGCGCGTGCGGCGCGAAAAAAAGCCGGCCGCATCGGCGGCCGGCTTCGCGGTCGTTCGGCGTGCTCGCGGCGCGGCCTGGGGCTTGCGGCTTGCGGCCTGCCGCCGAACTTACTTGCGGTCGACGATCACGCGGTCGAACGTGCCGCCGTCGGCGAAGTGAGTCTTCTGCGCGTTCGCCCAGCTGCCGAAAACCTGCTCGACGCTGAACGTCTTCAGCGGCTTGAACTCGGCCGCATGCTTCTTCAGCACGGTCGCGTCGCGCGGGCGCAGATGGTGCTGCGCGATGATCTCCTGCGCCTGCGGCGTGTACAGGTAGTCGAGATACGCCTGCGCGACCTTGCGCGTGCCCTTCTTGTCGGCAACCTTGTCGACGACGGCGACGGGCGGCTCCGCGAGGATGCTCGCCGACGGGTACACGGCGTCGAATTCCGCGCCCGACGCGCCGGTGTCCATCAGCGCGACTTCGTTCTCGAACGTGACGAGCACGTCGCCGATGCCGCGCTGCGTGAAGGTCGTCGTCGCGCCGCGGCCGCCCGAGTCCAGCACCGGCACGTTGCGGAAGATCGCCTTCTCGAAGTCGAGCGCCTGCTGGTCGGTCGCGCCCTTCTGCTTCTGGTAGCCCCACGCGGCGAGGTACGCGTAACGACCGTTGCCCGACGTCTTCGGGTTCGCGATGATCACCTGCACGCCCGGCTTCGCGAGATCGCTCCAGTCCTTGATCGCCTTCGGATTGCCCTTGCGCACGAGGAACACCATCGTCGTCGAGTACGGCGAGCTGCCGTCGGGGAAGCGCGCGCGCCAGTCCTTCGGCAGCAGCTGGCCGCGCTCGGCGAGCAGGTCGATGTCGTTCGGCTGGTTCATCGTCACGACGTCGGCCTGCAGCCCCTGCAACACCGACAGCGCCTGCGCGCTCGACGCGCCGTGCGACTGCTTGATCGTCACCGTTTCACCCGTCTGCTGCTTGTAGGCGGCGGCGAAGCTCGTGTTGATGTCCTTGTACAGCTCGCGCGTCACGTCGTACGACACGTTCAGGATCGACGTGTCCGCATGCGCGGCCGTGGCCACCACGACCAGCGCCGCCGCGGCGCCCGTGTGCAGCCAGCGGCCGATCCCCTTGATGCTTGCCATCGTGATATGCCCCGTTTCCAGTGGTGGTGAATAGGCGTGACGGCACGCGTACGCGCTGTCATCGAAACGTAAGCGGGCATTCTAACGGCCGGGCGCGACGCACTTTCCAATCTGTCGTGGAAAGCAAATCTCTAATTCTGCTAAGCGGCGCGCGTCGCTCGCGTACGCGCCGGATCCGGTGTTAAGATCGCCGTTCAGCCCCTTTCACGGTTCATCCATGTCCGTTGCCCCGCGTTCGCCGTCGATCCTTGCCGCCATCGCGGCAGGCGCGCGCGCGGCCGGGCTGAAACTGAAAAAACGACACCTCGACTGACGGGGGCGTCGCGTCCCGTCAGGCGAATGCCGGACGGGATGCCCGCAGGTCGTTTCTTTCTCCTTGCTCGCACGCCTCGCTCCGGCACCCCGCCGGCGGAACGGTTCCTTCCCACTCCGTTTCCACCATGAGGCTTTGCATGCACACACGTTTCGAAGGTATCTGGCTGCCGCTCGTCACGCCGTTCCACGACGGCGAGGTCGACCACGGCGCGCTCGCGCGGCTCGCGCGTCACTATGCGGCGGCGGGCGTCGCCGGGTTCGTCGCGGGCGCGACGACCGGTGAAGGCGTGCTGCTCGACGCGCACGAACAGGACGCCGTGTTCGCGACGCTGCGCGATGCGGTGCCCGACCTGCCGATCGTCGTCGGGCTCACCGCGAGCGCGACGCACTTCGCGGCCGCCCGCGCACGCGAACTCGCCGCGCTGCGGCCCGACGGGCTGCTCGTCACGCCGCCCGTCTACGTTCGGCCGACGCAGGACGGGATCCGCCGCCACGTCGAGGCGATCGTCGAGGCGGCCGACCTGCCGGTCCTCGTCTACAACATCCCGTATCGCACCGGCGTGAACGTCGAACTGGAGACGCTGCAGGCGCTCGCGCGCGATCCGCGCGTCGCGGGCATCAAGGAATGCGGCGGGACGCTCGACCGGATGAGCCGGCTCGTGCACGAGACGCCGCTCGCGATCCTCTCCGGCGACGACAACCAGAACTTCGCCGCGCTGTGTGCCGGCGCGCATGGCGCGATCGCCAGCAGCGCGCACGTGCTGCCCGGATGGCACGTGCGCATCCACGCGCTGCTGCGCGACGGCCGGCTCGCCGACGCGAGACGGCTGTCGGTCGCGCTGCAGCCGCTCGTCGCGGCGCTGTTCGCGGAGCCGAATCCGGCGCCGGTGAAGGCGGTGCTGGCTGCGCAGGGGTGGTGCGAGGACGGGCTGCGGTTGCCGTTCGTGCCGGCGAGCGCGGGGTTGCGGGAGAGGCTCGGCAAGCTGTGCGCGGCGCTGGAGGCGTCGGCGCAGACGGTCGCGGCAGCGTAGGATTTCGCTCCCGAAACTGTTTCAGACCGTCAGAATCCGCGACGCGCCATACTGCGCAAGATGGCCGTCGGCGGTGATGAGCAGCATCGGTTCGGACCAGGCCTGTGCGACCAGCAAGCGGTCGAACGGATCGCCATGGTAATGGGGAAGATGACGTACGGCCGCACCGTGTGCGGCCCGAACCGGCAGTTCGCGATATTGGCTCGCGTTCAGTTTGTCGACCAACCGATCCACATCGACGTCCAGCTTCCCTTTCCCGGCCTTGATCGCGACTTCCCAGATGCTCGCGCTGCTGATGAACACTTCGTCGGCTGCGACGATCAGCTTGCGCGCCCGAGCGCTCAACTTCGGATCATTCGCCACCGCCCAGAGAAAGATGTGCGTGTCGAACAGCAGCCGCATTACTCACCTTCGAACGCCGCGAGCTCCTCGGCGGAAAGCGGTGCATCGAAATCGTCCGCAATCCAGATCTCGCCCTCGAGGGCGCCGAATGGATGAATCGGCTTGAGCGGCACGAGCCGGACCGACTGCTTGCCGTCCTGCATGATCACGACGCGTTCGCCGGCGATCGCGGCATCGAGAAGCCGCTGAAGATCGAGCGCGGCTTCCGGGACAGTGGCAACTTGCATGATGGCCTCCGTTGAGTGATCCACCATTGTCACGACATTCGCCCCGTCCCACCAATAGGCCGAACGCCCAGCCGGGCGCAGGCGTGTCGATCGCCATCACGCCGCCAGCGCCCCCGCGTCCCCTCGCGTCGCGTCCCGCACCGCCTGCGTGACGATCCGCGCGAGCCGCTCGACGGTCGGCGTCGCCGACGACGTCCGCCGCAGCAGCATCAGTGGCAGGCCCGGCAGTGCCGGCAGCCCGGACGACACCGCGTCGAGCACACGCACCGACGCGGGCAGCCCGTAGTGCGAGCGCACGGTCAGCCCGAGGCCGGCCGCCGCCGCCGCCCACAGCCCGGCCAGGCTCGGCGTCGTGAACGCGACGCGCCACGGCACGCCCGCGCGGTCGAGCGCATCGGTCGCCGCGCCGAAGAAGCGGCACGGCCGATCGAACACGACGAGCGGCAACGGCTCGCCCGATGCGCGCATCGCACACAGACGCGCGGCGCCGTCGTCGACCGCATCCGCCGGTCCGTCGGCGTCCGGCACGCCGAAACCGCTCGCGCCGCTCGCCGCGATCCACTGCATCGGCACCTGCGCGATCGCGTCGCTGTCGATGCCCGCGCGCGACACCAGCGCCGCCGACGCCGGGTCGCCCCACACGAGCGCGAGATCGAGCTGGTTCGCGTCGAGCCGCTCGAGCAACTCGGCATTGCGCGCGACGCGCGCCTCGATCCTCACCTTCGGATGCGCACGCGCGAAACGCCCGAGCACGTCGGGCAGGATCGCTTCGCCGAAGTCCTCCTGAAGGCCGACCCGCACCCAGCCGTCGAGATTCACGCCGCGCACGGCCGCGGCCGCTTCGTCGTTCAGCTCGATCATCCGCCGCGCATAGCGCAGCATCGCGTCGCCGGCGTCGGTCAGCGCGAGCCCGCGGCCGGCCTTCACGAACAGCGGCGTGCCGGCCTGTTCCTCGAGCTTGCGGATCTGCGCGCTCACCGCCGACGACGAACGCGCGACGCGATCGGCGGCCTTCGCGAAGCTGCCGAGATCCACACCCGCGACCAGGCTGCGCAGCGCCGCGACGTCGAAGTTCGGCCGGGCTAGCGTGGCGTCGGGCGCCACGAGCGACGCCTCGCCGGGGGCAGGGTCTTGTCCGGACATCTCAATCATCCCGTTTTATCGAACGATTCATCAAAAACTTTCCGATTTTCAGGATGAATGTAGGTCGCCACACTGGCGATGTCAATTTCCACACGGGCCCTGTCGCCATGGATACCTCCTGCCTAGCATCCCCGTCCCCGTCCTTGCCAGCGCGCGACGCGCGCGGCCCGGCCCATCGCTGGCGCGTGCTCGCGGCCGGCGTCGCCGCGAACATGAGCTTTTCCGCCGCCGCGGCGGGCATTCCGACCACCGCCGTGTGGATGCGCTCGGCCTATCACCTCGACAACGGCGCGCTGGGCCTCGTGCTCGGCGCGCTCGGCTTCGGCGTCGCGCTGTCCGAACTGCCGTGGGGGATCGCCGCCGACCGCATCGGCGATCGCCGCGTACTGCTCACCGGCCTCGTCGCGACCGCCGCGATGCTGGCGCTGATGGTGGCCACGATCGTCCCGGCCGCGCACGCGGTGCCGCCGCTCATGCGCGTCGTCGCGGCGATGTGCTGCGTCGGCCTGCTCGGCGGCAGCGTGAACGGCTCGAGCGGACGCGCGGTGATGCGCTGGTTCGGCGAGCGCGAACGCGGGCTCGCGATGAGCATCCGCCAGACGGCCGTGCCGCTCGGCGGCGGCGTCGGCGCGGCGCTGCTGCCGTCGCTCGCGTCGCATGCGGGCTTTGCCGCGGTGTACGGCGCGCTGATGCTGCTGTGTGCCGGATCGGCCGCGCTCACGTGGCGCTGGCTGCACGAACCGCCCGACACGGCGGCCACCGCGCCCGCCGACGCGAACCGCGCCGTCGGGCACCAATCGCCGGCCGCGCCCGCGCGCAGTCCGCTCGCGAGCGGCCGCGTCTGGCGCATCGTGCTCGGCATCGGCGCGCTGTGTGCGCCGCAGTTCGCGGTACTCACGTTCGCGACCGTGTTCCTGCACGATTTCGGCCGGCTCGGCCTCGCCGGCATCAGCGCGGCGATGGTCGCGCTGCAGTTGGGCGCGATGGTGATGCGCGTGTGGAGCGGCCGCCATACCGACCGGCACGGCAACCGGCGTGCGTACCTGCGCGGGTCGGTCTGCGTCGCGTCCGGATCGTTCGCGCTGCTCGCGGCCGCGACTGCCGGCAGCCCGCACGTGCCGCTCGCCGCGATCGTCGCGATCCTCGTGTTCGCCGGCATCTGCGTGTCGGCCTGGCACGGCGTCGCGTACACCGAACTCGCGACGCTCGCGGGCGCGAACCACGCAGGCACCGCCCTCGGGATGGCGAACACGGTCGTCTATCTGGGGCTGTTCGCGACGCCGCTCGCGATTCCGCCGCTGCTCGCCGTCAGCTCGTGGAGCGTGGTGTGGCTCGCGACCGCGCTGATCGCGGCGGCAACGTACCCGTTGTTTGCCCGCTAGCCAGCAAGCGGGCGCCAGCGGCGACGCCCGTCCTGCCGACCGCATGGCGCGGCATTCAGAACTTGTACACGGCCGACAGCATCGCCGAGCGGCCATCGCCGAACTCGACGGCCGACGATTGCGATGCGTTTCCCACCACCTGCCGCACGCGTTCGACATAGGCGCGATCGAACAGGTTGTCGACGTTCAGCTGGAAGCGCAGCCTGCGGCTCACGTCGTACGACGCCATCAGGTTGTGCACCCAGTACGCGCCGAGCTTGCCGTCGCCTTGCGACGTCACGTTGCGCCGGCCGACGAAGTGCGAACCGTAGCCGACCGTCCAGCCGGCCGGCAACCGATAGGTCGTCCACAGGTTGAACGCGTGCCGCGGCGTGTTGCCGAGCGCCTGTCCGTCGCGGCGCGGCGTGGCCGGTGAACTGAGCGTGACGCTCGCGAGATACGTGTAGTTGGCAAACACGTCCCACTGCGGCGTCACCTTGCCCGCGGCCCCGAGCTCGATGCCGCGAACGCGCTGCCGGCCCACGAGCGCGTAGCTGCCGTCGGCCATGCGTTCGCGTGCGTTGTTCTTTTCGGTCTGGAACAGCGCGCCGTTCAGCGCGACGCCCGCGAGCCCCTCCCATTTCGCGCCGAGCTCCAAACTCTCGTTCTTCTCGGGCGCGAGCGCACCGGTCGCCGCGCTCACGCCGGAGCCGGAGGTCACGAGAAATTCGGCGGACGGGTTGAACGACGTGCCATACGCGAAATACACGCGACCGTTGTCGGTCGGCTTGAACACGAGCCCCGCGCGCGTGCTCAGGTGACGGTCGGAACTGTCCGCGCGCTCGGCGGGCTTGCCGGCCGCGGCCCCTTTCGCCCAGCCGTCGATCCAGTCGTGCCGCAGCCCGACGTCGATGTCCCAGTAGCGGCCGACCGAGATCGTGTCGAACGCGTACAGCGCCTTCACGACCAGCGCGGTGTCCTGGCGGGCACTGTCCTCGCGCTGCGCCGGGCCGCGCCACACGCCGGGCGGCGCCGCGAGCGCAAAGCCGTCGGCCGGGTAGAACCGGTTGAGCCCGTACGAATAGGTCGTGCGGCCGTACGTTTCGCGCGAGATCTCGAAGCCCGTGACGAGCGTATGCCCGACGCCGAACGTCGTGAACGTGCTCGTCACGTTCGTCTGGTTCGCCCACATCGCGGTCGACGCGTCGCGGCCGTAGCCTTGCGGCCCGGCCGGCTTGTAACGCCCGGGCGGCAGCCCTTCCAGGCTCACGCGCGCTCCCGAAATCACCGTATCGCGATTCAGGTGCGCGTAGCGGCTCAGGTTCTGCACCTTCAGGCCGGACGACACGTCGTGCTCGGCCTTCACGGTGACGGCATCCGCAGCGATCCGTTCGCGATCCAGATTGCGCCAGCCGAAATAGCGGTCGCGCGACATGCCGGCCAGCACCTGGCCGTTGTGCGCAGGCAGCCCGTAGTCGGGCAGGTTGTTGTCGTACTGGTGAAAATAGCCGAGCGTGACGCGCGTCGGCGTGCCGACGCCAAATGCGAGCGACGGCGCGACGCCCCAGCGGCGCTTGCGGATGTCGTTGCGGCCCGGCACGTCGTTCACATGCGCCATCGCGTTCAGGCGGAACGCGGCCCGGCCTTCGGTGCCGGGCACCGGCCGGTTCGCATCGAGCGTCACGCGGCGGTAGCCGGACGTTCCGAGCATCGTGCCGGCCTCCGTGAGCGCGCCGGCTTTCGGCGTCTTGCTGATCAGGTTCACCGAGCCGCCCGTCGTGCCCGCGCCGCCGAATACCGAGTTCGGCCCCTTGATCACCTCGACCGCCTCGATGTTGAACAGGTCGCTGCGATTGTTCTGCGCACTGTCGCGCAACCCGTCGAGCTGCATATTCGCGTTCGCGCCGAAGCCGCGGATATTGAACATGTCGCCCGACCCGCCGCCGCCTTCTCCCGCGTTGAACGTGATGCCCGCGACGTTCGACAGCGCGTCGCGCAGGCTCAGCGCCTGCTGTTCGTCGAGCACCGCGCGCGGCACGACGGTGATCGTCTGCGGCACGTCGAGCAGCGGCGTCGCGTATTTGGCGGAACCCGACCGGTCGACGCGCGTACCGGCGTCGCGATTGCCGTGGACGAAGATCGGGCTCAGGTGCGGCGCGTGGCGCGGCTCGTCCTCTTCCGCGCACGCAGGCGCGGCGGCACAGGTCACCATCGCGAACGCAACGGACGCGGTCGCGCGACGCGGCGGCGTCGCGCTCGACAGAATGCAACGACTCATGTTCACTCCACCCCATTAACGAGAATGGTTCTCATTCAATAGAAATGGAGTCGACGTGGCAATTGGACACGTACGAACTTCGGGATCCGAATGAATCGTCGAACGACGCGGGCATGGCGCAGGCCAGCATGACGCAGTGTGGCGTCTCGATCATTCGCACGGAGCGTGCGACAGCTGGCTGCGTGCGGTCTTCGCGTTCAGGAGGCCGCCGACGCTGTACACGCCACCGATGCGCGGCACCGTGAAATGGCAGCCGTTCGTCACACGCGGGCGGCGCAGCACGCCCCACGGCGCCCGCGCATCCGTCAGGCCGCCTCGCGCGCCAGCGCGCGCCGCGCGGCCGGCCGCTCGGCCTCGCGCTGCGCGTGGGCTGTCCACGCCGCATGCTGCGTCATGTCGAGTCCGATCGCAACACCCCAGCGATACAGCACCAACAGGAACGGATCGACGATCGAATGCGCACCCGGTTCAGCCCACGTTCGGCCATCGGCGAGCGCGGCCTCGATCGAGGCGTTCGCGGCTTCGATCGTGCCGCGCCCGTGTGCGCTGACCGCGCCGTGCAGCGCCGGATCGCCGATGAAGCGGCCCGGTCGCCACAACGCGCCGTAGCCGACGCCGTGCACCCAGCCGACCAGCCAGGCGAGCCATTCATGACACCGCGCCTCGCGCAGCGGTTCGCCGAGCGGCAGCAATTGCGCATCCGGATAGCGGTGCGCGAGATACGTGAGGATCGCAGGCGTTTCGGTCAGCACGCTCGGCTCGCCCGGAATCGCGAGCACGGGCACGCGCGCCTTCGCGTTGATCGCCAGATAGGGCGCTGCGAGGTTCTGCTGCTTCTGCACCGAGACGATCTCGACGTCGAACGGCGCGCCGGTTTCCTCCAGCGCGATATGAGCGGCGAGCGAGCAGGCGCCCGGCGAAAGATAGAGACGATATGCGTTCATGGTGTGTGGCCCGACGGCGCTGTGGAAGACGGAACCGAGTGTAGGAACGCATCCCGATGCGCGGCAAACGAAGAATTGTCGTGCTTGAACATTAGTGTTACTAATACCCGCATGCGACGCATCCACCTCCCCCCGCTCCAGACGCTGCGTGCGTTCGAAGCCGCCGTGCGGCTGCAGAGCTTCACGCGCGCGGCCGATGCGCTTGCGCTCACGCAAGGGGCCGTCAGCCAGCACATCCGCGCGCTCGAGGCGCAGCTCGGCTACCCGCTCTTCACGCGCGAACGCAACGGCGCAACGCCAACGCATGCCGCGCATGCGCTCGCGCTACAGGTGCGCCAGGGCCTGAGCGTGCTCGAACGCGCGTTCGAGCCGGCGCTCGCCGTACGCAGCCGCCCGCGTACCTGCGACGTGACGCTGAACGTCAGCGTGCTGCCGAGTGTCGCCGAGCGCTGGCTCGCACCACGCCTGCCGCGCTTCACGGCCGCGCATCCGCACATCGCGATCGCGCTGCACCCGGACGTGGCGCTCGCGCCGCTGCGCAAGCGCGACCGCATCGACGTCGCGCTGCGCTACGGGCCCGGCAGCTGGCCGGGCGTCGTCGCCGAAAAGCTGATGAACGAGACGATCTTCCCGGTCGCGAGCCCCGCGTACCGCAATCGCGACGGCATTGCGCCGCGCGTGCCGGCCGATCTCGTGCGCGCGACGTTGCTGCGCCATCCCGCGCAGCCATGGGAACCGTGGCTCCAGGCTGCGCGGCTCGACCTCACCGAATCCGCTCGCGCGCCGCGTTTCGCCGATGCGAATGCGCTGATCGACGCGACGCTGAAAGGGCGTGGCGTCGCACTCGCGCGCCGCTCGCTGATCGAGCCCGAGCTCGCGGACGGCACGCTCGTGCGCGTATCGACGGTGCGCGTGACCGACGTGTATGCGCACTACGTCGTATGGCGCCCCGGCCATCCGCAGGAAGCGGCGATCCGCACGTGGCTCGACTGGCTGCGCAGCGAAGCGCGGCGCAGAACGCCGCGCCGCTGACGCTGCGGCTGACGCTCACGCGCGCGTCGGCATCGCCACCTTGTCGAGCGTGATCGGCAGATCGCGCACGCGCACGCCCGTCGCGTGATAGATCGCATTCGCGATCGCCGCCGGCACGCCCGTGATCCCTATTTCGCCGATGCCGCGGATGCCGAGCGGGTTGAAATGCGTGTCGCGTTCGTCGACGAAGCTCACGTCGAGATCGCCGATATCCGCATTCACGGGTACGTGATATTCGGCGAGGTTCGCATTTGTGAAGCGGCCATGCCGCACGTCGAGGAACGAGCCTTCCTCGAGCGCGGTGCCGAGCCCCCACACCATCCCGCCGATCAGCTGGCTGCGTGCGGTCTTCGCATTCAGCAGGCTGCCGACGCTGTACACGCCGACGATGCGCGGCACCCGGATCGTGCCGAGTTCGGCA
Organism: Burkholderia sp. BCC1996; assembly: GCF_905339955.1. Lineage (NCBI taxonomy): Bacteria > Pseudomonadati > Pseudomonadota > Betaproteobacteria > Burkholderiales > Burkholderiaceae > Burkholderia > Burkholderia sp. BCC1996. Next base: position 196,280 of record NZ_CAJPHM010000003.1, read on the forward strand.
TCGACGTGTACTTCGGCGAACACCGCGCCGAACGAATGAGATGCATAGCGCGACTTCTCGTCGCCCGGCTTCGCGGTCGCCTGCGCTTCGAGCGGCCGTCCGCCCGCGCGCGCGATCACCGCGGCGGCCGGATCGCGCCGCGACGGCTCGCCGCGATGCACGAGCCAGCCGTCGTCGACCGTCACGTCGTGCGCCGCGACGCCGTGCAGCGGCGAGCCCGAATCGGCGATCGCCAGCGCGATCAGCATCGCGCGCGCCCGCAGCGCGGCGTCGCGCACGGCCGGCGCGACGCTCGCCGCCGATTGCGAGCCGCCCGACACCGGCGCGCGCGGCAGGCTCGAATCGCCGAGCACGAAGCGCACGTTCTGCGGCGCGAAGCCGAGCGCGTCGGCGGCGACCTGCGTCATGACCGTGTAGGTGCCGGTGCCGATGTCCTGCGTGCCCGACGCGACTTCGGCCGTGCCGTCCGGCAGGATGCGCGCACGCGCAGACGCCTCGCTGCGATTCGCCGGATACGTCGCGGCGGCCATCCCGAGACCGACCAGCGTGTCGCCGTCGCGCATCGTGCGCGGCCCGCCGGTGCGCCGCGACCAGCCGAAGCGTTGCGCGCCGGCCTGGTAGCACTCGCGCAGCTTGTTGCTCGACCACGGCTTGCCATCCTCCGGGTCGACCTCCGCGTAATTCGCAAGCCGCAGCGCGACCGGATCCATGCCGAGCCGCCACGCGAGCTCGTCCATCGCCGATTCCAGCGCGAACGAACCGGACGCCTCGCCGGGCGCGCGCATGAACGTCGGCGTGCCGACGTTCAGCGACACGATCCGGTGCGTGGTCGCCTGGTTCGGCACCGCATACATGATCCGCGACGGCATCCCGCACATCTCCGTCCAGTCCTCGAACGTCGACGTGGTGACGATCGAGTCGTGGCGCAGCGCGGTCAGCGTGCCGTCGGCGCGCGCGGCCAGCACGACGCGCTGCTCGGTGAACGGGCGGCCGCCGACCGGGCCGAACATCTGCGGCCGCGTCAGCGCAAGGCGCACCGGGCGCCCCACCTGGCGCGCGGCCATCGCGCACAACGACACGTGCGACCACGACGATCCCTTGCAGCCGAAGCCGCCGCCGAGGAACGGCGAGATCACGCGCACCTGCTCCGGCGCGATGCCGAATACCGCGGCCACTGCCGTGCTGGCGCCCGACACGCCCTGCGTCGCGTCGTGCAGCGTGAGCGTCGGGCCGTCCCAGTGCGCCATCGTCGCGTGCGGCTCGAGCGGATTGTGATGCTGCATCGGCGTCGTGTAGGTGGCGTCGATGCGCACCGCGCCCTCGCGCAGGCCTGCATCGACGTCGCCGCGCTGCGTGTCCATCGCGCGCCCCTGCTGCTTCGGCGGCACGCGCGCGCCGCGCTTCGCGCGCGCGAAATCGAGCGTGGCAACGCTCGCGCGATAGCGCACCTGCACGGCATTCGCGGCGTCGGTCGCCTGCTCGAGCGTTTCGGCGACGACGACCGCGACAGGTTCGTTGCTGTAGCGCACCGTGTCGTCCTGCAACAGCGTGAGCCCGCGCCCGGCCGGCGGCGACAGCGGCGTGCGGCCGCCGTTGGGCAACCGCATCGCGTTCTCGTGCGTCATCACGAGCAGCACGCCGGGCATCGCGCGTGCGCGTGCCGCGTCAATCGATTCGATGCGCCCCGCTGCGATCGTGCTCGTCACGAGCACCGCGTGCGCGAGGCGCGTATCGGCGAATTCGGCCGCATAGCGCGCGCCGCCCGTCACTTTGAGTACGCCCTCGACACGGTCGAGCGGCTGTCCGGTCACCGTGTTCATACCGCATCTCCCGTCGTGCCAGCGGCCGCATGCACCGCACGGACGATCGCGCGCTGCGCGAGCGCGACCTTGAATCGATTGCCGTCGAGCGGCCGCGCGTCGCGCAACGCGAGCGCAGCCGCCTCGCGCAGCGCCGCATCCGTCGGCGCGCGGCCGACGAGATGCCGTTCCGCAGCCGTCGCGCGCAGCGGCTTGTGCGCCACGCCGCCGAGCGCGATGCGCGCCTCCGTCACCTGCGCACCGTCCAGCCGCAACGCGGCGGCCACCGCGACCAGCGCGAACGCGTAACTCGCGCGGTCGCGCACCTTCAGGTAGTGCGCATGGTCCGCAAAGCGCGGCGGCGGCAGATCCACCGACGTAATCAGTTCGCCCGGTTCGAGCGTCGTGTCGAGGTCGGGCCGATCGCCGGGCAACCGGTGAAACGACGCGAACGGAATCTGCCGCGCGCCGCGTGGGCCGCTCACCTGTACGACCGCATCGAGCGCCGCGAGCGCGACGCTCATGTCCGACGGGTTCACCGCGACGCACTGCTGGCTGGCGCCGAGAATCGCGTGCATCCGGTTGTGCCCGCCGATCGCCGCGCAGCCGCTGCCCGGCTCGCGCTTGTTGCATTGCGCGAACGCGGGATCGTAGAAATACGGGCAGCGCGTGCGCTGCATCAGGTTGCCGCCGACGGTCGCCATGTTGCGCAATTGCGCGGACGCGCCGGCGAGCAGCGCCTGCGACAGCAGCGGATAGTCCGCGCGGATACGCGGATGAGCGGCCGCATCGCTGTTGCGCACGAGCGCACCGATTCGCAGTCCGCCATCCGGCAACGCGTCGACCGTATCGAGCCCCGCGATGCGCGTGATGTCGATGAGCGTGACGGGCCGCGCGACGCCGCCCTTCATCAGGTCCAGCAGGTTCGTGCCGCCGCCGATGAAGGCCGCGCCCGGCCGCTGCGCCGCCCGCACGGCGCCCGCGACGTCGGTTGCCCGTTCGTAGGAGATCGCTTCCATGGCCGGGTCCTCCCGCGCTAGCCGTTCGCCGCGTGCGCGGCGCGCACGGCGGCGACGATGTTCGGGTACGCACCGCAGCGGCACAGATTGCCGCTCATGCGCTCGCGGATCTCGTCGTCCGACAGTTGTGCGGGCCGGCGTCGCACGTCGTCGGTGACGGCGCTCGCCGCGCCCGCCGAAAACTCGTCGAGCAGCGCGGTCGCAGAACACAGCTGGCCGGGCGTGCAGTAGCCGCACTGGAATGCATCGTGATCGACGAACGCACGCTGCATCGGGCTCAGCACGCCGCCGCGCGCGAGCCCCTCGACGGTCGTGATCCGCTCGCCTTCGTGCATCACCGCGAGCGTCAGGCACGCATTGATGCGCCGCCCGTCGACGAGCACCGTGCACGCGCCGCATTGCCCGCGGTCGCAGCCTTTCTTCGTGCCGGTAAGGCCCGCGTATTCGCGCAGCGCGTCGAGCAGCGTGACGCGCGGTTCGAGCTGCAGCGTGTATTCGCGCCCGTTGATGTCGAGCCGCACGGGCTGCGCCGGGACCGTATCGCGATGTGTCGCCGCAGGCGTGAATGTCGTGTGCGGCTGCTGCGGATGAACGTGCGATGCGGCGCCGACGGTCGCGGCCGCCGCCGCCGATTGCAGAAAGCGGCGCCGTGCGGCGCTGGACGGCGTATCGTGCGTCAACGGCGGGGACGCTGCATGGCCGGCCGCGAGCGGCGACGGGGCAGCATCGCTCGCGGGTCCGGTGGACGGGGGGATGGATCGATCGCTGGACATGGCTTCTGCTCGCTCCCTGGTTGATGGATGCGGATACGCCGCCCGTGCCCGGTTGGCCGCGCGGGACAGCGCGTGCATCGGCGCTGCGAGCAATTCCGGTGCCGCAAGCCGACACGGGTCTTCGCCTGCGCCGGGCAGATTGCGTTCATGCGTTGCGAACGGACCGCACGCAGGTATCGGTTACCGCTCCTGTCACGTGCGTGCCGCTACGCTGGCGCGTGGCTGACCGCCGGCTGTCGATGCGGTAAAAAACACGCATTCGGCAGTCGCGCTGGCGACACATCGACCGACGCTGGCCAAAGGCGTCCGCACCGCCGTGCACGACACGTCGCATCGCGTGCATGGTTCGTCGCGTTGCACGCGCGTGTAAATGCGCGCGGCCACTACATCCGCCATGAAAATTCGGCGGGTCGACCCGGCTCCGCCGCCGTGAAAGCGCATGGTCAGCATCACGAAAGCCGTTCGCGATCACGCGCCGGTCGCAAACGATTCACCGAATCGTCGCATCGCACGGGCATACTCGAAAACGTTTCCCGATCCGCCTGCCAGGAGAAAAGTGATGCGTCGTGTTGCCCTCGTGGTCGTTCTATGTGCCGCCGCCTTCGCCGTCGCCTGCAGCGACGACGCGCCGCACGACGCGCACGCAACCGACGCCTCGCAACAGGCCGGCGCATCGTCCGGCGCCGCGAGCGCGTTCAACAGCGCTGCCGGTGCGAGCACCGCCGCGTCCGATGCCGCGCCGCTCGCGCCGCCCGTCGTCCACTACCCGCCCGACGATGACGACGACGCGAAGCCCGCGACGAACGCGGGCGCGTCCGCCATCGCCGCGTCGTCGCCGCACTGATCCCGCCGTTCCTGGTGTCCCCAGTCCCCGATCGCAGAACCGAGGTGAAATAACATGACGTCATCCAGCCGCCGCCGTTTCCTGCATACCGTCGCACAATCAGCGGGCGCGGCCGTCGCGCTCAACGCGTTCCCCGAATCGATCCGCCGCGCGCTCGCGATTCCGGCCGCGCGCGGCACCGGCACGATCCGCGATGTCCAGCACATCGTCGTGTTCATGCAGGAGAACCGCTCGTTCGACCATTACTTCGGACACCTGCGCGGCGTGCGCGGCTACAACGACCGCTTCCCGATTCCGCTGCCGAACGGCAAGCCGGTGTGGTACCAGCCGTCGAAGGAAGACCCGGCGAAGCCCGTGCTGCCGTTCCGGCTCGACACGAAGACGACCAGCGCGCAGTGCCTGGGCGCGCTCGACCACTCGTGGGCGAAGACCCACGCGGCGATCGACGGCGGCCGCTACGACCAGTGGCCCGCGAACAAGACCGACATGACGATGGGCTATCACGTGCGCGAGGACATCCCGTTCCATTACGCGCTCGCCGATGCGTTCACCGTGTGCGACAACTACTTCTGCTCGCTGCCGGGGCCGACGCATCCGAACCGTTCGTACCTGATGACGGGCACGGTCGACCCGACCGGCAAGTTCGGCGGCCCGCTGCTCGACAACGCCGACTACGTCGACGGCGACCTGCCGCCCGCGTACCAGCTGCTGTCGTGGACGACCTTCCCCGAACGGCTCGAGGCGCACGGCGTGTCGTGGCAGATCTACCAGCAGGGGCTCACGTGGGCCGATCCGTACAACGGCAACTACGGCACGAACATCCTGCAGAACTTCACGAACTTCATCAATGCGAAGCCGGGCTCGTCGCTGTACCAGCGCGCGCAGACGGTGCGCACGCTCGACAACCTGAAGGACGACGTGATCAACGACCGGCTGCCGCAGGTGTCGTGGCTGCTGCCGCCCGCCGTGTTCTCCGAGCATCCGAAATACACGCCCGCGTACGGCGCGAACTACACGTCGCAGATCCTCGACGCGCTGACGTCGAACCCCGACGTGTGGGCGAAGACGGTGCTGTTCATCATGTACGACGAAAACGACGGCTTCTTCGATCACGTCGTGCCGCCGCAGCCGCCGACCTCGGCCGCGCAGGGCGCATCGACCGTGACCACCGACGGCGAGCTGCATACGGTCGTGAATCCCGGCCGCGGCGGCAGCTACACGGCCGACGGGCTGCCGTACGGCCTCGGGCCGCGCGTGCCGATGACGGTCGTGTCGCCGTGGTCGAAGGGCGGCTTCGTGTGCTCGCAGGTGTTCGACCACACGTCGGTGATCCGCTTCATCGGCGAGCGCTTCGGCGTCGACGAGCCGAACATCACGCCGTGGCGCCGGACCGTCTGCGGCGACCTCACCGCCGCGTTCGACTTCCGCTCGTCCGACGCGACGTTCCCGACGCTGCCCGATACGAGCCAGTACCGCTCGATCGCCGACCAGCAATGCACGTCGCAACCCGCGCCGAGCGTGCCCGCGACGCCGTCGCCGATCGACCCGCAGGAACCGGGCGTGCGCCCGGCGCGTGCGCTGCCGTACGAACTGCACGTGAACGCGAGCCTCTACGGCGGCAACACGCTGCGCATCGAGTTCGCGAACCGCGGCAACCAGGGCGCGCACTTCCAGGTGTACGCGACCAACCGCACCGACGGCCCGTGGCGCTACACGGTCGGCGCGCGCCGCGTGCTGCACGCGGACTTCGACCTGACGGAGACGAACGGCGCGTATGCGTTCTCGGTGTACGGGCCGAACGGCTTCGTGCGGATGTTCGCGGGCAACGTGTCGGCCGCGGCGGCGCGCCGCCGCAATCAGGCGCAGCCGGAGGTGAAAGCCGGCTACGACATCGCGAACGGCAACCTGTACCTGAAGCTGCGCAACCACGGCAGCGGTCACGTGACGCTGACGCTGACCGACAACGCGTACGGCACGCCCGCGCGCCAGGTGACCCTGCACGGCGGCGACGAACGCGTCGAGCAATGGGCGCTCGCGTCGAGCCACCACTGGTATGACGTGACGGTGAGCGACGGCGTGAACGGCACGTTCTCGCGCCGCTTCGCGGGCCACGTCGAGAACGGCCGGTCGAGCTACTCGGATCCGGCCGCGGTGCGCCCGGTCTCCGCGTCGTAAGCGCGGCGGCACGACGGTGCGCGGCGTCGGCCGCGCGGCGCGTGCCGTCGAATCTCAGATCGCGTGCGCGAGCGCGCGCTCGACGGGCGCGACGTCGAAGCCGTCGTCCGCGTCGCGAAAGCGCAGCGGCGCCGCGCAATGCACCAGCGTGTCGATGAAATACTTCGCGCGCGGCCACGGCCCGAAGCCGGCCGCGGTGTTGATGTGGCCCGCGTCGCCGAGGTTCACGAATGCGCTGCCGAGCCGCTGCGCGAGCGTGCGCGCATCGGCGAGCGGCATCCACGGGTCGGTTTCGCTGCCGATCACGATCGACGGCACCGCGAGCCGGCGCGCGTCGAACGGCCCGGCGAACGTGAATTTCTTCGGACTGGCGGGCGCGACGAGCAGCACGCCCGCGACATCGGCCGCCTGCGGCCATTGCGCGAGCGCATGCGCGGCCGCGAGGCAGCCGAAGCTGTGCGCGGCCAGCACGAACGGGCCGCGCTCGCGTTCGAGCAGCACGCGCACGGACTGCGCCCAGCGCGCGAGATCGGGGGCGTCCCAGTCGGCCTGCTCGACCCGCAGCGAACGCGGGAACTGCCGCTCCAGCCAGGTCTGCCAGTGGGCGCCTTCGCTGCCGTGCAGGCCCGGAACGGTCACGAGCCGCGGCGGCCACGCCGATTTGCTGCATGCGCGCATGATTGCCCTCGCTTGCTTTGCTTGGAGACGAGGTTCGATTGTGGCGTGGCGTGCGCGGCGGCCGAACCAATATTTTGTGCTTTGCTTTTGCGCGCGACGGTAGCCGGGCGACCGCCGGCGCGGGCCCCGCGGTGCGGGCCGGCAGCCTCGCGGCGGCGCAATGCGCCGCGAAACCGTAGAATGTGGGCTTCCCGCTTGCCTTGCATCGGATCGAACCGGGGCGCCCCGCGCCGGTTCCGATCGACAGGAGACGCCCGATGTCCGCTACGCCCGCCGGCGCGCTGCGCCCGTTCCATCTCGCCTTCCCCGTGTCAAGCCTCGCCGGCGCGCGCGCGTTCTACGGCGGCCTGCTCGGCTGCCCCGAGGGCCGCAGCTCCGAGCACTGGGTCGACTTCGACTTCTTCGGCCATCAGCTCGTCGCGCACCTCGCGCCGGACGAAACCGGCAAAAGCGCGGTGAACCCGGTCGACGGCGACGACGTGCCCGTGCGCCATTTCGGCGTCGTGCTGTCGATGGACGAATGGCATGCGCTCGCCGACAAACTGAAGGCTGCGCATACGCGCTTCGTGATCGAGCCGCATATCCGCTTCAAGGGCGAGGTCGGCGAGCAGGCGACGATGTTCTTCCTCGATCCGTGCGGCAACGCGCTCGAGTTCAAGGCGTTCGCCGACATCGGCCAGCTGTTCGCGAAGTAAGCGCATGAAGATCCTGTTCTACTCGCCGCACCAGGAAGCCGGCGCCTGGCGCGACGCGATCGCGCAGGCACTGCCCGAGGCCGAGCTGCGCGCATGGCAGCCGGGCGACACGGCTGCCGCCGACTACGCGCTCGTGTGGCGCGCGCCGCGCGAGCTGTTCGCGCCGCGCGACGGCCTGCGCGCGATCTTCAACCTCGGCGCGGGCGTCGATGCACTGCTCGCGCTCGATCGCGCGCATCCCGGCACGCTGCCGCGCGACGTGCCGCTGGTGCGCCTCGAGGATTCGGGCATGGCGCGGCAGATGATCGAATACGTGACGCACGCGGTGCTGCGCTACCTGCGCCGCTTCGACGAATACGACGCGTTGCAGCGCGAGCGCCGCTGGCAGGTGCTGGAGCCGCATCCGCGCGCGAGCTTCACCGTCGCGGTGCTCGGCCTCGGCGTGCTCGGCGCGCAGGTCGCGCAGGCGCTCGCCGCGCTCGGCCTGCCGGTGCGCGGCTACAGCCGCAGCCCGAAACGGCTCGACGGCGTCGCGACCTTCGCGGGCGACGACGCGTTCGACGCGTGCGTCGACGGCGCGAAGGTGCTCGTCAACCTGCTGCCGAGCACGCACGATACCGACGGGATCCTGTCGGCGCGGACCTTCGCGAAGCTGGCGCCGGGCGCATACCTGGTGAACGTCGCACGCGGCGCGCATCTCGTCGAAGCCGACCTGCTCGACGCGCTCGCGAGCGGCCAGGTCGCCGCCGCGACGCTCGACGTGTTCCAGCACGAGCCGCTGCCGGTCGACCACCCGTTCTGGCACGCGCCGCGCATTACGATCACGCCGCACAGCTCGGCCGAGACGCTGCGCGACGAAGCCGTCGAGCAGATCGCCGGCAAGATCCGCGCGCTCGAGCGCGGCGAGCGCGTCGGCGGCATCGTCGACTACGCGCGCGGCTACTGAATTCCACCTACACGAGACCGGAGACAACCATGACGTTCCCCACCGCCGTCAAGATCGTCGAAGTCGGCCCGCGCGACGGGCTGCAGAACGAAAAGACCTTCGTACCGACCGACGTGAAGATCGCGCTCGTTGACCGGCTGTCGCGCGCCGGCTTCCGCAATATCGAGGCCGCATCGTTCGTGTCGCCGAAATGGGTGCCGCAGATGGCCGACGGCGCCGACGTGATGGCCGGCATCGAGCGTCGCCCGGGCACCGTGTATTCGGTGCTCACGCCGAACCTGAAAGGCTTCGAGAACGCGCTCGCCGCACGCGCCGACGAAGTGGTGATCTTCGGCGCGGCGAGCGAGGCATTCTCGCAGCGCAACATCAACTGCACCATCGCCGAGAGCATCGCGCGCTTCGAGCCGGTCGCGAAGGCCGCGAAGGATGCCGGCCTGCGGCTGCGCGGCAGCGTGTCGTGCACGCTCGGCTGCCCGTACCAGGGCGAGGTGCCGGTCGCGTCGGTCGTCGACGTCGTCGAACGCTTCGCCGCGCTCGGCTGCGACGAGATCGACATCGCCGACACCATCGGCGTCGGCACGCCGAAGCGCACGCGCGAAGTGCTGTCGGCCGTCACGCGCGTGTTCCCGCGCGAACGGCTGTCGGGCCACTTCCACGACACCTACGGCCAGGCGCTCGCGAACATCTACGCGGCGCTGTTCGAAGGGATCGAGATCTTCCACGCGTCGGTCGCCGGCCTCGGCGGCTGCCCGTACGCGAAGGGCGCGACCGGCAACGTCGCGACCGAGGACGTGCTGTACCTGATGCAGGGCCTCGGCATCGACACCGGCATCGATCTCGCGCAGGTGGTCGCCGCCGGCGACTTCATCTCGAACGCGATCGGCCGCGCGAACGTGTCGCGCGCCGGTCGCGCGCTGCTCGCCAAGGCGCAGAGCGCGGCCGACGCGCCGAGCTGCGCGTGACCCCGACACTCACCGGACTCCCCATGACGACACCCGCTTCATTCGACTCTCTCCCCGATTCCGCGCGACGCGTCGCGCTGCTGCTGCGCGAACGCGGGCATGCGAAAGGGATCGTGATGCTCGCCGAAACCGGCAAGACCTCCGCCGAAGCCGCGGCCGGGCTCGGCTGCTCGGTCGCGCAGATCGCGAAGTCGATCCTGTTTCGCCGCGAATCCGACGGCCTGCCGGTGCTCGTCGTCGCGAGCGGCGTGAATCGCGTCGACGAGAAGAAGGTCGCCGCCCAGGTCGGCGCGGTCGGCCGCGCCGATGCGAAGTTCGTGCGCGACCATACCGGCTACGCGATCGGCGGCGTGTGCCCGATCGGCCATCTCGTCGAACCGGTCACGCTGATCGACGCCGACCTGCTCGAGCTCGACAGCCTGTGGGCCGCCGCCGGCCATCCGCACGCGGTGTTCAACCTGTCGCCGCAGGAACTCGTCGCGCTGACGGGTGCGCCGGTCGCCGACGTCGCATTGCGTAACGACGCATGAGCGACGTGCCGGTACCGGTCGGCACGGTGGCCTCGCCGTGCACCGACGTCTGCAGGATCGATCCGCGCACCGACTGGTGCGCGGGCTGCCTGCGCACGCGTGACGAGATCAAGGGATGGCGCGCGTCGGACGACGACGCGAGACGCAAGTTGCTCACGCGGCTCGACGCGCGGCGGCGCCTGCTCGCGCGGAGCGGCGCATAAAAAAATGCCGTTCGGCCTGCTTGGCGAACGGCATGAGATCGGAATCCTGTGAACGTGATCAACGTCACAGCCGCATCATACGAGCGACGCTGCAGCGTCGCATCGGGTGTTTCCCTACAACTCCTTACGGCCTGTCTGGCGCGCAATCCGCGTGCCCGGAGGCGACGCCGACGGGCCTGGCGGCAAGCCGTAGCGGCAAGCCGAATCGCACAACCGTTTCAGTTGCCGACCGCCGCGCGACGCGCGGGCACGATGCGCCAGCCGAGGTTCACGCCGGCCGCCGCGAGCAGGATCAGCAACGCGCCGAGCACCTGCGTCCACGCGAGCGTCTGCCCGAACGCGATGCGATCGACGATGATCGCGACGACCGGATAGACGAACGACAGCGCGCCCGTCATCGCGACCGGCAGCTTCTGGATCGCGCCGTACAGCAGCACGTACATCAGGCCGGTGTTGACGACGCCGAGCACGACGAGATCGAGCCACTGCGCGGCCGTCGCCGGCAGCGTGTCGAAGTGCGCGAACGGCGCGAGCAGCACGATGCCGAGGCCGGCCTGCAGCAGCGCGAGCAGATGCGGCGGCGTGCCTTTCAGGTGCTTCGTGACGATCGACGACACCGCGTACAGGAACGCCGCGCCGAGCGACAGCGCGACGCCTTCGAGATATTCGCCGGGCACCGCGAGCACGGCCGGCTCGACCCGCACCACGCAGACGAGCCCGATGAAGGCGAGCGCGAGCCACGCGATCGTCGACGCGCTGATCCGTTCGCGGAACACGAGCGCGCCGAGCGCGACGAGCATGAACGGCTGCGTGTTGTAGACGGCGGTCGCCATCGAAATCGACGCGCGCGAATACGCGGCGAACAGCAGCAGCCAGTTCGCGACGATCGCGACGCTGCCGAGCGTCGCGAGCGCGAGCATGCGCGGCGAGAACAGCGCGCGGCGCAGCAAGCCGAGCGCCGCGCAGACGATCGCGAGCGTCGCGGCGCCGAACAGGCAGCGGAAGAACACGACATTGGTGAGCGGTTGCTGCGACGACATCACGAGCCAGCCGATCGTGCCGGACATCAGCATCGCGACGACCATCTCGGCGGCACCGCGGCGGATTTCGTTCGAGGCCATCATGGACTCCGTTTGGCGAGAGAAGATGACTTCGATTCTAGAAACTTGCTTTCCGTGCATCCACGGCTAAACTGAAGCGAAACGACCGATTCACCTTCGAAAGCAAAGCGATCATGTCGAAACGCCTTTCCCCGCCCGCCGTCGCGTCGCTGGACGCGACCGACCGCGCGATCCTCGCGGCGCTCGCCGAGGATGCGCGTGTCGCCACCAGCGAGCTGGCGCGACAGATCGGGCTGTCGGCGCCCGCGACCGCCGATCGCGTGCGGCGGCTCGAGGCGCAGGGCGTGATCGCGGGCTTCACCGTCGAGCTCGACCCGCGCGCGCTCGGCTACACGCTGCAGGCGATCGTCCGCGTGAAGCCGCTGCCGGGGCAACTGCATCTGGTCGAGGAGGTGCTGCGGCGGATTCCGGAATTCGTCGAATGCGACAAGGTGACCGGCGAGGACTGCTTCATCTGCCGGCTCTACCTGCGCACGATCGAGCACCTCGACGACATCCTGTCGAAGGTGACGGAGCGCGCGGAAACGAGCACGGCGATCGTGAAATCGACGCCCGTGCCGCGCCGCCTGCCGCCGCTGGTCGAAGACGACGCCGCGCGCCGCTGATCCTCGAACGCTGGCGGTCGACGCACAGCAAACGCCGCGAGCCGCGGCCGGCACCGCTCACGCGGCCGCGTCGCGCGCTTCGAAGAACGCGAGCAGCTCGTCGATCAGCGCGACGGGCGCCTCTTCCGGAATGTAGTGCCCGCAATCGAGCGCGCGGCCGCTGACGTCGCGCGCGACGCGCCGCCATTCGTCGAGCGGATCGAAGCAGCGGCCGACGATCCCGTGCTCGCCCCACAGCACTCGCAGCGGGCACGCGACCTTGTTGCCGCGCTCGAGATCCGCGCGGTCGTGTTCGAGATCGATCGTCGCCGATGCGCGGTAGTCCTCGCACATCGCGTGTACGGCGCCCGGCTGCGCGAGCGCGGCGCGATACGCGGCGAGCGCCTCCGGCGCGAACGGCGCGAGCCCGGCCGAGCGATTGCCCATCACGCGCTCGATGTACGCATCGGTGCGGCCTTCGATCAGCGTTTCGGGCAGCGGTGCCGGCTGGATCAGGAAGAACCAGTGGAAATACGCGGTCGCGAACGCACGGTCGGTCTGCTCGTACATCGCGAGCGTCGGCGCGATGTCGAGCAGCATCATCCGCTCGACGGCCGACGGATGATCGAGCGCGAGCCGGTGCGCGACGCGCGCGCCGCGATCGTGCGCGCACACATGGAATTGCTCGAAACCGAAATGGCGCATCACGGCGACCTGGTCGGCCGCCATCGCGCGTTTCGAATACGGCGCATGCCGCGCGTCGCTCGGCGGCTTGCCCGACGCGCCGTAGCCGCGCAGGTCGGTCGCGATCACCGTGAAGTGATTCGCCAGCGTCGCGGCGACGCGATGCCAGATCATGTGGGTCTGCGGGTGGCCGTGCAGCAGCAGAAGCGGCGGCCCCGCGCCTCCTTTGACACCGAAGATGTCGGTGTCCTGCACCGTCACGCGAAACGGAGCAAACGCCTCAAACGACATGGTTTGTTTCTCGTTGGTTTGTTATGGCGGATATTGTAGGAGCGCCCGGCCGGCTGCTGCGCGCGCCAGATGCCCGAATACGTAGAAAGAGAACACTCACTCGATTGTCGCCACGCCGCGCAGTTTGTTAAGCTCGCGTAGAATCGCACGACCGTTCGTATTAATATGAACGCGCGGCTGTACCGCTACACTCGAAGCACCGTTCGACCGCCAAGCATGCATGCCGGCGTCGGCGCGCCCGCGCCGGGCCCGGCCGCCCCTCGAGACTGGAGACATCACATGGCATTGCCCGCCGTCCTGCAGAACCTGACGCTGCCCGTCATCGCGTCGCCGATGTTCATCGTCAGCTACCCCGAACTCGTGCTCGCGCAATGCAAGGCGGGTATCGTCGGATCATTTCCCGCGCTCAACGCCCGTCCGGCCGAACTGCTCGACGAATGGCTCACGGAGATCCAGTCCGAACTCGCCGACCACAAGGCGAAGCACCCGGACGCGGTGATCGGCCCGATCGCGGTCAACCAGATCGTCCACCAGTCGAACGTCCGGCTCGAGCACGACGTGCGCGTGTGCGTCGAGCACAAGGTGCCGATCTTCATCACGAGCCTGCGCGCGCCGGCGCGCGAGATCGTCGACGCGGTGCACAGCTACGGTGGCATCGTGCTGCACGACGTGATCAACCTGCGCCACGCGCAGAAGGCGCTCGAAGCGGGCGTCGACGGGCTGATCCTCGTCGCGGCCGGCGCCGGCGGCCACGCGGGCACGACGTCGCCGTTCGCGCTCGTGGGCGAAGTGCGCAAGATGTTCGACGGCCCGATCGTGCTGTCCGGCGCGATCGCCAACGGCGGCTCGATCCTCGCCGCGCAGGCGATGGGCGCCGACTTCGCGTACATGGGCACGCGCTTCATCGCGACGCAGGAAGCGCACGCGGTCGAGGACTACAAGCACGCGATCCTCAACGCGAAATCGTCCGACATCGTCTACACGAACCTCTTCACCGGCGTGCACGGCAACTACATCCGCGAGAGCATCGAGAAGGCCGGCCTCGATCCGGACGCACTGCCGGAATCGGACAAGTCGAAGATGAATTTCGGCGGCGACAAGGCGAAGGCGTGGAAGGACATCTGGGGTGCCGGCCAGGGTGTCGGCCTGATGGACGACCTGCCGAGCGTCGGCGCGCTCGTCGAGCGCCTGAAGCGCGAGTACGACGACGCGAAGGCACGACTCGGCATCGCGCGCTGACGCGGGCGGCGGGTTGCGCCACCGGCGCGCACGACGTCGGACCAAACAAAAAAGCGCGAACCGCAACGGCTCGCGCTTTTTTCATGTCCGCCACGCGGGCGGCCGGCGCCGGTCAGCCCGCGCGCTTGATCCGCGTGATCGGCAGCACGCGCAGGCGCGACTCGATCGACGGGCACAGCGACTGCCCTTCGAATCGTGCCGCGAGGAAGTCGACGAACGAGCGCACCTTCGCGGACACGTGGCGACGGCTCGCGTACACCGCATAGATCGGCGCCTCGTGCGGCGGCACGGCGTCGAGCAGCACCGGCACGAGCCGGCCGGATTCGATGTCGTCGCCGACCACCTCGGTGCCGAGCAGCGCGATGCCCGCGCCCGCGAGCACGGCCGCGCGCAGCCCCTCGAGATGGTTCACGATCAGGTTGCCGTTCAGGTTCACGCGCGACGCGGCGGCCGCGTCGATCACCAGCGAATCGAGCATCGTCGAATTCGAATCGCGGCGCAGGTAGTTGTGGTGCGCGAGATCGGCGATCGTCTGGGGCGTGCCGTGCTTGTCGAGATACTCGGGCGACGCGACCAGCAGGATGTGCGCGGTCGCGATCTGCCGCGCGACCAGCGACGACGATTTCAGCCCGTTCGGCGCCGCGCGCACCGCGACGTCGTAGCCTTCCTCGATCAGGTCGACCACGCGATCGGACAGCGTCACGTCGACGGTTACGTCCGGGAACCGACCCGCATAATCGGTGACGGCCTGCATCACGTGCCGCAATCCGAACGCGGACAGCGACGTCACGCGCAGGCGGCCCTGCGGCACCACGCTCGCGGCGCCGACCGCCTGTCCGGCTTCGTCGAGTTCCGACAGCGCCTGCACGAGGCGCTCATAGTATTCGCGTCCCGCCTCGGTCGGCGCGACACGTCGTGTCGTGCGATGCAGCAGCCGCGCGCCGAGCTGCTGCTCGAGATGCATCACGTGCTTGCTCGCCATCGCGGCCGACATCTGCATGCGCTCGGCCGCGCCGACGAAGCTGCCCACTTCGACGACGTAGCGAAACACATTCATGCTGACGAGGGTATCCATCGAACTAGCTCGCAATTCCTGGGAATTATGCAATTACGAGATAGGGTAACAAAGGCGAGGAAACAAAAAGGTCAACAAAGGCAAAACGGCGCCGCGAATAGCGGCGCCGCTTTTTTCGGGGCGCAATGCCGGCACATGCGACGCGCGTTGTGTGCGCGTCCGAACCGACGAATCGTCAGAACTTCGCGCGGATGCCTGCGCCGAACGTATTGCCGCTCGACAGGCCGCTGATGTGGTCGTTCATGTACGCAGCGTAGACGTCGGTGCGCTTGGACAACGGATAGTCGTAGCCGACGGCCCAGGTCTGGCGCGTCTGGTCGAGGCCGCCGCCGTCGCGCGAGTACGCGTACGACGCCATCGCGTTGCCGACGCCGAGCGGCACCGACACGCCGCCCTGCGCGGTGTTCACGTGCCAGCTGCCGGCGACCTGGTCGTTCTTCGTATACATGTACTGGCCGAACAGCTTCACGTACTTCAGGTCGTAGGTCGCGCCGACCAGCCCAATGCCCTGGCTTTTCATGCCGGTCACGAGCGAGCTCAGGTCCTGCGGGCCGTTGTTGAAGTTCACGTACTGGTAGACGGCGGTCGCCGCGAACGGGCCGTTCGCGTAGTTGAACTGCGCGCTCCACTTCTTCGAGCGGTTGTCGCCGGCCGTGTTGCCGAGCGCGTACATCGCCGCGAAATTCAGGCCCCCGAACGAAGGCGACGTGTAGGACAGCGCGTTGTTCCAGCCCGAATCGCCGACCGCGCCCTGGTCGCTCGGATAGGTCGGGAACGTGCCGAGGCCCAGGAACACGTGGTACACCATCGGCGAGAAGGTGTACGAATCGTAGAACGGGTTGAACAGGATCGTCGACAGGAACAGGTGCGTCGTCAGGCGGCCCGCCGTCACCGTGCCGTACGGCGAGCTGACGCCGACGTATGCGTTGCGCGCGAAGAACGTGTCGCCCTGGAAGCGGCCGAACTGGCCGTTCTGCGCACGGAAGAAGCTCTCCAGCGTGAAGATCGCCTTGTAGCCGTCGCCGAGATCCTCGGCGCCGTGCAGGCCCCAGTAGGACGTCGACATCCCGCCGCCCGACACGTTCCATGCGCGATCGCCGCCCGGGAACTTGGTGGCGCCGACCCATTCGTCGACCTGACCGTAGAGCGAGACGCTCGACTGCGCGTGAACGGGTGCGGTTGCGGCCACGCAGGCGGCCGCGGCGATCAGCTTGACGGACGTGCGCGACGCACGGCGAGCGAATGCTTTCATGGGATCTCCAGGGTTTTGTCGAATGTCGATAAGTGGCGCGAGCGTTGTTGTTTGGAGCCGATTGCTTGCGTCGTATGGGGCGCAGCCATCTTTACGGAACCTGCGTCCCGTCAAAATTGCGCACACTTATTGCGGGTATAGCGGCAGCATTAACTTCGCGGAATCGGCACATGGCCAGGCGCGCCGCAGCGGCCCCGCGCGGTGCGGGCACGCGACGGGACGGCCACGGGGGGCGCGCGTGCCGGGCGCGAAAGATAGCGCAATGCGACGGGAAAATCAGCGGAAATCTATGCGCGACTGTGGCGAATTCGCATCACAGCCGGCGGGGGAACGAACGCGCGAGGCGCGCTCGGCGAACGCGCGGGGCGCTCAGTTGCGGTAGAACGGGGAGAAAAACGGCGAGTGGGAAGGCTCTTCCTGCGCGCGGGGCGGCGGCATCGGACGGCCGCCACGCTCTTCGTTGTAGCGCGCGACGTCGGCGCGGATCGAGCCGGCCCGCAACGGAACGTTGCCGCCGCCCGGCGGGCGCGGCATCTGGCGGGACTCGGCGCTGATCGGACGATACGGGCTCTGCGCGGCGTAATGCCCGTAAGACGGCGTCGGACGCAGGCCCCAGCGGGAACCATAGCCGCTCACGCCGCCGGCACGCGCGCCGCCCGGCGGCAGCGCCCGGCGCCATACCTGCGCGTTGCCGGCCGGCTGGCCGTACATGCGCATGTCGCCGCCACCGAAACCGTGACCGAAGCCATGACCGCCGCCGAACGCCTGACCGCCATGCGGCGGTTGCGCGAGCGCGAGCGGCATCAGCAGCGCGCCGAGCACGCCTGCCACCCATCGTCCGACCTTCAGTTTCACCCGTTCCGTCATCATTCAGTGCCTGTTGCCGCTCGCCGCCGGCTGTTTCCGGCCGACGCAAGCCTTTCAGCAGTAATTTATGAGCGGTCCCAAACGGTGTCGAGCCAAAAAGTGTTATGTCGCGGGCATCGGTGTAACACCATGTTACTGCTAGGTTTTTTCACTTCAGGGTGGGATCGCGACAGAACATTCTTCTGCCGCTTCGCGCGTCGCCGGGCCGCCGCGGGCGTGCCGTGTTGCGCAGCCGCATCATGCAATCGATTCATCAATGGATTCGTACAATGAATTTGTTTATTGAATGACCAACCGGGACAATACCGGCTTCGCGCGCGCGACATGTGCGCCCGCCGTTTCCGAATCGAGTTCCCCGATGGCCCGTCCCCGTTTCCTTCCCGACAACTTCACGCTCGCGCTCGTCGGCACCGTCGTGCTCGCGAGCCTGCTGCCGTGCCGCGGCCCGGCCGCCCATGCGTTCAATTGGGCGACCAACATCGCGGTCGGCCTGCTGTTCTTCCTGCACGGCGCGAAGCTGTCGCGCGAAGCCGTCGTCGCGGGCGCGACCCACTGGCGGCTGCATGCGGTCGTGCTGCTCAGCACGTTCGCGCTGTTCCCGCTGCTCGGCCTCGCGCTGAAGCCCGTGCTGCAGCCGCTTGTCACGCCGACGCTGTATGCCGGCGTGCTGTTCCTGTGCACGCTGCCGTCGACCGTCCAGTCGTCGATCGCGTTCACGTCGATCGCGAAGGGCAACGTGCCGGCCGCCGTGTGCGCGGCATCGGCGTCGAGCCTGCTCGGGATCTTCGTGACGCCGGCGCTCGTCGGGCTGATGATCACGTCGCAGTCGGCCGCGGCCGCGTCGCCGTGGAGCACCGTCGGCAGCATCGTGATGCAGTTGCTCGTGCCGTTCATCGCCGGCCAGCTGCTGCGGCCCGTGATCGGCGGCTGGATCGAACGCAACCGCGGCGTGCTGCGCTTCGTCGACCAGGGCTCGATCCTGCTCGTCGTCTACGTCGCGTTCAGCGAGGCCGTGAACCAGGGGCTGTGGCACCAGATTCCGGCGCGCGCGCTCGGCGGCCTGCTGGTCGTCAACGTCGTGCTGCTCGTGATCGCGCTGGGGCTGACCGCGTTCGTCAGCAAGCGGCTCGGCTTCAACCGGGCCGACCAGATCACGATCATCTTCTGCGGGTCGAAGAAGAGCCTCGCGGCCGGCGTGCCGATGGCGAAGGTGATCTTCTCCGCGCAGGCGGTCGGCGCGATCGTGCTGCCGCTGATGCTGTTCCACCAGATCCAGCTGATGGCCTGCGCGGCGCTCGCGCAACGCTGGGGCGCGCGCGACACGAGCGGCGAGCGCGACGGCGACGCGGGTGCGGCCGGTGCCGCACGCGGGCGCGGTGCGCTGAGCGCGGGCAAGCGCTGACGCGGGAGGCTGCGCGGCCGGCATGGCTGGCCGCGCTGGGGTGTTCGTCTTGTTCCTTTCGTCCCTGCCTCTCGCCTCTCGCCTCTCGCCTCTCGCCTCTCGCCTCTCGCCTCTCGCTTCTCGCTTCTCGCTTCTCGCTTCTCGCTTCTCGCTTCTCGCTTCTCGCTTCCCGCTTCCCGCTTCTCGCTTCTCGCTTCCCGCTTCCCCGCCGCGCAGCCCGCCGCGACGCATGCACCATCGACGCGCATCGCGTCACGAAATCTTCATTCAATTCTCCGCGCGCACTGCCGTTAAAGTCGGGCGTCCCGTCGTCTCGGCCGCCTTCGTCCATGCCCGCGCCCCATCCCGACTCGCCCGCCGCCCCCACCGCCCGCCTGATCGCGGAACGCGCGCTCGCGGCCGTGTTCCAGCCGATCGTCGATCTCGGGTCGGGCACGGTCGTCGGTTACGAAGGCCTGATCCGCGGCCCGCGCGGCACCGACCTCGAGCCGCCGGCCGCACTGTTCGCGCAGGCCGCCCGCGACGGCACGACCGTCGCGCTCGAACAGGCGGCCGCGCGCACCTGCCTCGACGCATTCGCGGCGCTCGGCCGCGACGGCAAGCTGTTCCTCAACTTCAGCGCGGGCACGATCCTGCAACTGGCGCGCGAACGCGAGCGCGCGCGGCAACTGCTCGTGCGCGCGCGGATCGGCGCCGAGCGCATCGTGATCGAGCTGACCGAGCAGACCGCGCTGCCGGACGTCGCGCGCATCGGGCCGGCGGTCGCCTCGCTGCGCGACGCCGGCATCCAGTTCGCGCTCGACGACTACGGCACCGCGAACGCGAGCATGAACCTGTGGCTGCGCCTGCACCCGGATGTCGTGAAGATCGACCGCTTCTTCATCCACGACATCGCGCGCGATCCGCTCAAGTTCGAGGCGGTCAGGGCGATGCAGCACTTCGCGCAGGCAAGCGGCGCGCAACTGATCGCGGAAGGGATCGAGAACGAGTGCGACCTGCTCGTCGTGCGCGACATGGGCATCGGCTGCGTGCAGGGCTTCCTGCTCGGCCGGCCGGACGCGCAACCCTCGCCGGTCGTCGCGCCGGCCGCACGCGACGCGATCCGCGCCCCTCACATCGCGGTGTTTCCCGGTGCGACCCGCGCCGTGCGGCCGGCCGGCACGATCGCGGCGAAGATGCTCGTCGCCGCGCCGGCGCTGCCGCGCGACGCGACCAGCAACGACGTGCTCGACCTGTTCAACCGGATGCCCGCGCTGCACGCGGTCGCACTCGTCGAACGCGACCGGCCGGTCGCGCTCGTGAACCGGCGCGGCTTCATCGACCGCTTCGCGCTGCCGTACCACCGCGAGGTCTTCGGGAAGAAGCCGTGCCTGCAGTTCGCGAACGACGCGCCGCTGATGATCGACAACGCGACGACGGTCGAGCAACTCGCGACGCTGCTCGCGAGCCACGACCAGCGCTACCTCGCGGACGGCTTCGTGATCACCGAACACGGCCGCTACGTCGGGCTCGGCACCGGCGAAAGCCTCGTGCGCGCGGTGACCGAAATGCGCATCGAGGCCGCGCGCTACGCGAATCCGCTGACGTTCCTGCCCGGCAACATCCCGATCAGCGCGCATATCGAGCGCCTGCTGGCGCGCGACGCCGGCTTCCACGCGTGCTACGTCGACCTGAACCAGTTCAAGCCGTTCAACGACCAGTACGGCTACTGGCAAGGCGACGAAGTGCTGAAGTTCGCGGCGACGGTGCTGGCCGGCGTGTGCGATCCGCAACGCGACTTTCTCGGACACGTCGGCGGCGACGATTTCCTCGTGCTGTTCCAGCGCGACGACTGGCACGCGCGCGCGGCCGACGCGATCGCGCGCTTCAACGACGGCGCGCAGCGCTTCTATACGCAGGCCGACCGGCTGGCGGGCGGGCTGCGCGGCGAGGACCGCTACGGCAACCCCGCGTTCTTCGGCTTCGTGACGATGGCGATCGGTGTGGTCGGCGTGCCGGCCGGCGCGAACGGCGCGATACGCTACGGCAGCGACGAGATCGCATCGGTCGCGGCGCTCGCGAAGCGGCGCGCGAAACAGCAGCCGGGCGGGCTCGCGGTCGTCGATCTGGACGCGGGCCGCGCGGCACTGCGCGATCGCGGCGAGCCGCCACTCGAGGCGGCAGGTTGAGTGGCGGGCGGTTGCCGGTCGCAGGCAGGTCGCCAACCTGCCCGAGCGACGTTGCCGGTGCCGCGCCGGCCCGGCCGGGCCGCGCCCCGGCAAGCGCCGGCCGATCGCCCCGCCGGCCCCGTTCACGCCGGGCAGCGGAACGTGCCCCGACGCTCCACCTGCCGGCACCGCCACATTCCGCGTGATCACCTTGCCTTTTCCGCGTTTTGTTTAGTATTTTTAGTAACGGCGTTTTCGCAGATTAGCTCGCAAAAACCCGCTATTTCCGGGTATTCCCCGGTTATCCGGCCCGAATTAGGCGCCGCGTTTACTATACAATCGCCGTCACCCTAAACAAACCGGATCCCGAACGATGGGCACCACCATTCGCGACGTAGCGCGGGCGGCAGAGGTCTCGATCGGCACCGTCTCCCGCGCGCTGAAAAACCAGCCGGGCCTGTCCGAAGCCACGCGAGCGCGCATCGTCGAGATCGCGCAGCGGCTCGGCTACGACCCGGCCCAGTTGCGGCCGCGCATCCGCCGGCTCACCTTCCTGCTGCACCGCCAGCACAACCGCTTTCCCGCCAGCCCGTTCTTCTCGCACGTGCTGCACGGCGTCGAGGACGCGTGCCGCGAGCGCGGCATCGTGCCGACGCTGCTCACGGTCGGCCCGAACGACGACGTGCTGCGCCAGATGCGCCCGCACGCGCCCGACGCGATCGCGGTGGCCGGCTTCATCGAGCCCGAGACGATCGAGGCGCTCGCCGCGACTGGCCGGCCGCTCGTGCTGATCGACCTGTGGGCGCCCGGCCTGCGCTCGGTGAACATCGACAACGCGACGGGCGCGGCGCTCGCGATGCGCCACCTGCTCGCGATCGGCCGCTCGCGGATCGCGTTCATCGGCGGCTCGGCCGCGCACTACAGCATCGCGCAGCGCGCGATCGGCTACCGGCGCGCGTTCTTCGAGGCCGGGCGGCTGTTCGATCCCGCGTACGAAGTGACGATCGACGCCGGGCTCGACCCCGACACCGGCGCCGCGCGGGCGATGCAGCAGCTGCTCGACGCGCCGGGCCCGCGCCCGGACGCCGTGTTCGCGTACAACGACGCCGCCGCGCTGGCCGCGCAGCGCGTGTGCCTCGCGCGCGGCGTGCGGATTCCGGAAGACATCGCGATCGTCGGCTTCGACGACATCCCGGCCGCCGCGCACGCGAACCCGCCGCTCACGACGCTCGCCGTCGACAAGGAAGCGCTCGGCCGCCGCGGCGTCGAACTGCTGCTCGCGGAAGCCCCCGAGCGCACCGAGATCTCCCTGCCCGTCGAGCTGATCGTACGGGCCAGCAGCCAGCCCGCCGGCTCACCGGCGCTCGATACCGCCACGGTCACCGAATCATGAACATGCCCCCGGCCCAATCCCGCACGGCCACGCCGGCCAACCACGCGCAAGCGGCACCGTTCGTCGCGAGCTTCCGCGATCCGTCGTTCCTGCTGTCGCACGTCGAGGACACGCTGCGGTTCTACGCGACAAACGCGTTCGACCCGACGGGCGGCTTCCACCACTATTTCCGCGACGACGGCAGCGTCTACAACCGCACGTCGCGGCATCTGGTCAGCAGCTGCCGGTTCGTCTTCAACTACGCGATGGCGTACCGGCATTTCGGCGATCCGCGCCATCTCGACTACGCGCGCCACGGGCTGCGCTTCCTGCGCGACGCGCACTGGGACGAAGCGCTGCAAGGCTACGACTGGGAGCTCGACTGGCGCGACGGCACGAAGCACGCGACGCTCGACGGCACGCGCCATTGCTACGGGCTCGCGTTCGTGCTGCTGGCCGCCGCGCACGCGACGATGGCCGGCATCGACGAAGCGCGCGCGCTGATCGCGTCGACCTACGAGCTCGCCGAACACCGCTTCTGGGATGCGGCCGCCGGCCTCTACGCGGACGACGCGACGCCGAACTGGATCGTGTCGTCGTACCGCGGCCAGAACGCGAACATGCACATGACGGAAGCGTTGCTCGCGGCATACGAGGCGACCGGCCACCTCACCTACCTCGATCGCGCGGAAAAGCTCGCGACCCACATCACGCAGCGCCAGGCCGCGCTGTCGGGCGGCCTCGTGTGGGAGCACTACCACGCGGACTGGTCGGTCGACTGGGACTACAACAAGGAAGACAGCTCGAACATCTTCCGTCCGTGGGGCTTCCAGCCCGGGCACCAGACCGAATGGGCGAAGCTGCTGCTGATCCTGGAGCGGCACCGTCCGCTCGACTGGCTCGTGCCGCGCGCGGCCGAGCTGTTCGACGCGGCGCTCACGCACGCGTGGGACGCCGATCACGGCGGCCTCTGCTACGGCTTCGGCCCCGACTTCACGATCTGCGACCACAACAAGTATTTCTGGGTGCAGGCGGAGACCTTCGCGGCGGCCGCGATGCTCGGCGCGCGCACCGGCAGCGAGCGTTTCTGGGATTGGTACGACGAGATCTGGCGCTACAGCTGGGCGCATTTCGTCGATCACCGCTACGGCGCGTGGTACCGGATCCTCACCTGCGACAACCGCAAGTACAGCGACGAGAAAAGCCCGGCCGGCAAGACCGACTATCACACGATGGGCGCGTGCTACGACGTGCTCGCGACCCTCGCGCGCGCGGCGCGCAGCGAGCCGACGCAATGAGCGGCGGCACCTTTCCGGCCTTCGTGTCGGCGGGCGACATCCTGACCGACATGGTGCGCGCAGGCGACGCGCAGTGGACCTCGGTGCCGGGCGGCGCCGGCTGGAACGTCGCGCGCGCGGTCGCGCGGCTCGGCCTGCCGAGCGCGCTCGCGGGCGCGATCGGCGAGGACTGCTTCTCCGACGTGCTGTGGCGCACCAGCGAGGCCGCCGGGCTCGACCTGCGCTTCCTGCAGCGGGTCCCGCGTGCGCCGCTGCTGGCGATCGTCCATGAGACGCGGCCGCCCGCGTACTTCTTCATCGGCGAAGCGAGCGCGGACCTCGCGTTCGACCCGGCGCGGCTGCCGGCCGGCTGGGCCGGCCACGTGAAATGGGCGCACTTCGGCTGCATCAGCCTGGTGCGCGAGCCGCTCGCGGGCACGCTCGTCGCGCTCGCGGCCGACCTGCACGCGCGCGGCGTGAAGATCAGCTTCGATCCGAACTACCGGAACCTGATGACGGCCGCGTACCGGCCGACGCTGGAGAAGATGGCCGCGCTCGCCGACCTGATCAAGGTCTCCGACGAGGACCTGCGCCATCTGTTCGGCGGCGACGGCCCCGACGCGGTCGCGGCGGTGCGCGCGCTGAATCCGCGCGCGGCCGTGCTCGTCACGCGCGGCGCGCAGGCGGCGACGCTGTACGCGGACGGCGACGTGCTCGAGGCCAGCCCGCCGCGCGTCGAGGTGGTCGACACCGTCGGCGCCGGCGACGCGTCGATCGGCGGCATGCTGTTCAGCCTGATGGCCGCCCCGCAGCGGTCGTGGCGCGAGCATCTCGCGTTCGCGCTCGCGGCGGGCGCCGCCGCATGCCGGCACACGGGCGCGCACGCGCCGACGCTCGACGAGGTCGTCGCGCTGCTCGAAGGGTGACGGGATGATGACGGCGCGCTGATCGGTCGCCGATATGCGGCGCTGTACATGCTGCGCCGCAGTGCTACGATGAAGTGTCCTATTGCGGGAGAGGCACGATGGACACGAACACGTTCACGAAGGGCATCTACACGGCCAAGGCGCATACGCAGCACGCCGCCAACGGACAGTTCCAGGGCTACGTGATCCTCGCCCGGGACGACGGCGACGAGACGGAGAACGTGCGCTACGACGTCCACACGACGAGTCCGAGCGAGGAAGAGGCGTTCGACGAGGCGAAGGCGCTCGCGCACCGGATCCTCGGCGAAATAGAGCTGTGATGCGCGAGCTTAAATGCACGAGCCGTCATGCACGAACTGCCCCGCGCCGAACCCGTCACGTGCGCGCCGCGGCCGGACCGCGACGCGCCGTCTTCGGCGCGACTCAGAGCAGCCGCGCCACCACCGACACCAGCATCGTCAGCACCAGCGTCGACATGAACGGGAACGGATAACGCCGCCCGCCGAGCGTCAGCGTGACGTCGCCCGGCATCCGCCCGATGCCGAACTTGCCGAGCCACGGCCAGCAGCGCGTCAGGATCATCACCGCGACGAACGACGCCATCAGCCAGCGCAGCATCCCGTGCTCCGGTCAGAGCGCGTGCGAGCGGTCGCCGCGCGCGAACGCGTCGAGCGTGCCGTCGATGCCGCGCGAGAACGCGATCACCTTGAACAGCTCGCCCATCTCGGCTTCCGAGATCAGCTTCTGCACCGCGTTCGCGGCCGGCAGGAACTGGTGGATGTCGGACGGATCGATCGCGGCGAGCGCGTCGGTGATGCCCGCGTTCAACAGGAAACGCGCCTGCGACGTGTAGCCGAGCAGGTCCGCGCCGGTCGCGACGCCCGCGTCGTAGATGCCGGTGAATTCGACGTGCGCGGTGATGTCCTGCAGGCCCGGGTACAGGAAGGCGTCGTCGTGCGCGTGGTGGCGGTAGTGGCACATCAGCGTGCCGCGGTCGCGCTGCGGGTGGTAGTACTCGTGCGCGGGGAAGCCGTAGTCGACCAGCAGCACCGCGCCGCGCCCGAGCATCGTGCACACGGTGCGCGTGAACGCCAGCGCGGCTTCATGTGTTTCGGTCACGTAGCCGTCGTCGACGTCGAGCGTCGCGAGCACCGGCGGCAGGCCGGCCGCGCCCACGGGCCGGTCGTCGAACACGAACGCGTGCCGCGCGTCGAGCGCGACGCCGCGCTCGCGCCACGCGCCGCCCGCCTTCGCGAAGAGGCGCACCGGCATCGCGTCGAGCACCTCGTTGCCGACCACGACACCGTCGAAGCGCTCGGGCAGCGCGTCGAGCCAGCGTACTTTCCCGGCGAGCGCCGGCGCAGCCGCCGCGATCGTGTCCCGCTGCCGTTCGCGCAGTTCGCCGGACAGGTCGACGATCAGGTATTCGTCGAGCTCGACGCCGAGCGCATCGAGCGCCGCGAGCAGCCCGGCCGCGAGCTTGCCGGTGCCCGCGCCGAATTCCATCACGCGGCGCGTGCCGCTCGCCGCGAGCGCGTCGGCGACGGGATTCGCGAGCGTCTGCGCGAACAGCGGCGACAGCTCGGGGGCCGTCACGAAGTCGCTGCCGTCGTCGGCGCGGCGCCCGAACTTGCGCGCGCCGCCGCTGTAATAGCCGAGGCCGGGCGCGTACAGCGCGCGCTCCATGAAGCGGTCGAACGGCAGCCAGCCGCCGGCCGCCGCGATCTCGTCGCGCAGTTGCGCGGCGAGGGTTTCGGACTGCGCGAGCGCGTCAGGGCCGGGAGCAGGTAAACTAGCGGGTTCGTGAGCTTTCGGGTTCATCCCGGCATTGTAAATGACCGTTTCAGCCGATACGTCGCCCCCGCGCATCGCGCTCGTCGCGGGCGCGCTGGGCAGCGCGGCCGACGCCGCGTCGCTCGGCCGCGCGCTCGCGACCGGATTCGCGCAGCGCGGCTGGGACGTCGCGCTGCAGCGCAGCCCCGGCGCGCCGCGCGCGGCTGGCGACGCGCTGGTCGCCGAAGTCGCCGCACTGGGCCGCCGCGCGGCCGTGCTCGACGCCAATCTGGCCCTGGAAGCCGATGCGGCCGCGCTCGTTGCCGCGTGCGGCGCGGCGCTCGGCCGGCCCGCCTGTGCGGTGTTCGTGAGCGCTTGCGCCGGCACCGACGACGCGCATACCGTGGACGGCGCGTCGCTCGCCGGCGCGCTCGCGCGCAACGTGACGGCGCCGCTCGCGCTGGCCCGCGCGCTCGCCGACGCGACGCCCGATGCCGCGCGCGACGACGAATCGCTGCGCGCCTGCGCGATTCACGTGCTGGATCAGGCCCTGTTTCACCCGGCGCCGGCGCAGCTGTCGCACGCGCTGATGCAGGCCGCGCTGAACCGCGCGACCTCGGCGCTCGCGCTGGCGCTGGCGCCGAAGGTGCGCGTCGCGGCGCTCGTGCGCGGCCACGCGCCGCACGCGAATGACATCGCGGCGGCGGCCTGCTATCTCGCGAGCGCGCCCGGCGTCACGGGCGCGACGCTGACCGTCGACGGCGGCGAGCACCTGGTGCCGCCCGCCGCCGGCCCGAATGACTGAACTGCGCGGAGCGCGCGGCCCGACCGCCGCCGCCCGCGCCGCTTTGCGTGCGTGCACGCCAATTTGACTGGGACGACCATGTTTTCCGCTCTCCTGCACCCCCGCCTCGCGGACTGCCGCAGGCTCTACCTGCGCGACTACGAGGTGCACATCAACATCGGGGCCTTCGAACACGAGAAGCGCGGCGAGCAGCGCGTCGTCATCAACATCGACCTGTTCGTGCCGCTCGCGCTGTCCACCCCCGTCGACGACCGGCTGCATGAAGTCGTCGACTACGACCTGATGAAGCAGAGCGTCGCGCAGTGCCTGGCGCGCGGCCACATCCACCTGCAGGAAACGCTGTGCGACGCGATCGCCGCGAACCTGCTGGCGCACGACACCGTGCGCGCGGTACGCGTCTGTACCGAGAAACCGGACGCCTATCCGGACTGCGACGCCGTCGGCGTCGAAGTCTTTCGCATCAAGGACGAGGAGCGCGCATGAACGCCCCCCACATGAACGACACGGCGGCCGATGGCGCCGCCATCGAAGCCACCGTCGCCGACACCGGCCGCCGCGCGCTGACGCGCCGCGAGCAGAAGGAAGCGTACGAGAACAACAAGCTGTTCAAGCGGATCGTGCGCCAGGTCGGCCAGGCGATCGGCGACTACAACATGATCGAGCAGGGCGACAAGGTGATGGTGTGCCTGTCGGGCGGCAAGGACAGCTACGCGATGCTCGACGTGCTGCTGCGCCTGCGCGAGCGCGCGCCGATCGACTTCGACATCGTCGCGGTCAACCTCGACCAGAAGCAGCCGGGCTTCCCCGAGCACGTGCTGCCCGAGTACCTGACGCAGGTCGGCGTGCCGTTCCACATCGAGAACCAGGACACCTACAGCATCGTCAAGCGGCTCGTGCCCGAAGGCAAGACGACCTGCTCGCTGTGCTCGCGGCTGCGCCGCGGGATCCTGTACCGCGTGGCGGGCGAGCTCGGCGCGACCAAGATCGCGCTCGGCCACCACCGTGACGACATCCTGCAAACCTTGCTGCTCAACATGTTCTACGGCGGCAAGCTGAAGGGGATGCCGCCGAAGCTGCAATCGGACGACGGCCGGAACGTCGTGATCCGCCCGCTCGCGTACGTGAAGGAAACCGATCTCGAGAAATACGCGGAGCTGCGCGAATTCCCGATCATCCCGTGCAACCTGTGCGGCAGCCAGCCGAACCTGAAGCGCGCGGAAATGAAGGCGCTGATCCGCGAATGGGACAAGCGCTTCCCGGGCCGCGTCGACAACATGTTCAGCGCGCTCGCGAACGTTGTGCCGTCGCACCTGATGGATACGACCCAGTTCCCGTTCGCGTCGCTGCGCGCGACCGGAGAAGCCGATCCGCAGGGCGACATCGCGTTCGACGAGGAGCCGTGCGCGTCCGGAGAAGACACCGCCGTGCCGGGTGCCGCGAAACCGATCTCGATCGTCCA
Source organism: Burkholderia sp. BCC1996 (assembly GCF_905339955.1). Classification (NCBI taxonomy): domain Bacteria; kingdom Pseudomonadati; phylum Pseudomonadota; class Betaproteobacteria; order Burkholderiales; family Burkholderiaceae; genus Burkholderia; species Burkholderia sp. BCC1996. Next base: position 225,178 of record NZ_CAJPHM010000003.1, read on the forward strand.
GTTCGACGACCTGTGAGCAGGGCGGGAACATGCGCCGGCGCGGGGGCGCAAGCCCCCTTTCCGGCACTGTCGCCCCGTCACGACAGGCCCGGAACGCCAGGGGCCGCATGCTAAAATGGACGGCTTCGAACTCCTCTGACAAGCTGGCGCCATGAATATCGTGATTTTGGCGGCAGGCACCGGCAAGCGCATGCGTTCCGCGCTGCCGAAAGTGCTCCACCCCCTGGCCGGCAGGCCGCTCCTCTCCCACGTCATCGCCACCGCGCGCACGCTGCAGCCGTCGCGGCTCGTCGTCGTCGTCGGTCATGGCGCCGAGCAGGTCCAGGCCGCCGTCGCCGCGCCCGACGTCCAGTTCGCGGTACAGGCCGAGCAGCTCGGCACCGGCCACGCGGTGCGCCAGGCGCTGCCGCTGCTCGATCCCGCGCAACCGACGCTGGTGCTGTACGGCGACGTGCCGCTCACCCGCGCGTCGACGCTGCGGCGTCTGGTCGACGCCGCGCGCGAGGGCCGCTACGGGATTCTGACGGTCACGCTCGACGATCCGACCGGCTACGGCCGCATCGTGCGCGACGCGTCCGGCTTCGTCACGCGCATCGTCGAGCAGAAGGATGCGTCGCCCGAGCAACTGAAGATCGCCGAGATCAACACCGGCATCATCGTCACGCCGACGGCCCAGCTGTCGATGTGGCTCGGCGCGCTGAAGAACGAGAACGCGCAGGGCGAGTACTACCTGACCGACGTCGTCGAACTCGCGATCGAGGCCGGCTTCGAGATCGTCACGGCGCAGCCCGACGAGGACTGGGAAACGCTCGGCGTGAACAGCAAGGCGCAGCTCGCGGAACTCGAGCGCATCCATCAGCGCAACGTCGCCGATGCGCTGCTCGTCGACGGCGTCACGCTCGCCGATCCGGCGCGCCTCGACGTGCGCGGCACGCTCCGGTGCGGCCGCGACGTGTCGATCGACGTGAACTGCGTGTTCGAAGGCAACGTGACGCTCGCCGACAACGTGACGATCGGCGCGAACTGCGTGATCCGCAACGCGTCGATCGGCGCGGGCACGCGCATCGACGCGTTCACGCACATCGACGGCGCCGAACTCGGCGCGAACACCGTGATCGGCCCGTACGCGCGGCTGCGCCCGGGCGCGCAGCTCGCGGACGAAGCGCACGTCGGCAACTTCGTCGAGGTGAAGAACGCGGTGATCGGCCACGGTTCGAAGGCGAACCACCTGACCTACATCGGCGACGCCGACATCGGTGCGCGCGTGAACATCGGCGCCGGCACGATCACCTGCAACTACGACGGCGCGAACAAGTTCCGCACCGTGATCGAGGACGACGTGTTCGTCGGCTCGGACACGCAGCTCGTCGCGCCGGTGCGCGTCGGCCGCGGCGTGACGATCGCGGCCGGCACGACGATCTGGAAGGACGTCGCCGAGGGCGTCCTCGCATTGAACGAGAAGACGCAGACCGCGAAAAGCGGCTACGTCCGACCGGTCAAGAAGAAAAATTAACATCATGCGGGCGCCGCGCGGCGTCCGTATCCACATTGAGAGGGTAGATTTTCATGTGCGGCATAGTCGGCGCAGTTGCGCAGCGTAATATCGTTCCGGTGCTGATCGAAGGATTGCGGCGCCTCGAATACCGTGGCTACGACTCGTGCGGCGTCGCCGTGCTCGAGCCGGATGCGCCGAAGCGCGCGCGCAGCGTCGCACGCGTCGCCGATCTCGACGCGCAGGTGCAGGAATCGCACCTCGCCGGCACGACCGGCGTCGCGCACACGCGCTGGGCGACGCACGGCGCGCCCGTCACGCACAACGCACACCCGATCTTCTCGTCGAACGCGCTCGCGCTGGTGCACAACGGCATCATCGAGAACTTCGAGACGCTGCGCGACGCGCTGCGCGCGAAGGGCTACGAATTCGTGTCGCAGACCGACACCGAAGTGATCGCGCACCTCGTGCACAGCCTGTATCGCGGCAATCTGTTCGAGGCCGTGCGCGAAGCCGTGCAGCAGCTGCACGGCGCGTATGCGATCGCGGTGACCCACAAGGACCAGCCGCACATCGTCGTCGGCGCGCGCCAGGGTTCGCCGCTCGTCGTCGGCCACGGCGACGGCGAGAACTTCCTCGCCTCCGACGCACTGGCGCTGGCCGGCAGTACCGACCATTTCACGTTCCTCGAGGAAGGCGACGTGTGCGAGCTGTCGCTCGACGGCGTGAAGATCGTCGACCGCCACGGCGCGCTCGCGCAGCGCGAGATCCGCTTGGTCAGCGCGTACGGCGGCGCGGTCGAGCTGGGCCCGTATCGCCACTTCATGCAGAAGGAAATCTTCGAGCAGCCGCGCGCGATCAGCGACACGGTGCCGCAAACCGAAGCGTTCGACGCGACGCTGTTCGGCGACGCGGCGCCCGCCGCGTTCGCGGACATCGACAGCCTGCTGATCCTCGCGTGCGGCACGAGCTATTACTCGGGCCTCACCGCGAAGTACTGGCTCGAATCGATCGCGAAGATTCCGACCCAGGTCGAGATCGCGAGCGAATACCGCTACCGCGAGTCGGTGCCGAACCCGCGCCAGCTCGTGCTGGTGATCTCGCAGTCGGGCGAGACGGCCGACACGCTCGCCGCGCTCAAGCACGCGCAGTCGCTCGGCCACACGCACACGCTCGCGGTGTGCAACGTCGCGACGAGCGCGATGGTGCGCCTCACCGAGATGCAGTTCCTCACGCACGCGGGCACCGAGATCGGCGTCGCGTCGACCAAGGCGTTCACGACCCAGCTCGTCGCGCTGTTCGTGCTGGCCGCGACGCTCGGCAAGCTGCGCGGGCACGTCGACGCCGCGCAGGAAGCGCAATTCCTGAAGGAGCTGCGCCACCTGCCGGCCGCGCTGAACAGCGTGCTCGCGCTCGAGCCGCAGATCATCGCGTGGTCGGAGGAATTCGCGCGCAAGGAAAACGCGCTGTTCCTCGGCCGCGGGCTGCACTACCCGATCGCGCTCGAAGGCGCGCTGAAGCTGAAGGAAATCTCGTACATCCACGCGGAGGCCTATCCGGCCGGCGAACTGAAGCACGGCCCGCTCGCGCTCGTCACGGAAGCGATGCCGGTCGTCACGGTCGCGCCGAACGACACGCTGCTCGAGAAGCTGAAGTCGAACATGCAGGAAGTGCGCGCGCGCGGCGGCGAGCTGTACGTGTTCGCGGATGCCGACACGCAGATCGTCAACGACGACGGCCTGCACGTGATCCGGATGCCGGAACACTACGGCCAGCTGTCGCCGATCCTGCACGTCGTGCCGCTGCAGCTCCTCGCGTATCACACCGCGTGCGCGCGCGGCACCGACGTCGACAAGCCGCGCAACCTCGCGAAGTCGGTGACGGTGGAGTAACGCCGGCCCGTCCGGGCTGCGTAGCGGCGGGAAGCAGGCCATTCGGCCAGGTCGAAATATGTACCACGTAGTGGTATATAATCCTGTGCTAACTCGACTGGCTCGACATGTCTGCTTCCGTACGACGCGTATTCAAGACGAAGTGGTTTCACAAGGCAGCAGGAAAAGCGGGAATCGCCGATGGCGAACTGTGCCGCGCGGTGCGCGAGCTGGCGCGGGGCCAGGGCGTCGATCTCGGCGGCAACGTCTGGAAAAAGCGCCTGGACGGAAATCGGCAGCGCGGCATCGTGCTGGGCAAGCTCGGGCATACGTGGGTGTTCGTGTTCCTGTTCGCGAAGCGCGACCGTGACGACATCGATGCTCGCGAACTGCGCGCCTTCAAAAAGCTCGCTGCGGACGTCGGTCGGCGCACCGACGTCGACATCGCGACACTGGTCGCACTGAACGAGTGGGTGGAGATTTGCAATGGCTAAGAGCCGATTCAAGAGCGACGCGACGGAGGCGGTCCACAGCGCCGCGTCGGGCCTCTATCGCGCACGGCTGATCGACAAGAAGACGATGCGCGAATACGACGCACTATGCATCGAAGCGGCGCCGAAGTTCGATCCGGAAGAAATTGCCCGCATCCGCAAGTCGGTCAACGTCAGCCAGAGCGTGTTCGCGCTCTACCTGAACACGACGACGTCGACGATCCGCCAATGGGAACAGGGCGACAAGCGGCCGAGCGGCATCGCCGCGCGCATGCTGCAGATCGTCGAGAAGCACGGGCTCGAGGTATTTTCCTGAACCGCGTTCCCCGAACGCCGATGAGCGGCCGCCGCCGGCACCGCAACACGACGCAAGCCGCAAGCAAGATGACGGAGAGACCATGGTAAGACTGTTTGGATGCGGATTGCTGGCGCTGAGCTTCGCGTCGACGGGCTGGGCGACCGAGCATTACGTCGAAGTCTGGAACCCGCCCGAGGCGCGCGTGCCGGCGGCACGTACGCCGACCCCGCGCGCGGCCGCCGACGCGCATGCCGGCAACAAGACCGCGGAAAAGCACGCGAGCGTGCAGCCGAAGGTCGCCGTCAAGCCGCACAAGCGCCGCGTCGCACAAGCCATGAAAGCCGCGCCGCATCGACCGACCGCCGCGACGGTCGATGCGCCCGCCGCGCCGCGCCCGGTCGCGCAGCCCGCACCGGGCCGGCTCACCGTGATGCAGCCGACCGTGCCCGACACGCCGCACGCACTCGGCTACTCCGATATCCCGCGGCAATACACGCCGGACGGCAACGTGCTGCGCGTCGGCGCGAGCCGCCGTTCCGCGGAGGTGACGCGATAATGGAAGCGCAGACCTATCACGGCTACCAGATCTGGGGCCATTCGATCCTGCAGCAGGACGAAATCCTGCAGCCCGAGCGCTTCGCGGCGAGCGGCACGATCACACAGAACAACCGGCTCGTCGAAGCGTCGGGCGTGCTCGGCGTGTTCGATACCGAGGACGAAGCACGCGAAGCGGGGCTCGAATGGGCCCGCGCGTGGATCGACAGCCATCGCTGAACGGAGCGCGAACCGTCAACGCAAGTAACAAGGGGCGTCCACGACGCCCCTTTTTGCATTCGGCCCAGCCCGCTCAGGCGACGGGCCGCGGCGGCGGCACGACCGTCCGGGGCCGGCCGACGAGCCGCGCGAGCACGACGATCGCAACCAGCGTGACCACGTACGCGGCGATCTGGATCCCCGCCGGACGCGCGGTATAGCCGATCAACGTATGCAGCGCCTTGCCGACGATGCTCGTTTCCTTGAGCAGCCACGAGGTATCCCAGACCGCGTCGCCCCACGACGGCACGAGGCCCGCGGCAAGCAGGAAGCCGACGCACTGGCTCGCCATCCCTGCCGCGAGCAGCACGATCAGCGCATTGGTGACGGAAAACAGGCGCTTGAGCGGAATCTGCAGCAGGCCCGCATACATCGCATAACCGAGCCCGGCGCCGCCCAGCACGCCGAGCAGCCCGCCGACGATCATCTGCGGCGTCTGTCCCGGATCGCCCGCCGCGATGCCGTACAGGAACAGCACGGCCTCGGAGCCTTCGCGCAATACCGCGACGCCGACCACGATCCCGAGCCCCGTGAGCGGCCGGCTGCCGGCCGCGACGGCCCGCCCGACCTCGCCCATGTGCAGCGCCATCTCGCGGCCGTGGCGGCTCATCCAGATGCAATGCCACGCGAGCATCAGCGTCGCGACGAACATCACGCCCGCGTTGAAGACTTCCTGCCCCATGCCGGATGCCCACTGCGAGATCACGTCGGCGAACGCGGCGATCAGGCCGGCGCCGATCACGCCGCCGACGAGCCCGCCGCCGACCCACCAGCCGCGCCGCGGCACGCCATTCGTGGCGGCCATCACGATCGAGACCACCAGCGCGGCCTCGAGCACTTCACGAAAGACGATCAGGGCAGTAGACAGCATGGCGATATCCGCTTACTTGACGGTCAGGTGCGTCTTCGACTGCGCTTCGTGATACTCGTCGTGGAACTCGTAGGTGCCGGCCTTCAGCGGCCCGACGAGGATCTCGACCGACTTGCCGGCCGGCACGACCTTCTCTGCCTTGAAATCGTCGCTTTCGAATTCCGCGGGCGTCGCGTCGAGATTCTTCACGACGAACTTCACCTTCTTGCCGGCCGGAATCGTCACGCCGTCGGGCGAGAACTTGTGGTCCTTCAGGGCCAGGTTGACGACGTCGTCGGCAGCGAAGGCGGACGTTGCCGATGCGCCCAGCAGGGCCAGTGCGAAACCGAAAGCGAAGCGATTCATATGGGTAACGAAATGAAATATCGAGGGGGAACCGATAGTAAGATCGATTCGCATTTCCCTCTCGAAGTACCCTTACTGACGGCATGGGCATCGGGCGTCGTCGACGCGACACGCACCTTGTCGCGCAAGGCTCCGCCAGATTTCGCCGACAATGCGCGACCGTCAATCGGGAAAAATTCCGACTGACGTACATCGGCGCATTACGATTCGTCTGACTTCATATTTACAAACAGCTTCCACGATGCCGAACGCGACGAATCGCTTGACCTTCCCACCATGGCAAGCTTCATGCTGGCGACGTTTGTGAATCGCCACCCAACCCAGGAGAACACGATGGAATTCGAAGTCCAGGACATGACCTGCGGCGGCTGCGCCAACGCCATCACGCGTGCCGTGACGGCAGTCGACCCCGCTGCGAAGCTCGACATCGACGTGGCCGCGAAGACGGTCAAGGTCGAATCGGCGCAAGGCGCCGAACGCGTGCAGTCGATCATCGAAGCCGCGGGCTTTCACCCGGCGCTGCGCACGGCTTGACGCGCGCATGCGCAGCACGGGCGCGGCGCCCGTCGGCACCGCGCCCGCACACCGGCCGCGTCAGCGCAGCCGGATCAGCGTCGACTTCAGTTCGGTGTACTTCTCGAGCGCATGCAGCGACTTGTCGCGGCCGTTGCCCGACTGCTTGTAGCCGCCGAACGGGAAGTTCATGTCGCCGCCTTCGTCGTAGCAGTTCACCCACACCGTGCCCGCCCGCAGCCGGCGCGACACGTCGTGCGCGGTCGTCAGGTCCGACGTCCACACCGCCGCCGCCAGCCCGTACTCGGTATCGTTCGCGATCCGCACCGCCTCGTCGACATCGTCGAACACGATCACCGACAGCACGGGACCGAAGATCTCCTCGCGCGCGATCTTCGCATCGGGCTTCACCTCGAACACCGTCGGCTCGACGTAGAAGCCGCCCGTCTCCGCCTTCACGCGCGCACCGCCCGTGACGAGCGTGCCTTCCTTGCGCCCGGCGTCGATGTAGCCGAGCACGCGCTCGAGCTGGATGCCGTCGACGATCGCGCCCATCGATACCGACGGATCGAGCGGGTTGCCCGGCACGTACGCACGCGCGGCGGCGACCAGCTTCTCGATGAACGCGTCCTTGATGTCGCGATGCACGAGCAGGCGCGAGCCGGCCGTGCACATCTCGCCCATGTTGTAGAAGATCGCGCCGGCCGCGGCCTGCGCGGCGCGGTCGAGATCCGGGCAATCGGGCAGCACGATGTTCGGCGACTTGCCGCCGAGTTCGAGCCATGCGCGCTTCAGGTTCGACTGCGCGGCGTACTGCATGATCAGCTTGCCGACTGCCGTGGAGCCGGTGAACGCGATGCAGTCGACGTCGCGATGCAGCGCGAGCAGCTTGCCCGGTTCGCCCGCGCCCGGCACGACGTTGAACACGCCGGCCGGGATGCCGGCCTCGTACGCGAGCTGCGCGACGCGGATCGCGGTCAGCGGCGATTTCTCCGACGGTTTCAGCACGACGCTGTTGCCGGCCGCGAGCGCCGGGCCGAACTTCCATGCGGCCATCAGGATCGGGAAGTTCCACGGCACGACGGCCGCGACCACGCCGACCGGCTCGCGCGTGACGAGACCGACGAGATGATGGTCGGCCGGCGCGACTTCGCCGCCGACCTTGTCGATCGCCTCGGCGAACCACTCGACGCAATACGCGGCGCCCGGCACGTCGACCGTCGTCGTGTCGCCGATCGGCTTGCCGGCGTCGAGCGTCTCGAGCAGCGAAAGCTCGTCGAGATGCTCGCGCATCAGTGCGGCCCAGCGCAGCAGCACGGCCTTGCGCGCGCGCGGGTTCAGTCCGGCCCACACGCCGGCGTCGAACGCGCGGCGGGCGGCCGCGACGGCGGCGTTCACGTCGGCCTCGCCGCAATCGGCCACCTTCGCGAGCACGCGGCCGTCGATCGGGCTCACGCAGTCGAACGTCTTGCCGCCGTGCGCGTCGCGCGACGCGCCATCGATGAATGCGCGTCCCTCGATCTCGAGCGACGCCGCCTTGTCCTGCCAGTCAGCCAAAGTCAACTTGTTCATTCAGGATGCCTCAACGGTTGTGGCATTCGCGCTGCGGCACGCCGTGCAACGGCAACGCTGCCGGCGGTGGCGAATGCGGTGATGCGCGGTCAGAAGGTGGCCGGCGAATTGGCCGACACGACCTCGCAGAGTTGTTCCGCGCTGGGATTGCGAAAACGGTGCGGCAAACGGCTTTCGAAGTAGTAGCCGTCTCCGGGGTCGAGCAGCCAGGTCGCGCCGTCGACGGTGAGCTCGAGCCGGCCCGACACGACCACGCCACCCTCGTGCCCCGCGTGCACGAGCATCTCGGGCCCCGTATCGGCGAGCGGCTGGTAGACCTCGCGCATGATGCACATGTTGCGGTCCTTCACGCCCGCGCCGACGAGGTGAAACGCGAGCGCGTCGTTGCCGAGGTTCGGCATCTCGTCACGTCGCGACACGACCGAGCGCGATTCGACCAGCTCGAACGTGAAGAACTCCGCGAGACTCATCGGGATGCATTCGAGCAGTTTCTTCAGCGAGCCGACCGACGGGCTCACGCGCCCCTGTTCGATCAGCGAGATCGTGCCGTTGGTCACGCCGGCCCGCTTCGCGAGTTCGCGCTGCGACAGGCCATGCTTGTTGCGCACGAAACGCAGGCGCTCGGCGACTTCGGTGGACATCGATTCGGTTTCGGACACGATAGAAGTGCGGTGAAAAAGTGAAACGACGCGTTGGACAGCATTGAGCAGCCGTTGAATATTCTAATCACTTTATGCCGCACATCAGCGGGGAAAACCCTGAAAGGCGTTCGAAATAATGAACACCTCGCGCGTCATTCCATTTACGAATATTTTGTTCGCAGTGCCTCGGGAAAGCCCTGACACGAGACCGTCAAAAAACATTTGACGCCGTTTTTGGCTCGTATATGCTGGCTCTCAGGTCAGCGTCATTGGCCATTCATCGGCACCGAAAAACGTTATTGCAACGTAAAAATTGATGCCCATCAATGTAAATGACGCAGGCCGGGCACCTTGATTATTTTAAACGCCTCGCGCGCCGAAACGATCAGGTGTTCAATACTTTCAACAAACCAGTCGAGTGTAATCGTGAGAGTCCGTGGCCCTCTGGTGAGGTGGGATCGAGGCGATGTGCGAAGTTTGCGCAGCGCTGCTCCCGCTTCCGATGGCAGTTGCGGCTGGCATAGTCCTCGCCTGCTGCATCTGTCGATCTACACCATCCTGTCCCGTCGTTCCGTTCGCCGTCACAACGCCGTTTCCGCACGCGCGTTCGTGGCCGTCGATACCGACGAAGTCGCGTCGCTGCTGCCATAGCGCCTCTCCTCCTTTTCTCGTCGTTCGTTTCAACTGCCTGTTCGTCAGCCGCGTCGTCTGCGCGGTGACGGAACGCGTTCGCGCATCCATTGCCGCGTCGCACGGCACAACGAAACGAACGATGGCCTGACCGTCGCGCGCAGCGCGGATCGCCATGCGAACCCGTTGCGCCCATTCACCAGCGGCCTTGCGCGTTTCGCCAGGCTGCGGGGTCGTGTCGCGCCTGCATTTTGCGGTTTTCCCGCGTCGTGCACGCCTCGGCCCTACGGACAACTGATTGACGTCATGGAAAGGAAACCCCTCGTCGGCATCACCGCCGACTTCACGCAGATCGGCGCACATGCGTCGCACACGGTCGGCGACAAGTACGTCGCGGCGATCGTCGACGGCGCACACGCGCTCGCGATGGTGCTGCCCGCGCTCGGCGATCGCCAGTCGGTCGACGACGTGCTCTCGACGGTCGACGGCCTGTTGTTTACCGGCAGCTATTCGAACGTCGAGCCGCACCTGTATGGCGGCGAGCCGAGCGCGCCCGGCACGAAGCACGATCCCGCACGCGACGCGACGACGCTGCCGCTGCTGCGCGCGGCGATCGTCGCGGGCGTGCCCGTGCTGGCCGTGTGCCGCGGCTTCCAGGAGCTGAACGTCGTTTGCGGCGGCACGCTGCATCAGCGCGTGCACGACGTGCCGGGCCTCGCCGATCACCGCGAGGACGACGACGCGCCGATGGACACGCAATACGGCCCCGCGCACGCCGTGCGCCTGACGCCCGGCGGCGTGCTGCACACGCTCGCCGGCGGCCGCGACGACGTGCACGTGAACTCGCTGCACAAGCAGGGCATCGCGCAGCTCGGTTCCGGCCTCGCCGTCGAAGCCGTCGCGCCGGACGGCCTGATCGAGGCCGTCAGCGTCGTCGATGCCCCGGCCTTCGCCCTCGCCGTGCAGTGGCACCCGGAATGGCGGCATGCGCATGACCCGCTGTCGAGCGCGATCTTCCGCGCCTTCGGCGACGCATGCCGCGCGCGCCGCGACGCCCGCACACGTGCCACGGCCGCCGCCGCGCTCGCCTGAGCGCGCCGACCCACATAACGAGAACAGACATGCAAGACATCGAAGACTTTCTGAAGCAGCACCGGATCACCGAGATCGAAGCGATCATTCCCGACATGGCCGGCATCGCGCGCGGCAAGATCACGCCGCGCAACAAGTTCACGTCCGGCGAATCGATGCGGCTGCCGCAGGCCGTGATGGTGCAGACCGTCACCGGCGACTATCCGGAAGACGGCTCGCTGACCGGCGTGACCGATCCCGACATGGTGTGCGTGCCCGACACGTCGACCATTCGCCTGATCCCGTGGGCCGTCGATCCGACCGCGCAGGTGATCCACGACTGCGTGCATTTCGACGGCTCGCCGGTCGAGATCTCGCCGCGCTACGTGCTGCGCCGCGTGCTCGACCTCTACAAGGCGAAGGGCTGGAAGCCGGTCGTCGCGCCGGAGCTCGAGTTCTACCTGGTCGACATGAACAAGGACCCGGACCTGCCGCTGCGTCCGCCGGTCGGCCGCACGGGCCGCCCCGAGACGGGACGCCAGTCGTATTCGATCGAGGCGGTCAACGAGTTCGACCCGCTGTTCGAGGACATCTACGAGTACTGCGAAGCGCAGAACCTCGACATCGACACGCTGATCCACGAGGTCGGCGCCGCGCAGATGGAGATCAACTTCATGCACGGCGACGCGCTGTCGCTGGCCGACCAGGTGTTCCTGTTCAAGCGCACGGTGCGCGAGGCCGCGTTGCGCCACAACATGTACTCGACCTTCATGGCCAAGCCGATGGAAAACGAGCCGGGCTCGGCGATGCACGTGCACCAGAGCATCGTCGACGAGGAAACGGGCCGCAACCTGTTCACGTCGCCGGAAACGGGCGGCGCGACCTCGCTGTTCTACAACTACCTCGCGGGGCTGCAGAAGTACACGCCCGCCCTGATGCCGATCTTCGCGCCGTACATCAACTCGTATCGCCGGCTGTCGCGCTTCATGGCCGCGCCGATCAACGTGCAGTGGGGCTACGACAACCGCACGGTCGGCTTCCGCATCCCGCACTCGGGCCCGGCCGCGCGCCGCATCGAGAACCGGATTCCGGGCGTCGACTGCAACCCGTACCTCGCGCTCGCGGCGACGCTCGCGGCCGGCTATCTCGGCATGACGCAGCGTCTCGAGCCGACCGAACCGCTCGTCAGCGACGGCTACGAGCTGCCGTACCAGCTGCCGCGCAACCTCGAGGAAGGGCTCACGCTGATGGCCGCGTGCGAGCCGCTCGGCGAGATTCTCGGCCACAAGTTCCTGAAGGCGTATTTCGCGCTGAAGGAAACGGAATACGAAGCGTTCTTCCGCGTGATCAGTTCGTGGGAACGCCGCCATCTGCTGCTGCACGTGTGAGCGTGCGCACGACCGAATACGGAATCACGGAGGAAACATGACGTACCGCAACGAATCTGCCTGGATCCAGCCCGCCGCGCCGGCCACCGCACCGCGCACGACGCAGGCACGCTCGACCGCCGAATACCGCGCGCTCGACGCCGCGCACCACATCCATCCCTTCTCGGACATGGGTGCGCTCAATCGCGCGGGCAGCCGCGTGATCGTGAAGGCCGACGGCGTCTATCTGTGGGACTCGGACGGCAACAAGGTCATCGACGGGATGGCCGGCCTCTGGTGCGTGAACGTCGGCTACGGCCGCAAGGAACTCGCCGATGCCGCATATCGCCAGCTCCAGGAACTGCCGTTCTACAACACGTTCTTCAAGACCACGCACCCGCCGGTAATCGAACTGTCGGCGATGCTCGCCGAAGTGACGCCCGCGGGTTTCAACCACTTCTTCTATTGCAACAGCGGCTCGGAAGGCAACGATACCGTGCTGCGTCTCGTGCACCAGTACTGGCGCGTGCAGGGCAAGCCGCAGAAGAAATACGTGATCTCGCGCAAGAACGGCTATCACGGCTCGACGATCGCGGGCGGCACGCTCGGCGGGATGGGTTACATGCACGAGCAGATGCCGTCGAAGGTCGAGAACATCGTGCACATCGACCAGCCGTATTTCTTCGGCGAAGCCCAAGCCGGCGAGACGCCCGAAGCGTTCGGCCTCGCACGCGCGCAGCAGCTCGAGGCGAAGATCCTAGAGCTCGGCGCGGAGAACGTCGCGGCGTTCATCGGCGAGCCGTTCCAGGGCGCGGGCGGCGTGATCTTCCCGCCGTCGACGTACTGGCCGGAAATCCAGCGGATCTGCCGCAAGTACGACATCCTGCTCGTCGCCGACGAAGTGATCGGCGGCTTCGGCCGCACCGGCGAATGGTTCGCGCACCAGCACTTCGGCTTCGAGCCGGACCTGATCACGATGGCCAAGGGCCTCACCTCGGGTTACGTGCCGATGGGCGCGGTGGGCATCCACGAACGCGTCGCGCGCCCGATCATCGACAACGGCGAATTCAATCACGGCCTCACGTACTCGGGGCACCCGGTCGCGGCGGCGGTGGCGGTCGCGAACCTCAAGCTGCTGCGCGACGAAGGGATCGTCGAGCGCGTGAAGCACGACACGGGCCCGTACTTCCAGGCGCTGATGCGCGAAACCTTCGCGCGTCACCCGATCGTCGGCGAAGTGCACGGCCACGGGATGGTCGCGAGCCTGCAGCTCGCCGAGTCGCCGGCCGAACGCCGCCGCTTCGCGAACGGCGGCGAGGTCGGCACGATCTGCCGCGACTTCTGCTTCAACGGCAACCTGATCATGCGCGCGACCGGCGACCGGATGCTGCTGTCGCCGCCGCTCGTGATTTCGCGTCAGGAAATCGATGAACTCGTATCGAAGGCGAAGAAGGCCGTCGATGCGACCGCCCAGCAACTGGGCCTTTCGTAACGACTTTGCCTACAGGCGTGCGGCGGGTGCCGCGCGCCGCCATAACCCAGGGGAATTCCACCATGCGTGCCTGCTTTCTTCGCCAAGCCTGTTCCATCGCGGCCCTTGCCGCGGTGGCCGCGTTCACGTCGGTCGCCAGTCCGTCGGCGCATGCCGACGAGCTGAACGTCTACAACTGGTCCGACTACATCGCACCCGACACGATCCCGAACTTCCAGAAGCAGACGGGCATCCACGTCAAGTACGACAACTACGACAGCGACGACACGCTGCAGGCGAAGCTGCTGGCGGGCAGCTCGGGCTACGACATCGTCGTGCCGACCTCGAACTACATGGCCAAGCAGATCCAGGCCGGCGTGTACCAGAAGCTCGACAAGTCGAAGATCCCGAACCTCGCGAACCTCGACCCGCTGCTGATGAAGATGATCTCGGACGCCGATCCGGGCAACCAGTACGGCGTTCCCTGGGCCTACGGCACCGACGGCATCGGCTACAACGCGCAGGCGGTGAAGAAGGCGCTCGGCGACAAGGCGCCCGTCGACAGCTGGGCGCTGGTGTTCGACCCGGCCAACATGGAAAAGCTGAAGAGCTGCGGCGTGTCGTTCCTCGACCAGGCCGTCGACGTGTTCGCGGCCACGCTGCAGTACATGGGCAAGGATCCGAACAGCAAGAACCCCGGCGACTACCAGGCTGCGTTCGAAGTCCTGAAGAAAGTCCGCCCGTACATCACCCAGTTCAACTCGTCCGGCTACATCAACGACCTCGCGAACAACGACGTGTGCGTCGTGCTCGGCTGGTCGGGCGACGTCGGCATCGCGCACCGCCGCTCGTCGGAGGCGAAGCGCCCGTACGACATCAAGTTCTCGAACCCGAAGGAAGGCGGCCTGCTGTGGTTCGACGTGATGGTGATCCCGAAGGATGCACCGCACCCCGAGGCCGCGCTGAAGTGGATCAACTACGTGTCCGACCCGAAGGTCAACGCGGCGATCACCAACACGGTGTTCTACCCGACCGCGAACAAGGCCGCGCACCCGTTCGTCACGCCGGCCGTCGCGCAGGATCCGACCGTCTATCCGCCCGAGGACGTGCTGAAGAAGATGGTGCTGATGAAGCCGATGCCGGCCGACATCCTGCGCCTCGAGAACCGTCTGTGGGCGCAGCTGAAGACGGGCCACTGATCACGAACCATCACGGCGGCGCAGGCATCGGCTGAACGCCTGCCCGCCAGAGATCCGCGGACGCTTCGTCCGCCCGCGCGCACCGCGCGCTGTTCCATCCGGCACGAGCCGTTGTCCGCGAGTCGCGTTGTACGCCTCGCGCGGGGACGCTCACGCCTGCAATCCGTGAAGAACGAATGGTGACTCCCATGCAATCGATACCCTCTTCCGCTGCCGCACGCCACACCCAACCGGCCGCCGCGGCCCGCACGAAGAACGACGCGTTCGTGCGCATCGAAAACGTCGTGAAGAAGTTCGGCGACAGCACGGCCGTCGACAACGTGAACCTGACGATCGCGAAGAACGAGCTGTTCGCGCTGCTCGGCAGCTCCGGCTGCGGCAAGTCGACGCTGTTGCGCATGCTCGCCGGGCTCGAGACGGCGACCTCCGGCAAGATCTTCGTCGACGGCGAGGACCTCGCGTCGCTGCCGCCGTACCGCCGCCCGGTCAACATGATGTTCCAGTCGTATGCGCTGTTCCCGCACATGTCGGTCGAATCGAACGTCGCGTTCGGGCTGAAGCAGGAAGGCACGCCGAAAAACGAGATCAAGGAACGCGTGGCCGACGCGCTCGCGCTGGTGCAGATGAGCAAGTACGCGAAGCGCAAGCCGCACCAGCTGTCCGGCGGCCAGCAGCAGCGCGTCGCGCTCGCGCGCTCGCTGGTGAAGCGCCCGAAGCTGCTGCTGCTCGACGAGCCGATGTCCGCGCTCGACAAGAAGATCCGCCAGAAGACCCAGCTCGAACTGGTGAACATCATCGAGAAGGTCGACGTGACCTGCGTGATGGTCACGCACGACCAGGAAGAGGCGATGACGATGGCGAGCCGCCTCGCGGTGATGAGCGAAGGCAAGATCGTGCAGATCGGCACGCCGGGCGAAGTGTACGAATACCCGAACAGCCGTTTCTCGGCCGAGTTCATCGGCTCGACGAACCTGTTCGAAGGCCGCGTGGTCGAGGACGAACCCGATCACATCTTCGTCGAAAGCGACGACCTCGAGGCACGCATGTACGTGAGCCACGGCGTGACCGGCCCGCTCGGGATGCCGGTCGGCATCTCGGTGCGGCCGGAGCGCGTGCACGTATCGCGCGAGAAGCCGGGCTCGCATCACAACTGGGCGCGCGGCGTGGTGACCGACATCGCTTACATGGGCGCCTACTCGCTGTATCACGTGCGTTTGCCGAGCGGCAAGACGGTCGTGTCGAACCTGTCGAGTTCGCACCTGATGCACGACAGCGCGCCGGCGTGGAACGACGACGTGTTCGTGTCGTGGTCGCCGGCCAGCGGCGTCGTGCTGACGCAGTGAGGACGACATGATGAGAACTTCCGCCTCCACTCCGTCCGCGCCGGTTTCGACCGGTGCCACCGCAACGACACAGGCTTCGAAGCGCCGCAGCCGCTTCGCCGCGCTGTCGCGCTTCCTGCCGTCGGGCCGCGGCGTCGCGATCGGCGTGCCGTTCCTGTGGCTCGTGATCTTCTTCGCGCTGCCGTTCGTGCTGGTGTTCAAGATCAGCTTCGCCGACCAGGTGATGGGGATCCCGCCGTACACGTCGCTCGTCGAGATCAAGGACGGCGTCGTGCACTTCGCGCTGCAGCTGTCGCACTACGCGTTCCTGCTGCAGGACGACCTGTACATCGCGACCTATCTCAGCTCGCTGAAGATGGCCGCCGTGTCGACGCTGCTGTGCCTGCTGATCGGATTCCCGATGGCGTACTACATCGCACGCTCGGAGCCGGGCCGGCGCAACGTGCTGATGATGGCCGTGATGCTGCCGTTCTGGACCTCGTTCCTGATCCGCGTGTACGCATGGATCGGAATCCTGAAGGATGACGGCCTCCTGAACCACACGCTGATCGCGCTCGGCATCATCCACACGCCGCTGCGCCTCTATCACAGCGACGCGGGCGTCTACATCGGGATGGTCTATTCGTACCTGCCGTTCATGGTGATGCCGCTCTACGCGCACCTCGTGAAGATGGACCTCACGCTGCTCGAGGCCGCCTACGACCTCGGCGCGAAGCCGTGGGTCGCGTTCACGCGCATCACGCTGCCGCTGTCGAAGAACGGGATCATCGCCGGCAGCCTGCTGGTGTTCATCCCGGCAGTCGGCGAGTACGTGATTCCGGAACTGCTCGGCGGCGCCGACACGCTGATGATCGGCCGCGTGATGTGGGATGAATTCTTCAACAACATGGACTGGCCGATGGCGTCCGCGGTGACGGTCGCGATGGTGCTGCTGTTGCTGGTGCCGATGGCGCTGTTCCAGTACTACCAGGTCAAGGAACTGGAGGAAGCGAAATGATCAAGCCGAGCAAACCGCTGTCGACGGGCGTCCTCGCCTTCGGCTTCCTGTTCCTGTACATCCCGATCATCAGCCTGGTCGTGTACTCGTTCAACGAGTCGAAGCTGGTGACGGTGTGGTCGGGCTTCTCGCTGAAGTGGTACGCGGCGCTGTGGCAGGACGACGAGCTGCTCACCGCCGCGTGGCTGTCGCTGAAGATCGGCCTGCTGACGGCCACCGCGTCGGTCGTGATCGGCACGTGGGCGGGTTTCGTGCTCGCGCGCTTCGGCCGCTTCAAGGGCTTCACGCTGTACACGGGGATGATCAACGCGCCGCTGGTGATTCCGGAGGTGATCCAGGGGATCTCGCTGCTGCTGCTGTTCGTGGCGCTGGAGCAGATGTTCGGCTGGCCGAAGGGCCGCGGGATGGTGACGATCTGGATCGGCCACGTGATGCTGTGCGTGTCGTACGTGGCGATCATCGTGCAGTCGCGCGTGAAGGAGATGAACAAGTCGCTGGAGGAAGCCGCGCTCGACCTGGGTGCGACGCCGCTGAAGGTGTTCTTCGTGGTGACGCTGCCGCTGATCTCGCAGGCGCTGCTGTCGGGCTGGCTGCTGTCGTTCACGCTGTCGATCGACGACCTGGTGCTGTCGGCGTTCCTGTCGGGGCCGGGCTCGACCACGCTGCCGCTGGTGGTGTTCTCGCGCGTGCGGCTCGGGCTGAACCCGGAAATGAACGCACTGGCGACGCTGTTCATCACCGCGGTGACCATCGGCGTGATCGTCGTGAACCAGATGATGATCGCGCGCGAACGGCGCCGGGTGGCCGACATGAAGGCGGCGTTCGCCGCGGCCTGACGCCCGCTTCCCTTTTCATCGATAACAAGACCCGCGCGCCGCGAAATGCGGCGCGCGGGCCGATCACAGATTGACCAAGCGCACGACAAGGAGAATCCGCAATGAAGAAGAAACTGATCTGCCTGCTGGTGGCCGGCGCGTTGCCCGGCATCGCGCTGGCCGACTCGACCTCCGCCGAAATCAAGGCACTGCAGGCGCAGGTCGCCGCGCTGCAGAAGCAGATGAAGGCCATGCAGGCGCAGCTCGCCGCGAAGCCGGGCGGCACCCCGGTCGCGCAGGCCGGCGCGACGACCGCGGCTAAGCCGGTGATCGTGGCCGCCGACCCATCGTCGCCGGACTACGGCAAGGCTCAAGCCACGCTGACCAACGACGAAGTCAGTGAAATGAAGCAGCAGATCGCGAACCAGCAGCTGAAGGTCGACTCGCTGACGGACGCGGCCAACACCGGGCCGCTCGCGGGCCTGTCGGTCACCGGCTACATCGACCCGACCTACATCTACAACCGCGCGGCCGGCACGTCGTCGTTCCTGTTCGCGAACCACGAGAACGCGTACAACTACTTCAACAGCACGTTCGGCGATCTCTACCTCGACATCAAGAAGACCTTCGGCGTCGGCCCGATGGCGCCGTCGGCGGAGATCACGCTGATGCCGAACCGCGGCAACGGCATCACGCTGCTGCAGAACTCGCGCGGCTCGATCACCGACAACCTGCTGAACACCGCGGTCGTCAACGTACCGATCACCGCCGAGACGACACTCGTCGCCGGCCTGATCCCGAGCTTCGGCGGCTACGAGGTGCAGCAGTCGAACCAGATGCTCACGCTCACGCACAACCTGCTGTACGATTTCTCGGATCCGGGCAGCTACGTCGGTGTCGGCGCGAACTACACGAAGGGCGCCTGGGCGTGGAAGTTCTTCCTCGGCAACGAGCAGTACCGCACGTACGGTTCGGTCACGCAGACGGGCACCAACGCACTCGGCGATCCGATCTCCACCAGCAACAAGGTGCCGACCTTCACCGCGCGCGCGGACTACACGTGGTCGAGCGCGCTCGACATCGGCGGTTCGTTCAACATCGGGCGGCAGACGCTGGCGAGCGCGATCGACGACCAGGGCAACGTCCACTACGGCCCGGGCGGCGCGGCACCGAGCGCGTACGGTTCGTTCTTCTTCGGCGAACTCGACGCGACCTACACGCTCGCCGACATTCAGTACAACGCCGAAGTCGACTACGGCCGGCAGCAGCATGCGGCGTTCAACGGCGGGCTCGCGCAGTGGTACGGCCTGTCGCTGCTCGCGCACCGCAAGTTCAACGCGCCGGTGGTCGGCCGCATGGGCGTGACGCTGCGCTACGACCTGCTCGCCAACTCGAAGAACGGCGGCGGCGGCGGCGGCATCGCGCTGAACGGCAACGGGATGGATCCGAGCAACGGCTTCGGCGTCGACGCGGACTGCCTCGCGCAGTCGAAGGCCGGCGGCGGCCTGGGCTTCGAGTGCAAGGGCGCGGTGCGCCAGGACGTCGCGCTCGACCTGCTGTTCTATCCGACCCAGCAGATCACCGTGAAGGTCGAATACCGGCACGACTGGGCGAACAACAAGGTGTTCCTGCGCAACGACGGTTCGTACGGCAAGTCCAACGACCTGCTCGCGACGCAGTTCATCTATTCGTTCTGATGCGGGCCGCGCGGGACGCCGTGCCGCGCGCATGGCGTCCCGCATCGTTTCACCCGGCCGGATCGCGGTGCGTCGCGCACCGCCGCCGGCCGTCTTCGACGGAGTCGGTTTGATGACGCAGTCTTTCACCCGCCGCGCCGACGCGCTCGCGCGCGACTCGTACTACGAAGCAACCGCCACGCGCCCCGTGGCCGACGACCCCGTGCTCGAGGATGCGATCGACGTCGACGTGTGCGTGATCGGCGCGGGCTTCGCGGGCCTGTCGACGGCGCTCGATTGCCGTGCGCGCGGGCTGTCGGTCGCCGTGATCGATGCGCATCGGCCCGGCTGGGGCGCATCGGGCCGCAACGGCGGACAGGCGATCACGGGTTTCGCGAAAGACGAGGTGATCGAGCAGCAGCTCGGCGCCGCCGGCGCACGCGCCGCGTGGTCGCTGTCGCTCGACGGCGTCGCGCTGATCGCCGAGCGCATCGCGCGCCACGGCATCGACTGCGACTTCACGCGCGGCTACCTGACGGTCGCGACCAAGCCGCGCCGCATCGACGACCTGCGCGCCTGGATGGATGCCGCGCGCTCGCGCTGGGGCCATCCGTCGCTGTCGTGGCTCGACACCGGCGAAATCCGCGCGCGCATCGCGTCGCCGCGCTATCTGGCGGGCGTCTACGATCCGCTGTCGGGCCACCTGCATCCGCTCAAGTATTGCCTCGGCCTCGCCGAGGCCGCGCGCCGCGAAGGCGTCGCGCTCCATGCGCACACGCCCGCGCTCGACGTCGTGCGCGGCGCCCGGCCGGTCGTGCGCACGCCGTCGGGCGAAGTGCGCTGCCGCTTCGTCGTGTCGTGCTGCAACGCGGGCCCCGGCGGCATCCTGCCGGCCGCGACCGCCGCGCGCATCGCGCCGATCGCGTCGTACATCATCGCGACCGAACCGCTCGGCCGCGCGCGCGCCGACGCGCTGATCGCGCAGCGCGAAGCCGTGTGCGACAACAACTTCTTCCTCGACTACTTCCGTCTGTCGGCCGACCACCGGATGCTGTTCGGCGGCCGCGCGAACTCCGCGGGCGCGTCGCCCGACACGCTCGCCGACACGATCCGGCAGCGCATGGTCGGCGTGTTCCCGCAGCTCGCCGACGTGCGCGTCGACCACGCGTGGGGCGGCTTCGTCGACGTCACGCGCAACCGCGCGCCGGATTTCGGCGCGCTCGATCCGAACTTCTTCTACGTCCAGGGCTTCAGCGGGCACGGCGTCGCGCTGACCGGCATCGCCGGACGCGCGATCGCCGGCGCGATCGCGGGCGACACGCGCGCGTTCGACCTGTTCGCGCAGCTGCGCCACCGGCGCTTTCCCGGCGGCGACGCATGGCGGCAGCCCGCGCTCGAACTCGGGATGCTGTACCACCGCGTGCGCGAGCTGTTCTGAGCCCCCTTCATTCGTTTTCCTGAACATGCAGACATTCGCCAACCAGCCGCACGTCGCGTCGTACTACGCGGCGACCGCCAACGATACGACCCGCCATGCGCCGCTCGCCGGCGCGACCGACGCCGACGTGTGCGTGATCGGCGCGGGCCTCACCGGCTTGTCCGCCGCGCTCAACCTCGCCGAGCGCGGCCATTCGGTGACCGTGCTCGAGGCGTCGCGGGTCGGATGGGCGGCGAGCGGGCGCAACGGCGGCCAGCTGATCGGCGGCTTTGCATGCGACATCGACACGTTCGGCAACTTCATGCCGGAAGGCGACGTGAAGCGGATCTGGGACATGGGGCTCGAAACGCTGTCGCTCGTGAAGTCGCGCATCGCGAAGCACGACATCGACTGCGCGCTCGTGCCCGGCTACCTGACCGCCGCGAACACCGAGCGCGACGCGGATGCGCTGAAACGCTGGCGCGACGAGGCCGCGAAGCGCTTCGGTTACGACCGCTTGCATTTCGTCGAAGCGGACGAACTCGGCGACTACGTGCAATCGGCGCGCTATCGCGGCGGCCTGTACGACCCGGACAGCGGCCACCTGCATCCGCTGAACTACACGCTCGGGCTCGCGCGCGCGGCCGCCGACGCGGGCGTGCGGATCCACGAGGACAGCTGCGTGACGCGCGTGCGCGACGTGTCGGGCGGCCACGTCGTCGAGACCGGCCAGGGAGAGGTGCGCGCGCGCTTCGTGGTGCTCGCGTGCAACACGTACGTCGGCACGCTCGCGCCCGCGCTGTCGAAGAAGATCATGCCGGTCGGCACCTACGTGATCGCGACCGAGCCGCTCGGCGCGGCGCGCGCCGCCGCGCTGATGCCCGCGCGCGCGGCGATCTGCGACAGCCGCTTCGTGCTCGACTATTTCCGGCCGGCGCCCGACACGCGGCTCGTGTGGGGCGGCAAGGTCAGCTATTCGACGCGGGAGCCGCGCAATCTCGCCGACGCGATGCGCGCGGACATGCTGAAGACGTTCCCGCAACTCGCGGACGTGAAGGTCGACTACGCATGGGGCGGCTTCGTCGACATCACGATGAACCGCGCGCCGCACTTCGGGCGCGTCGCGCCGACGCTGTATTTCGCGCAGGGTTTCTCGGGGCACGGCGTGAACACGACCGCGCTCGCGGGCAAGCTGATCGCCGAGGCGATCGACGGCCAGGCGAGCCGCTTCGACCTGTTCGGCAAGATCCGGCATCGCGACTTCCCCGGCGGCGCGACGCTGCGCACGCCGGCGCTGGTGCTCGCGATGAGCTGGTACCGGCTGCTCGACGCGTTCGGCATGCATTAAGCGCGGCCGTTTCATCGAATCTCGCGGCTTCGGCACGGCTTGCAGGCGACCTTGCCTGCCCGACGCGCCGAAGCCGTGGTCCGCGCGCCGGTCAGTCGGTCCCGTACTTCGGCGAACGCGGCCCGTACAGCAGCCCGTTCGGCGGCCCCGCGGACAGCAGCCTGCTGCTCGTCAAACCGGCCACATCGTGCGCTTCGTCGGTCAGCGAATGCGCGACCTGCTTGACGGCCGCCTGCACCAGCACCCCGACGACCCCGAACGCGTTGACGCTCATGTTGTTGCCGACTTCCTTGCCGGTCGCACGGCCCTCGCCCTGCCACAGCACGTCGCCGGTCTTCAGGTCGACGAGCTTCGCCGACGCCGCGACCACCGTCGTGCTGTCCACCACCTGGTAGACGGAGCCGTATTGCGTGATCTTCGCGTACAGCGCGGCGTCCGCGCCGAAGATTTCGCGCAGCTTCGCCGGCGACGTGCCCTGGATTTCCGCGGCGTTCGTGAGGCCGTTCTGCTTGAACGTCTCGTCCATCACCGCGACCGGCACCACGTAGTAGCCCGACTCGGCCAGCGGCTGCGTCATCTGCGACAGCACACCGTAGGTCGCGCCGACATCGGTCGTCTCGTTGAGCGGCGGCAGCACGAGGATCGAGCGCGGCTGGCTCTTCTTGAAGGCCGTGTAGTCGGGGCGTTTGACGGGCTGCGCGCACGCGCTCAACAGCGCGACGATCGACAGCACGGACAGCAGCTTGAATGAAAGTGTCTTGATCATGGCAGGCACGTCACTGTTTGGCGGGAGTCGGATCGGCATTCTTCTGGCCGGCGATCGTCTGGCCGGCGGCCGACGGATTCGCGGCCTTCGCATCGCCGGCTTTCTTCTTCATCAGGAAATCCATGAACGACGCGGATTCCGGAAAGAGCGCCTTCTCGGCCTGGAATTCTTGCCCGGCCTGCTGTTCGCTGCCGACGCTCGCGTAGAGCATCCCGAGATGCGCATGGAAGCCCGGCGGCGGCGTCTTGCCCTTCGCGCGGATCTCCTGCAGCGCCTTTTCGAGCGCGTCGATCTGCTCCTGCGGGGACTTCTGCCCCTTGAAGTATTCGTACACCTGCGGCTGATAGCCGTTCCATTGATAGAGCGGCGGCGTGGTCGGCGCCGCGCAGCCCGCGAGCAGCATGACGGCCGCCGTCGCCGGCAGCCAGATTCCCCGTTTCATGGTCTTGTCTCTTCTGGTTGATGAATGATTCGTCGCGCCGTACTGCGCACGGCGCCTATTGCGGCACCTTCAGCGTGCCGGCGTCGACCTGGTCGACGAGGTGGTTCACGGCCTCCTGGATCGCGAGGTCCAGCACCTTGCCGTTGAGCGTCGAGTCGTAACCGGCCGTGCCGCCGAAGCCGATCACTTCGCGGTTCGACAGGCTGAACTCGCCCGCGCCCTGGCTCGACGCGACGACTTCCGACGTCGTCGTGTCGACGATGTTCAGGTTGACCTTCGCGTACGCGACTTGCGTCTTGCCGCGGCCGAGAATGCCGAACAGCTGGTGATCGCCGACGTCCTTGCGGCCGAACTCGGTCACGTCGCCGGTCACGACGTAGTTCGCGCCCTTCACCGCCTGCGCCTTCTTCATGAAGCCCGCTTCCTGCTTGATCTCGTCGAGGTTCTCGCGATCGAGCACGTTGAAGCGGCGGCTCTGCTGCAGGCGCGTGACGAGGATCGTCTTCGCCTGTCCGCCGAGGCGGTCGATGCCGTCCGAGAAGATGCCGCGCATGTAGCTCGAGCGATTGTCGAACTTGCCGACCGCGATCGCGACGGGCTTGCCCGCGTACGGCTTCTGCGCGCTGCTCACGGCCGGCACGTCGAGCGTGCGCGACGATTCGGTCGCGCAGCCGGACAGCGCCGCGACGAGCGCCGCCGCCACGAGAACGGTGCGTCGTGTCTGATTGTTCACTGCGGGTCTCCTTACGTGAAAAGATTGCCCGGAACGGGCTCGCCGGCTTGCCGACAAACCGGCGGTCGATGCGATGATCGAAGCGGCCGGGGCGCGCATCGGCGCGCGCGCGACTTCATCGCCCGGACGGCGATGGAGATGGCGGCATGCGAAGGGAAAGTGCGCGCAACGGACGTGTTGCGGCGAGACGCGAACGCGCGGCGCATGGATCGACGACCCCGCTTGCGCCGGCTACCGCGTGATTCTGGTTACTGCGCTGTTGATCGCGCATGATCGGCCCCGTATATGATTTTGGCCGATCATACCAAGTCTGATTATCGAGACGGGATTTCTTTAGAAGAATTGACGATCTTTACAAATCGCCGCGGATCCGTGGTGCGTCACACGCCAGCGGCGCGTGCGCGGGACGCCCGCGCCGGCCCGCGAGCCGGCGCGCCGCTGGCGGTCAGTCGGCCACCTTCTGCCGCATCGTCACGAACTCCTCGGCCGCGGTCGGGTGAATGCCGATCGTGTCGTCGAATTGCGCCTTCGTCGCGCCCGCGCGAATCGCGATCGCGATGCCCTGGATGATCTCGCCCGCGTCGCGGCCGACCATGTGCGCGCCGATCACGCGCTGGCTGTCGCGCGCGACCACCAGCTTCATCAGCGTGCGCTCGTTGCGGCCCGACAGCGTGTGGCGCAGCGCCTTGAAGGACGTGCGGTAGATGTCGACTTCACCGTGCACGCGACGCGCATCGGCCTCGGTCAGGCCGACCGTCGCGACCTCCGGCTGGCTGAACACGGCCGACGGGACGTAATCGTGATCGGCCGCGACGCGCGCGCCGCCGAACAGCGTGCGCGCGAGCAGCGCGCCGTCGCGCGTCGCCACCGGCGTGAGCTGCGGCCGCGACGTGACGTCGCCGAGCGCATGGATCGAAGGCACCGACGTCGCCGAGTACGAATCGACCGCGATCGCGCCGCGCGCGTCGAGCATCACACCGGCGCGCTCGAGGCCGAGCCCTTCGACGTTCGGCACGCGGCCGGTCGCATAGAGCACCGCGTCGTACGGCCCGTGCTGCGCGTCGCCGACGTGCACGGAGAGCGTGCCGTCGTCCGCGCGCGCGATCGATTCGACCACCGCGCGCGCGTGGATCGCGACGCCCTGCTTCGTCATTTCGTCGGTGAGGAACTGTCGCACGTCGTCGTCGAAGCCGCGCAGGATCTTCTCGCCGCGATAGAACAGGTCGACCTGGCTGCCGAAGCCGTTGAAGATGCCGGCGAACTCGACCGCGATATAGCCGCCGCCGACCACCGCGATGCGCTTGGGGCACGCCGGGAGCGACAGGGCCTCGCGCGACGTGATCGCATGCTCGATGCCGGGACGGTGCGGCAGCGCCGGCCGCGAGCCGGTCGCGATCGCGATGTGGCGCGCGCGGATCGTGCGCTCGCCGATCGCGACCGTATGCGCGTCGACGAGGGTCGCGCGTCCTGCGTGCATCGCGACGCCGGATTGCCGCAGCAGGTCGATGTAGATGTCGCTGAGCCGGTTGATCTCGCGATCCTTCGCGGCGATCAGCGCGGACCAGTCGAGCGTGCCGGCACCGAAGGTCCAGCCGAAGCCCTTCGCATCCTCGAGTTCGTGCGGATAGTGCGATGCGTAGACGAGCAGCTTCTTCGGGATGCAGCCGCGCAGCACGCAGGTGCCGCCGATCTGCTCCTGTTCCGCTATGCCGACGCGCGCGCCGTATGACGCCGCCATCCGGGCGAGCCTCACGCCGCCGGAGCCGGCCCCGATGACGAACAGGTCGTAGTCGAAATCCATCGCAAGCCCTCATCGCAGTTCGGATGACGGCACGATAGCAAGATTCGGGAATTCGTGCGGAACGTGGCGGCGCAGGACGCGCGCGCCATAAAAAACGGCGAGAGACGTCGCCTCTCGCCGGTCAAACCGGCTGCCGGGTGTGCCATGCGTCACCGATCGACCACATGCCCGGCCTGCCGGCCGCGCGGCACCGGTCCGCCCGGATGCGCGAACGGCGCACCCGCGGCGGGACCAGCCGCCTTGCTCAGGCCTGCGACGTGTCGCTGCCGTCCGTCGCCTGCGTGTCGTCTGCCTGCTGCGGCTGCTCTTCCTTCTTCTCGAGCATGCCTTCGATCGCCTCGGCGCCCTTGAAGCCGGCGACGGCCGCCGCCGCCTTGGTCAGCAGGCCCGCATCCGGATCGACCTTCTCGGCTGCCTCGACGGCTGCCACTGCGCCAGCGATTTCACCCACGGTGTTCAGGATACCCATCGTCATCCCCTTTCAAGAAAATCGTGAGCGCATCGTCCCACGAAAAAAAACCGGCGGACCGTGTTTGTCATCACCGGATACACAAGTTACGCACCAGGCCGGCCGCACGCGAAACGCGCGCCGGAACGACGCCCGCGCGTGCGTTTCGGCACGCGGCGGACCCTGCACGCAGCGTAGCGGAATCGCTTCGCGCGCACTGTCAAAGTATGTTCTGGAATGCCGACGGAACCCTTACGGGCGGCGTGTTGCCGATGGAGCAATCGCTGAATGGTCGTCCGCGCGCAGGAAGGCGCGTGGCGAAAAAAAAGAGGCTCCTTCCTGGAGCCTCTTCGATGCGCGCCGAACCGGGGCCGGCGCACGCGTTGACGATTTTCGTCAGAAGATATTGCGCAGGCCGATCGCGATGCCGGTCTGGTTGCTGCGACCCGGCAGCTCGACGTTCGCCGCGCCGTTCGTCTTGTTGAAGTCGACCGTGCCGTAGACTTCCGTGCGCTTGCTGAGCGCGTATTCGGCGATGCCGACGATCGCGTAGCGGTTGCCGCTCGCGAGCGTGCCGTTCGCGGTCATCGCGTTGCGCATGTGGTCGTAGTAGAACGCGCCCGTCAGCGTCAGCGGCGTGCTGACCTGCCAGCTCACGCCCGCGAACGGACCGTCGTCGATCCGGCCCGTGCCCTTCGCGACCGGGATCGACTGCTGCGCGAGCAGGCTGTCGACGAAACCGGTGTCGTCCTTCGAGCGCAGGTAGCCCGCATAGATCTTCGCCTTGCTGAACGCATACACGACGTTCGCGTGGTAGATCGTCTGCTTGCGTGCGGAGTTGTCGCTGTTCTGCTGCGCGCCGGCCGCGATGCTGAGCGGACCCGTCACGTACGACAGCGACACGCCCCATGCGTTGCCCTTGCCGAGCGAGCCCGGGATCTGGCCCGAGAAGCCGCCGGCGCCGGTCGATTCGTAGTTGGTGCCCGTCGAGTACATCGCCTTCGCGGTCAGGCCCGCGAACGTGCCCGTGTACTTGATCTGGTTGTCCGCATACAGGCCGCCGCCGAGTGCGACCGGCAGCCATGCATTTTCGAGGTAGTTGCCGACCGTCAGCGGATCGTAGGTGTCCGACAGCAGGTCGAACAGCGGCGTCTTCTGGCGGCCGAGGGTCACCGTGCCGTACGGGCTGTCCAGGCCGACGTATGCCGCACGGTTGAACAGGCGGCCGCTGTCGGCGAATGCGCCGTTCTGCAGGTTCACGCCGCTTTCGAGCTTGAACACGGCCTTCAGGCCGCTGCCGAGGTCTTCCGTGCCGTAGATGCCGAAGCGGCTGTTGGTGATCGCGCCGTTGGACATCGACAGCAGGCCGTCGTTCTTGGCGTTCGCGTTGGTCAGGTAGCGAACGCTGACGTCGGCGACGCCCCACAGCGTGACCGAGCTTTGTGCTGCTGCGTACTGGCTGGCGAAGGCCAGCACTGCGCCCCCTGCGATGGCTGCGAGCCGGGTGGTCTGCTTCATGAGCTTTCCTTTTTGTAGGTGTCTCCATTCATGGCCGGCCGCGTGCGCAGCCGGGTGGCGATCGCGGACGCTCATGGCGCGCGCGATGTGGGCTGAATCATAAGACCAGTGCGCAGGCTGAAAGAAATTGAAACGCGCGGTCGCGCGCGATTGTCGCCCTGGAACAACGTTTCCCGCGCCGGGGTTGCTGCCGTTGCTGCCGCTGCTGCCGTGAGCGTCGGCGCCCCCGTTGCCGGCCGCCCCATCGCCACTGTCGCGCCCACCGCCCGCGCGCCGCCGCGCCCGCCGCACGATCTCCGCGAACGCACCGGCGAGCAACAACACGGCGCCCCACAGCGCGACGTCCGGCATGAGCCGCGTCACGAGGCCGCAGACCACCGCGCCGGCCAGGAAGCAGAAGCTGATCGTCGCGAGCAGCGCCGAATCGTGCAGCGCGCCCGCGTCGTAGCGGGGAATCAGCCCGACGAACAGCTTCTGCGCGGCGCGCCGCAGGTTGCCGGTCGTCATCACAGACGTGTACGACAGTTCCTCGAGATGAGTAAACGACAGCGTCTGCAGCGTCGCGACGAACGAGATCCCGGGAATCAGCCACGCGCTCGACGCGCCGACGAGCCCGCTCGCGGCGACGCCGAGAAACGCGATCTCGACGATCAGGCTCGCGAACGCGGTGTGCCGCATCCAGCCGCGCTGCGCGGCGAGACCGAGCAGGTGCGCGACGAACACCGCGACCACGAAACCGCCGAGCGGCGGCACGTGATGCAGCGCGGCCGCCCATTCGCCGGCCGACACGTTGATGCCGAGCAGCGCGACGTTGCCGGTCATCGTGTTCGCGAACACGTGGCCGTGACCGACGTACGTGTACGCGTCGAGATAGCCGCCGGACAGCGTGAGCAGCGCGGCGACGGTGAGATTGCGGCTGGCGCCGTCGAGATCCATCAAGCCTCCCGTGAAGAGTCGCGCCAGTATCGCGCACGGGACGCCGGTTGTGCGCCGCTCACTGGCCGATGCCGGTGAGCCCGATCAGCGCGCCGGCCGCGAGCAGCCACAGCGGATGGATACGCGTGCGCCACGCGAGCACCGCGCATGCGGCGGTGATGCCCCACTGGATCGCGGTGCGGTTCGACGCTTCCGAGATCAGCACCGCGCTGGCCGCGACGAGTCCGGCCGTGACCGGCATCAGCCCCTGTTGCACGTAGCGGCGCCACGGCCGGTCGCGAAAGCGTTCCCACGCGTGCAGCGCGAGCACCGTGACGATCGACGACGGCCCGAACTTCGCGATCGATGCGACCAGCAGCCCGGCCCAGCCGGCCACATGCCAGCCGACCAGCGGCACGATCATCATGTTCGGCCCCGGCGCGGCCTGCGCGAGCGCGAACAGCGCGGTGAACGCGTGCGCGCTCATCCAGTGGTGCACGTCGACGACCTGCCGCTGCATCTCCGGCAGGATCGTGTTGCCGCCGCCGAATGCGAGCAGCGACAGCTGGCTGAAGATCGTCGCGATCGCGATCAGCGTGTCGTTCATGACCGGCCTCCATCGCGCACGGCGGCGCGCTGCGGTGCCGGCGTCTCGCGGCGCCGCGACGCGAGCCAGATGCTCACGGGCGTCAGCACCAGCATCGCGCTCAGGAGCGGGATGCGCAGCACCGCGATCGCGGCGAATGCGAGGGCCGCGATGCCGACCGCGGTGCGCGGCGCGTGCAGCAGCGGCTTCGCGACCTTCACGGCCATCGCGACGAGCAGGCCCGCTGCCGCGGCGGCGAGCCCGCCGAACAGGTGCTGCACGCGCGGATCGCCCTGCGTCTTCGCATACAGCACACCGAGCCCGACGACCACGAGCGTCGGGCCCGCGATCAGCCCGAGAATGCCGGCGAACGCGCCCGCGACGCCGCGAAAGCGCATGCCGACGGCGACCGACAGGTTGATCACGTTGCCGCCCGGCAGGAACTGGCACAGCCCGAGCAGATCGGTGAATTCGTCGGCGGTGAGCCATTTGCGGTCGTCGACGATCGTGCGCCGCGCGAACGGCAGCGCGCCGCCGAACGACATCAGGCCGAGCGACAGGAAGCCGGTGAACAGCTCGGCGAGGCCGACACGACGTGGGGACGCGGCAGGCGGCGGAGAAACGGATTGCATGGGGCTCCTCATCAAACGATGCCCCGAGGTTACCGCCGTGCGGCACGCCGGCAAAACGATTTTATCGGCGCGCCCTTGTGATCTAGAATCACAAGCATGGCACGCGATCTCCCGCCCTTTTCCGCGCTTCGGGCCTTTGAAGCAGCGGCACGACATGAAAGCTTCAGCGCCGCCGGCGACGAGCTGCATGTGACTCATGGTGCCATCAGCCGGCAGATCGCCGGGTTCGAGGCGTGGCTCGGCAAGCCGGTGTTCCACCGCTACGGCAAGCGCGTGAAGCTCACCGACGAAGGCCGCCGCTATCTGGATACCGTCCGCGCCGCGTTCGACAGCATCGCGCTCGCCACCGAGCAGTTGCGCAACACCGGGGCCGCGCGCGTGCTGCGCATCAATGCGCTGCCGACCTTCGCGATGAAATGGCTGCTGCCGCGCCTGTCGCGGTTCCAGCGCGACGTGCCCAACGTCGAGCTGAAGCTGTCCACGTCGAACGCGCCGCTCGATGCGCTCGACGGTTTCGACGTCGCGATCCGCCGCGGCCCCGGCCACTGGCCGAACTGCACGAGCGGCCACTTCCTCGACGAAAGCGTGATTCCGGTCTGCAGCCCCGCGCTGCTCAAGCGCGCGCCGATCACCCGCGCGGACGATCTCGCGCGGCACGTGCTGCTGCATTCGGACACGCGGCCGGAAGGCTGGCGCGACTGGTTCGCGGCGGCCGGCGTGACGATGAAGGGGCGCAAGCGGCAGTCGTTCGACCACTTCTACCTGGCGCTGCAGGCGGCCGTCGACGGGCTGGGCGTCGCGCTCGGCCCGCTGCCGCTGATCGACGACGAGCTCGCGAGCGGGCGTCTCGTGATGCCGCTCGACGGGCCGCGCATCGCGACACGCAGCTACTGGTGGATCGCGCCGGGCACGCCGGCCGACGATCCGCTGGTCGCGCAGTTCTGCGCGTGGCTGGAAGCGCTGGGGAATGCGAACGGATGACGCGCGCCGCGTCGCCGCTACCCGATCGAAACGACGCGGCGTGCCACCTCACGTCCCCGTCCGCGTTGCAGGAATGAAACCGATCCGCGCGCAACGCCCGCGATTCCCCTGCGGAATCGATGTCGCGCGCCCCTGCGTTTCCCCGTCGTTCCCGCCACCGCACGTGAGGCCTGGCATGCGGCCGACCGGCCCACCGCCGCGCGTTTCAGCGCTGAAACATTTTCGCGTGCGCCACCTTGCACCGGCGTCACGCGGCCCCCGCCGAGCCCCTGTTTGCGCGAAAGTCCGCGTGCTGGCCCGTTGCTTGCTGATGCAGCCGTGCAGACGACGAACCCTGCACGGGCGAACGACCCGATGCAGGTGACAAACATTCATCCAGCGGGTCGGGGGAAATCATGTCGAAACTCATATCGGCCGTCACACGGCTGCTGTCCTGCATCACTGCCGCTGTTGCGCACCCGCTGATGCCGACGGCGCGACTTCGCACCGTCGAGATCCGCTGCGCCGACACGGTTCGCAACAGCACACGACGTCACGACACCGCGATCCGGTAAGCGAAATCCGCAGCCCCGGCGCGCGCACGCGCGCTACGACGATCATCCGCGCCGTTCGCGCGGGCATTGCCGCCGGCGCCGCGGCTCACACCACCGGCCCCGGCTCCTTTTCCTTGCGCAGGATCGCGTACAGGATGATCGCGCCGAACGTCGCGGTGCCGATCCCGCCGAGCCCGAAGCCGCCGATCTTCAGCGAGAAGTCGCCGGCGCCGAGCACCAGCGTGACGGCCGCGACGATCAGGTTGCGGTTGTCGGAGAAGTCGACCTTGTTGACGACCCAGATCCGCGCGCCCGTCACCGCGATCAGCCCGAACACGACGATCGACACGCCGCCGAGCACCGGGCCCGGAATCGTCTGGATCACCGCGCCGAACTTCGGCGAGAAGCCCAGCCCGATCGCGATCAGCGCGGCGACCGCGAACACGAGCGTCGAATAGATCCGCGTGACGGCCATCACGCCGATGTTCTCCGCATAGGTGGTCACGCCGGTGCCGCCGACACTGCCCGACACGATCGTCGCCAGCCCGTCGCCGATGAACGCACGACCGACGTAGCGATCGAGGTTGGTGCCCGTCATCGCGCTGACGGCCTTGATGTGGCCGAGGTTCTCCGCGACCAGGATCACCGCGACCGGCGCGAGCATCAGCATCGCGTGCGGATCGAACACCGGCGCGCGGAAGCTCGGCACGCCGAACCACGCGGCATGCGCGACGATCGCGAAATCGACCGGCTTGCCGAGGCCCATCCCGTTGGTCGCGATCGCATAGATCACGTAGGCGATCACCAGCCCGACGAGGATCAGCAGGCGCTGCATCATCCCGCGCGCGAACACCGCGACGCCGCCGACGCACAGCACCGTGACGAGCGCCATCACCGAGTCGAAGGTCGATGCCGACACGCCCTTGACCGCGATCGGCGCGAGGTTCAGCCCGATCACCGCGACCACCGCGCCGGTGACGACGGGCGGCATCAGCGTCTCGATCCAGCGCGTGCCGATGGCCTGCACCAGCGCGCCGAGCGCGACGTACACGACGCCGCACGCGACGATCCCGCCGAGCGCGACCGGGATGTTCGGGTTCGGGCCGCTGCCGCCGTAGCCCGTCACCGCGATCACGAGGCCGATGAACGCGAAGCTCGAGCCGAGGTAGCTCGGCACGCGGCCGCCGACCAGCACGAAGAACAGCAGCGTGCCGATACCCGACATGAAGATGCACAGGTTCGGGTCGAAGCCCATCAGCAGCGGTGCGAGCACGGTCGAGCCGAACATCGCGACGACGTGCTGCACGCCCATCGCGACCATCTGCGGCCACGCGAGGCGTTCGTCGGGGCCGACCACGCGCGAGACCGCGCCGGTCGGTTGCACCCGCCAGCGCGGGAAGTAGGAATCGGACATGGGGAAAAGGGCTCCTGTCGTACGCCGGCTGCGGGACGGTGCGCCGGTCTGGAATCTGGCGCGAGTTTACGGAGCGGAAATGGGGCTGGCAAGCGCGAACCGCCGGGGCGGCGGGCGTGCCTGCCGGGGGGCATCGGAGCGGCGCGACCGCGTCGGCGGCGGCCGGCCGGCGCACCGCGCGATGTGAGCGGGCGCTCACATCGCGGCGGACGCCACGCGGATCATGGATTGATGTACTGGAACAGCGACATGTTCTGCAGCTGCGCGTAGGCCTTCTGCGCGCCGCTCAGCGCGTTCTGCACCTGCAGGTACTGGCTGATGGTCGTGACCATGTTGGCGCTCGTCAGGTCCGACAGGTTGCTGGTCGTCTGCAGCGCCGCGGTCTGGTTGACGGTCTGCATCGCCTTGACCTCCTGCTCGCGGCCGCCGACCGACGCCAGCACGGTCGTGACGTTGCGCATCGAGTTGCCGATCTTCGTCGCGGCCGTGCTCAGCGTGTTCGACAGCGCGGCGGTCGCCGTCGGATTGCCGGCGACGGGCGTCTTCAACGCCGTGATCATCGAATCGAGCGTCGAGAACACGTCGACCCCGCTCGCCTGCGGCGCGGGCGTGACCGAAAAGGTGTCGGTGGGCGACGGCGTGCCCGACACGGCGACCTTCATCCCGTTGCCGAGCGCGATCGCGGTGCCCGACGTATAGGCCTGCGCGGGGCCGGGAGTCGGGGGTGAAATCGAGTTGTCGGTCACCGTGTAGGTCGGCGCGGCCGCGGTGCCGCCGAAGGTGATCGTGAACTGATGGCCGTTGGTCGCAGCCGACGGATCCGTCACCGTGACGTTGCCGATGGTGGCCGTGCCGGTGTTGGCCGCGCCGGCCGCCTGGACGGGCGAGTTGCCCAGCGCCTGCACCGACATGAACACCGAGAGGCCCGAGTCGCCCTGCGGCACGCTGCGCGAATCGTCGATCTGCACGGTGCGCGTGCCCGTATCGCCGACATAGCTGATGCTGCCGGCGGCGTCCTTCGTGAACGGCGCCGTCGAATTCTGGTAGCCGGCGAACAGGTAGTTGCCCGCGCCGTCGGTCGAGTTCGCGAGCGACACCAGTTGGTCGCGGTAGCCCTCGAGCTGCGCCGCGAGCGCTGCGCGGTTATTGTCGGCGAGCGAACCGTCGCCGGCGCGCACGATCGTCGACTGGACGCTGCCGAGTACGTTGCCGACGCTCTGCAGCGCCTGGTCCTCGGCCTGCAGCGACGCGAGCGCCGTGCTCTGGTTCGCCGCGTACTGCGACAGCGTGGCCGACGTCATCGACAGCTGCACGGCCTGCGCCGCGCCCAACGGGTTGTCGGCCGGCGTCGACAGGCTCACGCCGCTCGAGATCTGCTGGTAGAGCTGCGCGAGCTGGGCCTGCTGATCGTTCATCTGGCCGACGTTCAGCTGGTAGAACTGGGTCGTGGAAATCCGCATCGTTTCTATCCTCTCGAATCCGCTCAGCTGAACAGGCCCAGCACGGTCTGGAACAGCGAAGCCGCCGTCTGGATCACCTTCGCGTTCGCCTGGTAGAGCTGCTGGTACTGCATCAGGTTCGCGGCTTCCTCGTTCTGGTTCACGCCCGACACCGACTGCTGCGCGGACGTGATCTGGCCGACCAGCGCCGTCTGGGCGGTACTCGACGACTTGAGCTGGCTCGCCGCGTTGCCGATGTTGTTCACGTAGTTCGCGTAGGCGCCCGTGAGCGTCGTCGTGCCGCCGCCGAGGGTCTTCGCGTTGACGAGCCGCGACAGCGCGAGCGCGTTGCTGCCGTCGCTCGTGCCGCCCGCGTACGGCCCGATCGTGAACGAATCGCCGTCCGACGGCGTGCCCGACAGCGTGACGGTCACGCCGTTCAGCGCACCGGCGGCCGTGCCCGACATCGTCATCGCCGCGCCGGTCGACGGGTCGTACGGCACGGGGTCGGTCGGATTGCTGATCGTCACCGACGTCGGCGGCGTGCCCGGGATCGTCACCGTGGTACCGGCCGGGAAGCCCGACAGCGACTGCGTCGCCGCGTCGTAGGTCAGCTTGGTCGACGGCATCTGATAGCCGGAGGTCACCCCGCTCAGCGCGATCTTGGCGGTGCCGATGTTGGTGCTCGACGCCGACGTGACGACCGGCGACGCGGCCGCGATCGCCGAGCCGCTCGTCGTCGCGAGGCCGAAGCCCGTCAGCGCGCCGCGCGTCGGCAGCACGGTGAACTGGTCGCCGGCATTCATCGCGCCGGACGAGAACGAGAAGTTCAGCCCGCCTAGCGAGACCGGCATCGGCCCCGCCTTCTGGTCGACCACCGACCCGCTCGCGCGGTCGGTCAGCGTGTAGTTCGTGCCGTCATACGACAGCGTGTAGTCGCTCGTCGTCGGCTGCGACGCGTTGGCGAACGAGACGGACAGCGCCGCGTTGCCGGTATTGCCCTGGTTCGAATAGACGGTCGGGTTCGCCACCGTGAACAGGTTGCCGCCCGGATTGCCCGCCAGGTCGACGCCGAGCGCGTTCTGCCCGTTGACCTGCGCGGCGAAGCTGGTCGCGAGCGCGCCGAGCTGCGCCTGCGCGGGGTCGAGCGTCTGGCTGCGGAACGCGAGCAGGCCGCCAAGCGTGCCGCCCGACAGCGACGCATCGGGCAGCGCCTGGTTCGGCCCCGGCGGGTTCGCGCCGGCGATGCCCTGCGACACGACGGTCAGCTCGCTCGGATCGGACGACGACGTGACGGTCGCGAGCTGGTAGCTCTTGTCGGCAAGAACGAGCGGCTGGCCGCCCGCGAGGAACACGCTGTAGCCGCTGTCGTTGCGCACCACCTGCACGCCGGCGAGGCTCGACAGGTTCGACACCGCGAGGTCGCGCTGGTCCATCAGCTGGTTCGGCGGCTGCCCCTGGCTGCTCGCTGCCGAGATCTGCTGGTTCAGCTGCGCGATCTGCTTGGTGTACGTGTTGATCTGCGACACGGTGTCGGTGAGCTGCGTATTCACGCTCTGGCGCAGCGCGTCGTACTGCTGGCCGGCCGCGTTGAGCTGGTTCGCGAGGATTTGCGCGTTGCTGACCGCGGTCTGCCGTACCGACGGATCGGACGCGTTGTTCGCGACGTTCTGCAGCCCGGTGAAATAGCCCGTGATCCCGGTCGAGATGCCGGCCGTCGGGCTGCCGACGTAATTGTTCAGCTGCGCGACGAGCGAATACCAGGTCGACAGCGAGCCGCCCTGCGACTGCGCGCTGTTCAGCTGGTCGCTCAGGTACTGGCTGTACTGCCGCTGCACGGTGACGGTATTCACGCCCTGCGGCATGTAGCCGCTCGCCGTGTACTGACCGCTCGCCTCGGCATAGACCGGGCGCTCGACCGAATAGCCGGGCGTCGCGGCGTTGCTGATGTTCTGGCCGGTCGTCGTGAGGCCCCAGAGCGCGGCATTGAGGCCGCTGACACCGAGGTTCATGAGTGAGTTGGACATGCGCGATCCTGATGAGCCGGCCGCGCTGCGGCCGCCGGGTTGCGTGACTCCCGGTATAACGGCCGCGGATCGGAAAAATTGAGGGAAAAATGCGTGCGCGACGCGCGCATGCGCGTCGTCCGGCGAGCGGCCCGGCGCACGCTGCCGGCGCCGGTGCGAAAGCGGCCCAGAACCGGGCCGCGAGCGGATGCGTCAGGCCCGCGCGAGCGAGCGGCGCTTCATCTCGAGCTGCGTGATCAGGCGCTGCAGCGTGTTCTCCGCGCTGCCCGGCAGCGACATGAAGCGAAAGCCGAGCTGGTAGCGGCGCGAGCCGTTCGGCATCTGGGTCGAACGCTGCGACACGAGCTGCAGGTCGAGCGACAGCTTGCCGTGGCCGTTCAACTCGAGCTCGACGCCCGGCAGCAGCGTGCCGACATCGAGCGCCTCGACGCGCTCGTCGGCGGTCCGCAGGCCGACGCCGCCGAGCGACAGATTATGCACCTCGAACATGAAGCCCTCGCCGTCCGGCAACCGGCCGCGGCACAGGAACGGATCGACGATCGGTGCATCGACGCGGAAATACTCGCGGCGCTGGATGCACATCAGCACGTCGGGGAAATCGGCGACGAACGCGGGCAGCCCCTCGTAGCGCGTCTCGCGCGGCGTGTTCGTGGTGAATTCGACGCGCACGCCTTCCGGCGCGGCCGCGAAGGTGCAATGCGACGCGCCGAGGATGCCGGCGTTCTGCTCGGACAGCGCGCCCCAGTCGAACGTGAACGTGCGCGCGCCGACGTCGACCTCGAGCAGGCGCGTGACGAGCTGGCCGCCCGGGTACTGGACGGTCAGGAAGTCGCCCCGGTTCACGAGGTTGCGCAGTTGCACGCCGATCTCCAGCGGATTGCGGCGGGCGTAGTCGGGCCCGGAATGGCCCGCATCCAGGCTCGGATCGGTCGACGTTTCGATATTCATGGCTAGCCGGTTTTCTTTTCAGGGCGCCCGGGCGACCGGTGCGCAGTAAAACCGGGCCAGAACATGGCCCGGTTACAGGTCTCTCACACTTAGCGGCAGTGCTCACCGAAAGTTTAGATCGAAACGCCGGTATTTTTCGCGCAAACGTTGAAAACCGCGCGCGGCGGGATGCCGGGCACGGTTCGTAAGATTGTAAAAACGGCGGCAGGCGGGGCCGTTGCGGCCCTGCCCCGTCAGCCGATCTGCTGCATGATCGAGATCAGCTTCTTCGCGTAATTCGGGTCGGTCGCGTAACCGGCCTTCTGCATTCCGTGCGCGAAACCCTCGACGCTGCGGCTCGCGCTGAGCACGCCCGCATAGCGCGGGTTGTTCTTCAGCAGGTTCGCATAGTCGGTCATCGCGTGCTCGTACGAGTCGTACGCGCGGAATTTCGCGACCACACGGCGCGGCGTGCCGTTCACGTATTCGGTCGTCAGCGCCGACACCGTGCGGCCCGTCCAGCCCTTGTTCGCCTTGATGCCGAACACGTTGTAGCTCGTCGAGCCGTCGCTCGCGCGGATCTCGCGCTTGCCCCAGCCCGATTCGAGCGCGGCCTGGCCGACGATGAAGCGCGCCGGGATGCCGGTGGTCGCGCTCGCCGCCTGCGCCGGGCCGGCGAGCCGGTCGACGAACGCGTCGGCGTCCTGCACGCCGCTCGCGCCCTTCAGCGGCGGCGTCAGCGCGCTGCCGGCCGTATAGCCGCGCGAGCCGGCGAGCCCGCCGTTGTTCGCCGCGTTCGCGTAGGCCCGCGCCATCGCGTTCATCGCGGCGAGGCTGCCTTCGTTGCCCGACGTGCCCGAGCCGGCCGCACCCAGGCCCGCCGCAGCGAGCCCGGCCGCGCCCGCGTCGGCCGCCGTGTCGCTGCCCGTGCCCTGCCCCGCGTTGCGCAGCAGCTGCTTCATCAGCGCGTCGGCCACGCCGATCCCGCGCTTCGACATCTGCTGCGCGAGCTGCTGGTCGAGCATCGACGTGTACATCTTCGACGTGTGCGAATCGAGCAGCCCGCCGTCGGGCGACGCGTCGCGCATGCTCTTGAGCATCATCTGCGTGAACATCGCGTCGAACTGGCCCGCGACCGCCTTCGCACCGGCCTGCGGCGACTGCTTCGCCTGCGCGCGCAGCGCGTCGAAGCCCTGCACGTCGAGGGCGAAGCGCTGCGTCAGGTCGTTCGCGTTCGGAAGATTCGCCGCCATTCAGATCACCTCCAGGTCTGCGCGCAGCGCGCCGGCCGCCTTCATCGCCTGCAGGATCGACATCAGGTCCGCCGGCGTCGCGCCGAGCGTGTTCAGCGCCTTCACGACGTCGGCCAGGTTCGCGCCGGCCGTCACCATCTTGAGCGCGCCGTTGTCCTGCTTCAGCTGGATCTGCGACTGCTGCGCGACCACCGTCTGCCCGTTCGAGAACGGCCCCGGCTGCGACACCACCGGCTGCGTGTTGACGACCACCGACAGGTTGCCGTGCGCGACCGCGCAGCTTTGCAGCGTGACCATCTGGTTCATCACGATCGAGCCGGTGCGCGCGTTCAGGATCACCTTCGCGGCGGCCTTGTCCGGGCTCACGTCGAGGTTCTGCAGGCGCGCCATGAACGCGACCTGCTGCGCGGAATCCGCCGGCGCGGCGAGCTGGATCGTGCGGCCGTCGAGCGCCGTCGCGGTGCCCGGACCGAAGCTCGAATTGACCGCGGACACGATCCGCTGCGCGGTGCCGTAGTCCATGTCGTTCAGCTGCAGCTGCAGCACGCCGTTCATCTGCGCGATCGCGTTCGGCACCGCCCGCTCGACGATCGCGCCGCCGACGATCCGGCCGGCCGCGAGCTGGTTCACCTGCACGCGGCTGCCGTTCGCGCTCGCGCCCGCGCCGCCGACCGCCATGTTGCCCTGCGCGAGCGCGTACACCTGCCCGTCCGCGCCCTTCAGCGGCGTGAGCAGCAGCGTGCCGCCGCGCAGGCTCTTCGCGTTGCCGAGCGACGACACGGTCACGTCGAGCGCCTCGCCCGGCCGCGCGAACGGCGGCAGCGTCGCGGTCACCATCACGGCCGCGACGTTCTTCAGCTGCATGTTGTTCAGCGACGACGGCCCGCCGTTGGCCGAGCCGTTGTTGATCGAGATGCCGAGGTTCGCGAGCATGTTCGCGAGCGTCTGCGTCGTGAACGGCGTCTGCATCGTCTGGTCGCCCGTGCCGTCGAGGCCGACGACGAGGCCATAGCCGATCAGCGGGTTGTCGCGCACGCCCTGGATCTGCGCGAGGTCCTTCAGGCGCTCCGCGTGCGCGGGTGCCGCGCCGAGCGCGCACGCCGCCAGCACGAACGCGGCGGCGATCCGCGCGACGGCACGCGCACGGGACGACAGGCGGTGGAGAAGAGGCTGCTGCATCGTCATCACCACGGTGCGATGTTGAGGAAGAAGCGCTGCAGCCAGCCCATCGTCTCGGCTTCGTTGATGTAGCCCTTCGACGAGTATTCGATCTTCGCGTCGGCGACCTGCGTCGAATAGACGGAGTTCGCGCCCGAGATCGTGTTCGGGTTGACGACCCCCGAGAAGCGCACGAATTCGTTGCCCTGGTTGATCAGCATCTGCTTCTCGCCGCTGACCACGAGGTTGCCGTTCGGCAGCACGCCGGTGACGGTCACCGTGATCGTGCCGTTGAACGTGTTCGCGGCGCTCGCGCCGCCGGTGGCCGCGAACTTGTTGGTGCCGGCCGCCGACAGGTTCGCCTTCGCGAACAGCCCGCCGAGGAAGCCGGCCGTCGGCACGTTGAAGTCGGTGTTGCCCTGGCGGTTGGTGTTCGCGCCCGACGACTTGGTCGCGTTGATGTTCTCCGCGATCATGATCGTCAGGATGTCGCCGACGTTGCGCGGCCGCTGATCCTCGAACAGCGGCCGCCCCGCATAGCCGGGGTTGTAGATCGAGCCGGGCGCCTGCATCGACATCGGCATCGGCGGCTGCGCCGTCATCGGCTGCTGGATGATCGGGTCGCGCGGAATCTGCGCGCAACCGGCGAGCGCGGCCACCGCGACCGCGCACGCGGCGCGGACGGGGGCTGACGGGAGGAGGCGAACCTGCTTCATGGCGACGACGGGACGTTCCGGTTAGCTCTTCATCTGCGTGACGGTCTGCAGCATCTGGTCGGACGTCGTCACGGCCTTGCTGTTGATCTCGTAGGCACGCTGCGTCTGGATCATGTTGACGAGCTCCTGCACGACGTTCACGTTCGACGCCTCGACATAGCCCTGGTTGAGCACGCCCGCGCCGTTCAGGCCCGGCTGCGACACGTTCGGCGCGCCCGAGGACGTGGTCTCGGCGAACAGGTTCTCGCCCTTCGCCTCGAGGCCGGCCGGGTTGATGAAGGTCGCGATCTGCAGCGAGCCGATCTGCACCGCGTTGCTCGAGCCCGGCTGCGTGACCGACACGACGCCGTCCTTGCCGATCGTCAGCGACTGCGCGTTCTGCGGCACCGTGATCGCCGGCAGGATCTGGTAGCCGCTCGACGTGACGAGCTGGCCCTGCGCGTTGGTCTGGAACGAGCCGTCGCGCGTGTACGCGTTCGTGCCGTCCGGCATCAGCACCTGGAAGAAGCCCGCGCCATTGATCGCGACGTCCTTCGAGTTGCCGGTCTGCGTGAGGCCGCCCTGCGTATACAGGCGCTCGGTCGCGACCTGCTGCACGCCGGTGCCGAGCTGCAGGCCCGACGGCAGCTCGGTCTGCTGCGTCGAGTTCGCGCCCGGCTGGCGGATGGTCTGGTACAGCAGATCCTCGAACACCGCGCGCGACGCCTTGAAGCCGTTCGTGCTGGTGTTCGCGAGGTTGTTCGAGATCACGTCCATCTGCGCCTGCTGCGCATTCATGCCGGTGGCGGCAATGTAGAGCGAACGGTTCATGTTGAATCTTCTCCTGGGTGCGAGGGCCGGGCCGCTCAGCTGAAGTTGAGCAGCTGGTTCGCCGACTGCTCGTTCTGGTCGGCCGTCTGGATCAGCTTCGACTGCAGCTGGAACGCCCGTGCGTTGTCGATCATCGCGACCATCGCGGTCACCGGATTCACGTTGCTGCCTTCGAGCGAATTCGGCGTGACGACCACGGTCGGGTCGGCGTCGGCCGGATTGCCGTCGGCGGTGCGGAACAGCCCGTCGTTGCCGCGCGCGAGCGTGGCCGGGTCGGGGTTCACGAGCTTCATCTGGTCGACGATCGCGACCGCCGTCGGCGGGTCGCCCGGCATCAGCGCGGACACCGTGCCGTCCTTGCCGATCGTCACTTCCGCGTTCGGCGGCACCGAGATCGGGCCGCCGTTGCCGAGCACCGGCAGGTTGCTCGCGTTGACGAGCTGGCCGTTTTCATCGACGTGCAGGTTGCCGGCGCGCGTGTAGGCCTCGCTGCCGTCGGCGGTCTGCACCGACAGCCAGCCGGCGCCCTGCACGGCGACGTCGAGCGGGTTGCCGGTGCGCGTGATCGGACCCGGCGCGTAATCCGCGCCGGGCGTCGACGCGAGCACATAGGTGCGCGTCGTCGTCGGGTCGATGTTGCTGCCGTCGCCGAAATTCATCGGCACCGCGCGGTAGGTCGCGAGCTGCGCGCGAAAACCCGTCGTCGACGCGTTCGCGAGGTTGTTCGCGACGATCGCCTGCTGGTCGAGCGACTGCGACGCGCCCGTCATCGCCGTGTAGATCAGTCGGTCCATGGCTGCCGGTTATCCGCGCGTTACAGGTTGATGAGCGTCTGGTCGACGGTCTGCTGCGTCTTGATCGTCTGCGCGTTCGCCTGGTAGTTGCGCTGCGCGGTGATCAGGTTGACGAGCTGCGACGTCAGGTCGACGTTCGAGTTCTCCAGCGCGCTGCCCTGCAGCGTGCCGTGGTTCGTGCTGCCCGGCGCGGAGATCTGCGGCACGCCCGACGCGGCCGTCTCGGCGTACTGGTTGCCGCCGAGGCTGGTCAGCCCGTTCGGGTTGTTGAAGTTCGCGATCGCGATCTGGCCGAGCACCGCCGTCTGGCCGTTCGAATAGTTGCCGGTCAGCTTGCCGTCCGAGCCGATCGAGAAGGTCGTCAGCGTGCCGCTCGCGTAGCCGTCCTGCGCGAGGTTGTTCACGCCGTCCTTGCCGCCGTACTGCGTGGTGCCGGTCAGGTCGAGCGTGAGGTTCTGCGGCGTCGCCGAGCCGTCGGTGGTCGGCACGGTGAACTGGAACTGGCCGAGCGATGCGGTCGGCGCGGCCGGCGTGCCCGTCGTCGTGCTCTGGATCGCGCCCGACGTGTCGAACGTGACCGTGCCGAGGTCGGTCGCGGTGCCGCCCTGCACGCCCGCGTAGGCTTCCCACGAGCCGGCCGCCGACTTCACGAAATACATGTTGACCGCCTGCGAGCCGCCGAGCGAGTCGTACACCTGGATCGACGTCGAATAGTTGTACGTCGTGGTGTCGGTCGGGTCGAACGGCGTCTTGGCCGGCACCGTGTCCTGCGAGTTCAGGTTGAACTGGCCGGTGATCTTGGTCGTCGGGGTCGGCGCGATGTTGGTCGTCGGCGCCTGCAGCGCCACGGTCTGCGCGGTGTTCAGCACGCCGTTCTTGCCGGCCGCGTAGCCCATCAGGTTCGCGCCCGCCGAGTTGACGATGAAGCCGTTCTTGTCGCGCTGGAACGTGCCGTCGCGCGAGTACGTCGTCACGCCGTTGTTCGACATCTGGAAGAAGCCGTTGCCGTTGATCGCGACGTCGAGCGACGAGTTCGTCGTGTTGATCGTGCCCTGGCCGAACTGCTGCTGCACCGACGCGAGCGTCGTGCCGATCCCGATCTGCGTGTTGACCGACGTCGCGAGCGAGTTCGCGTACATGTCGGAGAACTGCGCGGTGCTCGACTTGAAGCCGACCGTGTTCGCGTTCGCGATGTTGTTGCCGATCACGTCGAGCGCGTTCGATGCGCCGGCGAGGCCGCTCAGACCCTGTTGATAACCCATTTCGGTCTCCGTTTTCGAGAAAGCTGGATCAGTTGCTGGTGGTCGTGCCGCCGGACGACGACGACGCGGTGTTCGGGAAAATCGACGCGACCTGGGTCAAGCCCACCGTCGTGCCGTTCGACAGCACGAGCCCCGCCGTGCCGTCGGCCTGCTTGATCACGCTCTGTACCTGCGCGGCCGCGAGCACGGTCGGCGCGTACGTCTTGCCGTCGCTGCCCGTGTACTGCGCGCTCACGGTGTACTTGCCGTCCGGCAGCGCGTTGCCGGCCGTATCCGTCGGCGTCCAGTTGAACGGCACCGTGCCGGCCGACTGCTGGCCCGCGTTGATCGTGTTCACGACGACGCCCGCGCTGTTCTTCACGGTGATCGTCAGGTTCGACACGTCGCTCGTGAGCGACACGCCGAACGGCGATGCCGCGCCGCTCTTCACCGCGACGCTGTTGCCCGGCGCGAGCACGTTCGTGCCGATCAGCAGCGCGGCCTGCGTCTGCTGGCCGGCCGCGAGTTGCGTCGACAGCGACGTGAGCGACGTATTCAGCTGCGCGATGCCGCTCACCGTGTTGATCTGCGCGAGCTGCGACGTCATCTGCGAACTGTCGACCGGGCTCGTCGGATCCTGGTTCTGCAGCTGCGTGACGAGCAGCTTCAGGAACGTCGCCTGC
Organism: Burkholderia sp. BCC1996; assembly: GCF_905339955.1. NCBI lineage: Bacteria > Pseudomonadati > Pseudomonadota > Betaproteobacteria > Burkholderiales > Burkholderiaceae > Burkholderia > Burkholderia sp. BCC1996. The sequence continues at coordinate 269,236 of NZ_CAJPHM010000003.1, forward strand.
AGGTCGCTCGCCGAGGTGCCGGTCGTCGACACGTTGTTGGTGTTCATCGTGTCGGTCGGCAGGGTCGACACGTTGGTGCCGCTGCTGCCGATCGTCGTGCTGGAGGAAGTCATCCTGGGTAGCCTTGTGTCGAAACGGTCGGGTCTGGGCCCGGGTGTGGAAGGTCGCTCGGCGCGCGGCTTACGTGCCGATCGTCAGCGTCTTGAGCATTAGCGTCTTCGCGGTGTTCAGCGTCTCGACGTTGGCCTGGTACGAGCGCGACGCCGAGATCATGTTCACCATCTCCTGCACCGGATCGACGTTCGGCATCTGCACGTAGCCGTTCGCGTCGGCGGCCGGGTTCGCCGGGTCGTAGGTCGACTTCATCGGCGACGGATCGTCGACGACCTTCGTCACGCGCACGCCGCCCACGCCCTGGCCGGACGCGGTGCGCGCGCCGCCCATCGGGTCGGTCGCGAACACGACCTGCTTGGCCTTGTACGGCTTGCCGTCGGGGCCGGTCGCGCTGTCGGCGTTCGCGAGGTTCGACGCGGTGACGTTCAGGCGCTGCGATTGCGCGGACAGCGCCGAACCGGCGACGCCGAAGATGTTCATCAACGAGGGCATGGAGGCTCCTGGTGCTTGTGCTCGGGTTCGGTTGCGCTTACGAGTTCGTCGAGATCGCGGCGATCATCGCCTTGATCTGCTGGGTCATCACGGTCATCCCGGTTTCGTAGTGCAGCGCGTTGTTTGCGAACTGCACGCGCTCGACGTCGAGATCGACCGTGTTGCCGTCGAGCGACGGCTGCAGCGGCATCCGGTACTGCGCGCGGCCGTAGTCGTCGGCCGGGCCGCCGGTCGGCATCAGCTTCGCGGTGCCGGCCATGTGGCCGGGTGCCGTCGACACCATCGTCATCCCGCTCGCCACGCCGGCCGGCTGCGCCATCGGCAGCTGCGCGGCGTTGCTCGGCGCGAGGCCGCCGCCGGCCTGCTTCAGCGAGCGCGCGAGGGTCGACGCGAAATCGGCGTCGCGGGCCTGGTAGCCGGGCGTGTCGGCGTTCGCGATGTTCGACGACAGCAGCTCCTGCCGATAGGCGCGCACGTCGAGCGCCTGTCGGCCGAACGCGAATTCGGCATCGAGTTTGTCCAGCATGTGTGCGTCTCTCCGTATGAAGCGCTGCACGCCCGTTGCGCCGGATGGCGACCCAAGGGGCTTTTTTCCATGACAGCGATGGTAGGCGGCGGGCGCAACCGGCAATCGGACGAATAACGCGGCAAAGGCCCCCTCTATTCATCGTTTGCGCGACGGCCCGGCTCCCTAGAATGCGAATCGGATCAACGGCTTCGAGGACACGGCGATGACAGGCAGCGCACTTCGCGGCAACCACGGACGCGGCACGCGCAGGTCGCGTGCGTTCGCGCTCGCCGCGGCGCTGTGGCTCGCGGTGCCGGCCGCGCACGCGGACGACGGGATGATCGTGATTCCCGGCCGCGGCGAAACGGCCGAGACCGCGCTCGCGCAGGCGAACGCGGCCAGTGGCGGTCAGTTCGGAGGGAATTCGGGGACGGCTTCGGGTACGGGTACAGGTGTGGCCACGACGGTCGGTGCAGTCGGTGCAGTCGGTGCGGGTGGCGCAGGTGGCGCGGGTGGCGCAGGTGGCGCAGGTGGCGCAGGTGGCGCAGGTGGCGCAGGTGGCGCGGGTGGTGCTGCCGGCGTGACCGGCGCGGCCGCGGCCGGCTACGCGGCGCAGCCGGCTGGCTCGATGGTCGTGATGAACGTCCCGCCGCCGGCTGCCGTGCCGGCGCCGACGCCGCGCCCCGCCTACGCCGCCGCGCGCACGAACGCCACGACCGCCTCGAACGCCGCGAACGCCTCGAACGCAGCGAACGCAGCGAACGCAGCGAACGCAGCGAACGCAGCGAACGCAGGTTATGGTCCCCTGCGCGCCGCCGATCCGGGCGCCGTCGCGACCGTCGTCGCCGGCGCGGCCGACCCCGCATCGAATTCCGCGCGACCGGCCATCGCCGCGCGCCTCGCCGCGGCCCGCGCCGCTTCAGCCGCGCCGGCCCCGCGCGCACCGGCGGCTGCCGCCAACCCGCCCCAGGTAGCCGCCGCGCCCCAGCCGGCGACACCGCCCGGCCAGCAGGACCCCGACACGATCCGGCGCACGGCGCTCGCATTCCTGCGGCAGCAGGTCGCGGGCCTGCCGGGCAAGACGACCGCGACCGTCGCGGCCGCGTTTCCGCGCGGGCTCGCCGCGTGCACGACGCTCGAGCCGTTCCTGCCGACCGGCGCGCGCCTGTGGGGCCGCACGACGGTAGGCGTGCGCTGCGCGGGCGAGCGGCCGTGGACCGTCTACCTGCAGGCGAAGGTCGCCGTGCAGGCCACCTATTACGTCGCCGCGCGCCAGATCGCGCCCGGCGAGCCGCTCACCGCGGCCGACCTCGTCGCGCGCGAAGGCGACCTGACGGTGCTGCCGCTCGCGGTGATCACCGATCCCGCGCAGGCGGTCGGCGCGACCGCGCTGGCGCGGATCTCGGCCGGGCTGCCGCTGCGCCAGGACATGCTGAAGAGCGCCGCGTCGGTGTCGGCCGGCCAGACGGTACGGGTCGTCGCGGCCGGGCCCGGCTTCACGATCTCGGCCGAGGGCAGCGCGCTCGCGAATGCGGCGCCGGGACAGTCGGTGCGGGTCCGGATGGCCGCAGGGCAAATCGTCACGGCGATCGTCAAGGATGCCGGGACCGTCGAAATTCCGCTGTAGGGCCGGATCACACCGCAAGATTGTAAAGAATTGTTTATTCGGAGAATTTCGGGCTCACGATGCTAAAGTTCGGGCCGACCCGGCCGTTATCTGGGTCATACCGTCCAGGAAACCCACCGTGAAGATCGATTCCACTCCGAACCCGAGCCCACTCGCGTCGACCGGCAACGGCGCGGCCCGCGCGCAATCCGGCGCGGCTTCGTCGTCGTCCGCGCAGGCGGCCGACGCAGGATCGACCGGCGGCGACACGAGCGTGAACCTGTCGGGTCTGTCCGGCCAGCTGCGTTCGCTGTCGGCCTCCGGCAGCGCCGACATCGACACGGCCCTCGTCCAGTCGATCAAGGACGCGCTGAACAACGGCACGTTGACGATCGACGTGAACAAGATCGCCGACGGCGTATTGAATACCGCCCGCGACCTGCTGCAACAGCAGCGCTCGCAGGGCAACTGAGCCGGCCCGGGGCCCGTCACGCCCTGACCGGTCCCCTGGTTTGCCGGCATGCGGCCCCGCGTGCCGGCGCGACGAGCATGACGCGATGAGAGAAGAGCTGCTGGCCACGGTCAACGACGAACACGCGACGGTCGAAGCGTTCGCGTCCCTGCTCGCCTACGAGGAAAAGGCGCTGACGACGCCGGAGCCGCTTGAAATGCTGCCCGGCATCGTCGAGAAGAAGAGCGCGCTGATCGACCGGCTCGCGCAGCTCGAACGCACGCGCGACACGCAGCTGTCCGCGCTCGGCTTTCCGGCCGGCAAGAAAGGGATGGACCAGGCCGCCGAGCGCGACGCACGCCTCGCCGGCCGCTGGCAGTTGCTGCTGCAGGCCGCCGAACGCGCGCGCCAGGCCAATGCGACCAACGGGATGCTGATCCGGATCCGGATGGACTACAACGAGCGCGCGCTCGCGGTGCTGCGCTCGGCGCCCGCGCCGGCCGGCGTCTACGGGCCCGACGGGCGGGTATCGGCGCTGATGCGCTGATTCTCCGACGTACTGAATCTCCGACGTACTGATTCTCCGACGTACTGATTCTCCGACGTACTGATTCTCCGACGTACTGATTCTCCGACGTACTGATTCCCTGACGTACTGATTCCCTGACGTACGGATTCCCTGACGTACTGATTCCCTGACGTACGGATTCCCTGACGCACCGATTCTCTGACGTACCGATTCTCTGACGTACGGATTCCCGACGGACCGATCACGCCGGCGCAGCGACGCGCCGCGCGTGCATCGCGCGGCCCGCCTGCGGCCGCGCGCCCCTTCCCCGCCTTACAGCAGCGGACACGCAGTGACCTGCGTGCCGCGTTCCACGCAAAGCCGTTCGTAGTCGCGCAGGTACGCGCGCTCGTCGTCGTTCAGCAGTTCGACGTCGATCAGGTCCCAGTCGTAGCCGACCGTGACGATGTTCTCGAACGCGACGGTGTCCGATGCGTCGTCGTCCGCGCGCACGATCACGATGTTCTCGATCCGCACGCCGCCCTTGCCCGCCACGTAAATGCCCGGCTCGACCGAAATCACCGCGTTCGGCACCAGCCCGTACTGCGCGCCCGGCGCGAACCGCACGCCGCCCTCGTGCACGTGGATCCCGACGCCGTGCCCGGTGCCGTGACCGAAATCGTAGCCGTGGTCGCGGCACACCTGGCGCACCGCCGCATCGACGTCGCCGCCCGTCGCCGTCTTCGGGAAGCGCGTGACGAGCCCCTTGATGCAGGCCTTCAGCGCGACCGTGTAGATCTCGCGCTGCCACGGCTGCGCGACCGTCTCCGGCCGCGTGCGGCGCAGCACGACGCGCGTGCAGTCCGTCGCGAAACCGGCGTCGTAATACGCGCCGCTGTCGAGCAGCACGAGTTCGCCTTCGGTCAGCTCGACGTCGGCGCTCGCCGCCGTGTAGTGCGCGAACGCGCTGTTCGCGCCGTTCGCCGCGATGGACGGGAACGTCAGCGCGACCGCCGAGCGGGCGCCGTACGCGTCGTTGATCGTGCGGGCCAGGTCGTACTCGGTATGGCGCTGCCCCGGCTCGCCGGCCTTCGCCCAGCGCATCGTTTCAGCGATCGCCGCCGAACTGCGCGCGAACGCGTCGCGGAACCGGTCGAGCACCGCCGGCGTCTTGCCGGCGCGCAGCGCCTCGACCGGGTTGAAGTCGGCATGCCGCGCGTGCGGCCACACGCGGCGCACCGACTCGACGAGCGCGCAGTTGACCGACTCGAAGCCATAACACACATGCTCGACCGCGAACCGCGCGAGGAAGCGCTCGAGTTCGGCGAAGTCGCGCCGGATCACGTGCAGCGCCGGATACGACGCCAGTTCGACCGGGCAGCGGTCGCAGCCCTCCGGCAGGAACAGCGCGACCTGCTCGCCGATAGCGAACAGGAAGCCCAGGTGCGACGACGCATTCGGGATGTGATAGCCGCGGCTGTTCAGCAGGTACGCGAGGTCGTCCGACGCGCACGTGAAGAACGCGGTCGTGCCGGGCGCAGCGCCGGTGTGCGCGGCGAGCCGCCGGTTCAGCGCGTCGAGGTTCTGCGCGACGCTCGCGCCGGTCATCGCGTCCGGCAGCTCGAAGATCGGCCGCTCGACCACCCAGCCCGGCAGCGCGATCGCGCGGTCGATCTCGCGCTCGACGAGGCCCGTCCAGTCGAGCGATGCCGCCTGCGTCTGCTCGACCAGCCGGTCGCGCTGCGCGACGCTGATCCGCAGCGCGTCGTAGCCGACCCGCGCGAGCCGGCTCGCGTGCGCGAGCAGCCAGTCGGCCAGCGCCTGCCAGATCGTCACGCTCATCCCGAGCTTCTCGATGCGCACGCGCGCCGGGTCGCACTGCTGTTCGGCCTGCAGGTGATAGCGGCCGTCGACGAACAGCACGAACGGCGGCACGCCGAGCGCCTCGGCGGTCGCCGCGCTCAGGAAGATCCCGCAGCCGGCCGAGCCGTCGAAGCCCGACAGCGCGTAGCGCGGGTTGTTGCGGCGCGGCAGGTATTCGGTGATGTACTCGTCCTGCGACGTGACCACGACCGCGTCGAGCCGGGCGGCGTCGAGCAGGCGCGACAGGCCGGCCTGCGTGTCGGCGACGGACGCGTCGTACGGGGGAAGGCCGGAGAAGCTGTATTTCAGTCGATCGATCATCGGATACCCGTTATGGATTGTTGTCGGCGGCCGGCGGCGTCACGCGGCATGGCGCACGCCTCGCGCGGCACGCTGCCAGCGCGGACGACGCGCGACCCGGCGGGCAGCCGGGCCGTGGTGCCGTTCCCGCAGCAGGCTCTCGGGAAAATTTTTGTCTCACTTAACTTTGTTTGATGCGTGCGACAGAATCTAGAGCACGGTGAAATTGAGGTCAAGCTAAAATTTTCGTAGGGCTAAAATTGCCGATGCGTGCGGTGCGCGACGGCGGCACCGCCGTGCGCGGCGTGGCGGCGGACCGGCGCGACTGCGCGGTACAATGCGCCCGCATCGTCGTCCCGACGGCCGTGCTTCGTGCGATTCGCGGAACGGCAACGTCCGGCGACTGCACCGCCCCCCTCGCTCGCCTCCCGACTCGTTGCCACGAAAGAGATCCATGGATTCAGACATCATGCGTATCGGCCAGCGCATTCGCCGCCTGCGCCGGGAAGCGAAGAAAACGCTGCTGGAAGTCGCGACCGAAGCGAACCTGTCGGTCGGGTTCCTGTCGCAGGTCGAGCGCCATCTGACCGGTATCTCGCTGTCATCGCTCGTCAACGTCGCGAAAGCGCTCGACGTACCGCTCGGCACGCTGATCGACCAGCCGCGCCAGGCGCAGCCCGACTCGCACGCGGGCCGCCGCGAACCGTATGCGGTCGACGCCGCGTCGCAGTGGTACGAGCGCCTGTCCACCACCTTCGACGGCAGCCAGATCAACGCGCTCAAGGTCCGGATGATGGAGGGCTACCGGTCGGAATGGGTCGCGCACGGCGGCGACGAGTTCGTGTACGTGCTGACCGGCCGGCTCTGCTACACGATCGGCAAGAAGGATTACCCGCTGTCGCCCGGTGATTCGCTGCACTTCGACGCGAGGAAGCGCCATCGCGTCGCGAACGTCGGCGACGGGCCCGCGGAGCTGATCGCGGTCGGCACGCTGCCCCTCTTCGACGACAACTGCGCCGAGTTGGGATCCGCGGCGATGAAAATCAGGCTGCTCGCACGCGATGCCGGCGCGACGCCGGGCGAGCCGCGCGTGAGCCGCCGCGAACCGGCACCGAAGCGGGAGCGCGACGCGGATGCCGCGCAGCCCGCCGACAAGCCGGCCCGCGCCGCGGCCAAGACGGCTGCCGGGAAGTCCCGCTCGGCCACCGGCAAACGTCCGGCTGCCGCCACGCCGGCGCGCCGCACCGCCGAGCGCATGAAGAAATGACGGCTGGCGGCCGGGCGGCGCACCGCTCGGCGCGGTCCGCACGATTTGCGGAATCGATTCACGGCCTGATTCACGGCCCGATTCGTAGCCCCGATTCGTAGCCCCGATTCGTAGCCCGATTCGTAGCCCGATTCGCAGCCCCGATTCGCAGCCCGGTTTGCAACCCGATTCCCGGGCCCGGTTTGCAACCCAGTTCCCAAGCCTGTTCGCAACCCGGTTCCCAGCCCAGTCCGCGCCCCGATTCCCCCGCCTATTCCGCGATCGCCAGCGCCTGTTTGACGGCCTCGACCCGCGCGCGATGCACGGCGTCCTTGATCTGCATCGCATCGTTGCCGACACCACGCGCGATCGCGCCCGCGTCGACGCTGCGCGCCGCCACCAGCGCCACGCGCAGCCGCTCGGCCTGCGGATACGGCTGCGTGTCGAGCCCGAGCCGGCCGCGCGCATCCGCTTCGCATGCCTGCAGCATCTCGGCGAAGCGCGCCGGCTTGCGCAGCGCGTCGCTGCGCTCGAAGAAGCGCACCAGCGCGGCCGCGCCCATTTCCATCACGCGATGCAGGTTGCCGTGCTCGCGCGCGACCACCAGCGCGAGATCGCGGCAATCGTTCGGCACGCGCAGCCGCTCGCACAGCGGCTTGATGAGGTCGACGCTGCGGCCTTCGTGGCCGACATGGCGCGGCAGCACGTCGGCGGGCGTCGTCGCCTTGCCGAGATCGTGCGTGAGCGCCGCGAAGCGCACCGGCAGCGAATAGCCCTGCTTCGCCGCATAGTCGACGACCATCATCACGTGCACGCCGGTATCGACTTCCGGGTGGTAGTCGGCGCGCTGCGGCACGCCCCACAGCGCGTCGACCTCGGGCAGGATGCGCGCAAGCGCGCCGCACTCGCGCAGCACCGCGAACATCCGCGACGGTTTCGCCTCCATCAGCCCGCGCGCGATCTCCTGCCACACGCGCTCGGGCACCAGCGCATCCGCTTCACCTGCGTCGACCATCCGCCGCATCAGCGCGAGCGTGTCGTCCGCGACCGTGAAATCGGCGAAGCGCGCGGCAAAGCGCGCGATCCGCAGGATCCGCACCGGATCCTCGACGAACGCGTCGCCGACATGTCGGAACACGCGTGCGCGCAGGTCGGCCTGCCCGTCGAACGGATCGATCACCGGGCCGACCAGTGCGCCCTCCGGGCTCACTTCGCGCGCCATCGCGTTGATCGTCAGGTCACGCCGCGCGAGGTCCTCTTCGAGCGTCACGTCCGGCGCATAGTAGAACTGGAAGCCGTGATAGCCGGCCGCCGTCTTGCGCTCGGTGCGCGCGAGCGCGTATTCCTCCTGCGTGTCCGGATGCAGGAACACGGGGAAATCCTTGCCGACCGGCCGGAAGCCCTGCGCGGCCATCTGCTCGGGCGTCGCGCCCACCACCACGTAGTCGCGGTCCTGCACCGGCACGCCGAGCAATTCGTCGCGGATCGCTCCGCCTACTGCGTAGATGTTCATGGCGTCGGTTCGTATTCGGCGATCACGTTGGTTTCGCGGCGCGCGCCATCGATCCAGCGCTGCACCGCCGGCAGTGCCGTCACGCGCGCCGCATACCCGGCCGCTTCCGGCGACAGCGCCGGCGCATACGTGTTGAAGCGCATCACGACGGGCGCATACATCGCATCGGCGATGCCGAATTCGCCGAACAGGAACGGGCCGCCCGAGGCCTCGATGCACGCGCTCCACAGCGCGTCGATGCGCGCGACGTCGGCAAGCGCCTCGGGCGTCGCGCCGCGCCCCGGCATCGACGCGCGCACGCTCATTCCCATCTGCGTGCGCAGCGCGGCGAAGCCCGAATGCATCTCGGCCGAGATGCAGCGCGCATGCGCGCGATCGAGCGGATCGGCCGGCCACATCGGGAACTGCGGATAGCGCTCGGCGAGCGTCTCGGCGATCGCGAGCGAATCCCAGATCGCGACGCCGTGGTCGTCGATCAGGCACGGCACCTTGCCGGTCGGCGAATACTCGCGGATGCGCGCGGCCGTGTCGTCGCGGCGCAGCTCGATCACGATCTCGTCGAACGGGATGCCGAAATGCGCGAGCAGCAGCCACGGCCGCATCGACCACGACGAGTAGTTCTTGTCTCCAATGACGAGTTTCATGGCGGTGTTCCGGAAAGCGCGAAAGTGAATGACGGAAGCGACGGTCCGCGGCGCCTAGCGGCGGCGCGAGCGGAACCAGTCGAAGCGGGAGCGCCGCGCGGCATGGCCGAGATACGCGGGCGCGATACTCTCGAGACTCGCGGGCGAGATCCCGAGTTCCGGTGCGAGCGGCCCGGACAGCACGTTCGGCACCGACATCGACGCGAGATTGTCGCGCGTGATCACCGGCTCGCCGGGCAGGCATTCGAACACGCTCGCCTGCAGCCGCGCGAGCGCGTCGGGCAGCCGCACGATGCGTGCCTGCCTGCCGACCAGCGTGCCGCAATAGCGCACCAGCTGCTCGAGCGTGTAGACGGTCGGCCCGCCGAGTTCGTAGGTCTTGCCGTGCGCGGCCGCGAGATCCAGCGTGTTGACGAACGCGCGTACGACATCGCCGACGAACACCGGCTGGAAGCGCGCGTCGGGCATCGCGAGCGGCAGCACCGGCAGCGTGCGCTGCAGGTTCGCGAACGTGTTCAGGAACGCGTCGCCGGGGCCGAACACGACCGACGGGCGGAAGATCGTCAGCGCGAGCGAATCGGTCGCCGCGACCGCATGCAGCGCGGCCTCGCCGTCGCCCTTCGAGCGCTGGTACATGCTCGGGCCGTGCGAATCGGCGCCGAGCGCGCTCATGTGCAGCACGCGCCGCACGCCGACTTCGACGCACGCGGCGGCCAGCGCGGCCGGCAGCGCGACGTGCGCGCGCTCGAACCCGGGCCCGTACGGCGTGCCGCGGCCGCCGTGCAGCACGCCGACGAGATTGACGGCCGCATGCGCGCCGGCGACGAACCGGGCGAGCGTGCGCGTATCGAGCGCGTCGAGCTCGACGATCTCGACCGGCAGCATCTGCAGGTGGCGTGCGTGCTCGCGCCGCCGCGTGCCGATCCGCACCTGCTTGCCGGCGTCGATCAGCGCGTTGACGAGCCGGCTGCCGATGAAGCCGGTGCCGCCCAGCAGCGCGACGGTCTGGCGATCCATGTTCGGGTCCTCAAAAGAACACTGCCGCGTCTCGCGCGGCAGTGTGAAGATTGCGGATCAGGGCGAGATCATGCCTAGGCGTTTCTTCAACGACTGCGGTTTGCCCTCGAAGAGCGCCGCGTAGTAGACGGTGTTCGACAGCACGTTCTTCACGTAGTCGCGCGTCTCGTTGAACGGAATCGTCTCCGCGAAGATCGCGCCTTCGACCGGCTGCGTCAACACCTGGCGCCACTGGCGCGGCCGGCCCGGGCCCGCGTTGTAGCCGGCGGTTGCCAGCACCGGCGAGCTGTCGAAGGTGTTGTAGATGTCCGCCAGATACCAGGTGCCGAGCTGGATGTTGGTATTGATGTCGTGCATCTGCGCACGCGTGATCGTGCCCATCCCGAGCTTCTTCGCGACGAGCTGCGCGGTAGCCGGCATCAGCTGCATCAGGCCGCCCGCGCCGACCGACGAACGCGCGTTCGTGATGAAGCGCGACTCTTGGCGGATCAGCCCGTATGCCCATTCGATGTCGAGGCCCGACGACTGCGCGTAGCGCTCGACGATGTCACGGTACGGCGACGGGTAGCGCAGCGTGAAGTCGTGCTCGGCTTTCGTGCGGTCGGCCGTGTTGACGGTGCGGTCGAGCAGGTCGATGCGCTTGCCGTATTCGGCGGCCGCGAGCAGCTGGCGATCGGTCATCCCGCGCAGCGGCCAGTTCCATTCGCGGTTGCCTTCGAGACGCAGGTTCAGCCCGTAGAAGCGTTGCGCGAGCGCGAAGCCCGGGATCTTGCTCATCGCGTCGATGTCGCCATCGCTCACCTTCGTGCGCGGCGGGATCGACGTGCGCTGGCCAAGCTCTTCGCCGGCGAGCTGCCCGTAGAAGTTGTACTGGCCCGCGACCTGCTCGAATTCCTGGTTCGCCTGCAGCGTGTCGCCGCTCTGCTTGAGCGCGCGCGCATGCCAGTAGATCCATGCCGGATCGTCGCGCAGCGACGGCGGCATCTGTTCGATCGACCAGCGCACCATCGGCCAATTGCCGGCGAGCAGCGCGGCGCGCGTGCGCCATTCGTAGCCCGGGTTCGACAGCGGCGCGTTCGCGGATTTCGCATACCAGACCGACGCGAGCGCCGAGCGCTTGATCGCGCCCTGGTAGCCGATCGCGCCCCACGCGATCGCCTGCTCCTGCTTCGTCAGCGAGCCGGCGATCGACGTCAGCATCCCGGCCGCCGCGTCCGGATCGTTGCGCGCCATGCGGCCGAGCGCGATCAGCGCGAGCTGGTGCGATGCCGCGTCGGGGCCGACGCCGCGCGCGAGGTACAGCGGCGGCGCGCTGGTCGCCTGGTCGAAACCGACCGGGCGCGCGCCGAGCGCGTCGACGATCTTGCCGCCGAGCGTCGTGTAGTTCTGCTCGTACGCGAGGCGCGCCTGCTGCCACACGTCGTCGCTCGTGAACTGCTGGTTGACGGTGAGCGCCGTAATCAGGTCGACACAGGCGTCGCCGTAGTATTTCGGCTCGACGAGCAGCGCACGCGCCGCCTCGGCGACGTTCTCGCCGCGCGCCGCGCGCGATTCGAGCGCGTAGCACTTGACCTGCGTGTCGTCGTCGAGCACGAAGCGCTTGTACTGGTCGTCGAAGTTGCGCCAGTCGTGACGCGCGCCGAGCACGAGCAGGTAGTCGTTGCGCAGGCGGTCGGCGATCGCCTGGCCGTCGTAGCGCTGCAGGAACGACTGCACCGGTGCGTCCGGTGCGTCGACGCGTGCGCGGCCGGTCGAATCGAACAGCTGCGGCTTGATCTGGAAATACTCGACGTAGGACGGGACCGGATAGTTCGGGATCATCGACGCGAGCTGCGCGGCCTTCGCGGCGTCGTTGCGGCGCGCGGCCTCGCGCAGCTGCACGAAGATCTGGTCGTCCCCGGCGAGCGTGTCGTCGCCCGGTGCGGCGCACGCGGCCGTGCCCGCGACGAGCGCGGCGGCCGAAAGCGTGAGCGCGACCGCGCGATATACTCGGAAAAGGCTGTTCGACATCGTTATGAATGGAGCACGAAGTGAGCGAAAGCATAGCATGCAACCCTGTGCCGAACCCGAAGGTTGCACTGCGCAAAACGCTGTCCGGCGCGCGTCGCGACGCCGCGTCGCAGCCCGCCGCGAACGCCGCGCTCGACGCGCGGCTGCGCCTGTTGCTCGAGCGCCTCGCGCCCGCGACGGTCGGCTTCTACTGGCCGCTGCCGGGCGAATTCGACGCGCGCGACGCGGTGCTCGCGTGGGCCGCGGCCGGCACGGGCCGCCGCGCCGCGCTGCCGGTGATCGGCGAGCGTCACACGCCGCTCGCGTTCCATGCGTGGGATGCGGATACGCCGATGCGCGAAGGCCATCACCGGATTCCGGAACCGGCGTCGGGCGTCGTCGTCGTGCCCGACCTGCTGCTGATTCCGTGCGTGGGATTCGATCTGCAGCGCTACCGGCTCGGCTATGGCGGCGGCTACTACGACCGCACGCTCGCGGTGTGGCCCGGCGACACGCTGCCGGTGACGGTCGGCATCGCGTATGAAGCGTGCCGCGTCGATGCGCTGCCGGCCGAGGCGCACGATCTCGCGATGCGCTGGATCGTGACCGACGGCGCGCTTTACCCGGCCGCCTGATGACGCGGCGCGCGCTGCTGCGTGAGCGGCATGCCGCGCGTCACCGCGCTCACCGCGTTCACCCTCCCGTCCGCAATCGTTTACAGCGACGCCGCCGCGCGCGCGGCCGTGTCGTAGAGGCCCGATGCGTGGCGCAGCAACTGCGCCGCGTCGCCGATCTGCTCGTTGGTGAGGCCGCTGTCCTTCAGCGTCTCGATCAGGCAGTGCTCGCGCACCTCCCGATACTTCAGGCACAGCTCGCGGCCCGCCTCGGTCGCGAAGAAGAACACTTCCTTGCCGCTCTTCTCGCTCTTCACATAGCCGCGCGCGATCAGTTTTTTCAGCGCATAGGTCGCGACGTGCGTATCCTCGATATTGAGCACGAAGCAGATGTCGGCGAGCTTCTTCTTGCGTTCGCGGTGGCTCACGTGATGCAGCAGCGACACCTCGACCGCCGTCATGTCCTTCGCGCCTGCGGCCGACATGCAGCGCACCATCCAGCGGTTGAATGCGTTGCCGGCCATGATGAGCCCGTATTCGAGTTCCGACAGCTCCGCGCTCGAATCGGAAACGAGGTGTTCGGATGACACGATCTTGGTCGCAGGACGCTTCATGGAAAGGCGGAGCAAGCCGGATGACAGGGTGTGCCGAGTGTACGCCAGAAGCCCGGACATACGGGCTAGGCGAAAACGCTTATTGGGAAGTTGTCGATATTTTATTGACAATGTGCGCTAACATTGCCGTCCGAACCGTGCCAGTCCGATGACGCAACCCCGCATTTATCCGCTCGGCGATGCCGCCCTCGTCTGCGAGGTACCGCCGCCCGCCACGCTCGATTGCCAGCGCCGCGTCTGGGCCGTCGCCGAGGTCGCGCGCGCGTGGCCCGACGTGATCGACGTCGTGCCGGGCATGAACAACCTGACGATCGTGTTCGACGCGCTCGCCACGACGGCCGACTCGCTCACGCCGGCGCTGCGCGACGCGTGGGAAACCGCCGATATCGAGCACGCGGACGGCCGGGAAATCGACATCCCGGTCGAATACGGCGGTGCCGCCGGTCCCGACCTCGCGGCCGTCGCCGCGCACACCGGGCTGTCGGCCGACGAAGTCGTCGCGCGCCACGCGGCCGGCGCCTACGTCGTGTTCTTCGTCGGCTTCCAGCCGGGCTTCGCGTATCTCGGCGGCCTCGATGCGTCGCTGCACACGCCGCGCCGCGCGGCCCCGCGCCTCGAGGTGCCGGCCGGCTCGGTCGGCATCGGCGGCGCGCAGACGGGCATCTATCCGGCCACGTCGCCCGGCGGCTGGCAGCTGATCGGCCGCACGTCGCACGTGCTGTTCGACCCGGCGCGGCCGCAGCCGACGCTGCTGCTGCCCGGCGACCGCGTGCGCTTCACCATTGCCGGAGTCGACGCGACATGAGCCAGAACACCGCACCGGGCACGATCGAGGTCGTCCGCGCCGGCCCGCTGTCGACCGTGCAGGATCTCGGCCGCCGCGGCACGCGCCATCTCGGCGTCGCGCAGGGCGGCGCGCTCGACGGCCTCGCGCTCGAAGTCGGCAACCGGCTGGTCGGCAACCGCCCCGACGCGGCGGCCGTCGAAATCACGATCGGGCCGGCCGCGTTCCGCTTCACGCGCGCGACGCGCATCGCGATCACCGGCACCGAATTCGGCGCGACGCTCGACGGCCGGCCCGTGTATTCCTGGTGGAGCCTGCCGGTCGACGCCGGCCAGACGCTCGTGCTGCCGGCGGCGAAACGCGGCATGCGCGGCTACCTGTGCATCGCGGGCGGCATCGACGTGCTGCCGATGCTCGGCTCGCGCAGCACCGATCTCGCGTCGCGCTTCGGCGGCCTCGGCGGCCGCGCGCTGCGCGACGGCGACCGGCTGCCGGTCGGCGTGCCGCCGGCCGGCGCCGGCTGCCTCGCGGCCGACGCGCCCGAATTCGGCGTGAAGGCGCCCGCGTGGTGCGCGTTCGTGCGCGTCGACGAACCGCCGCGCCGCCACCGGCCCGCGCATGCGCCGTGGGCGATGCCCGTGCGCGTGCTGCCGGGCCCCGACTACGCGTCGTTCGCGGCCGATTCGCAGCAGGCGTTCTGGGACGAGGAATGGCTCGTCACCGCGAACAGCAACCGGATGGGCTATCGTCTCGCCGGCGCCGAACTGGTGCGCGAGCGGCCGGTCGAGCTGCTGTCGCACGCGGTGCTGCCCGGCACGATCCAGGTGCCGCCGAACGGCCAGCCGATCGTGCTGATGCACGACGCGCAGACCACCGGCGGCTATCCGAAGATCGGCACGGTGATCCGCGCGGATCTCTGGAAACTCGCACAGGCGCGGCTCAACCTGCCGATCCGCTTCGTGCGCACGACACCCGACGCCGCGCGCGCCGCCCTGGTCGCAGAACGTGCCTATCTGCGCCAGATCGACGTCGCGATCGAGATGCGCGAGGAAACGCGCCGCCGCGCGCAATCGCGCGCAGCGTGACAATGACGGAAGCAGGACGAAGGACGCGCCACGCACCCGTGGACGAGGAACATCATGGAAATCGATCTGAATGCCGATCTCGGTGAAGGATGCGGATCGGACGAGGCGCTGCTCGACCTCGTCACGTCGGCGAACATCGCGTGCGGCTGGCATGCAGGCGGCGCCAATGCGATGCGCGACTGCGTGCGCTGGGCCGTGCAGAAAGGCGTGTCGATCGGCGCGCACCCGAGCTTTCACGACCCGGAGAATTTCGGCCGCAAGGAAATGCAGCTGCCGGCCGGCGACATCTATGCGGGCGTGCTGTACCAGCTCGGCGCGCTGTCGGCGATCGCGCAGGCCGAGGGCGGCCGCATCGCGCACGTGAAGCCGCACGGCGCGCTGTACAACCAGGCCGCGCGCGACCCGCTGATCGCCGACGCGGTGGTGTCCGCGATCCACGACTTCGATCCGTCGCTGGCCGTGTTCGGGCTCGCGAACAGCGTGTTCGTCGCGGCCGCGCGCCACGCGGGGCTCGCCGCGGTGGAGGAAGTATTCGCCGACCGCGGCTACCGCGCGGACGGCTCGCTCGTGCCGCGCAGCCAGCCCGGCGCGCTGATCGACGATGAAGATGCGGTGCTCGCGCGCACGCTCGACATGGTGCGCGAGCGGCAGGTGCGGGCGGTGAGCGGCGAGTGGGTGCCGCTCAACGCGCAGACGGTCTGCCTGCACGGCGACGGCCCGCATGCGCTCGCGTTCGCGAAACGGATCCGCGCGGCGCTCGAAGCGGCGGGGGTCGACGTCGTCGCGCCCGGCGCGCTGCAGGCCGGGGAAGACGCATGATGGCGTGACGCGTCGTTGAAGCGCTCAGCCGCCGCAGGCCAAAAACCGCCGCCACAAAAGAAAAAAGCGCCCTCGTGGCGCTTTTCTGTTGGCGCAATCGCCGCGGACTTCGCCGTCTGTCGATTCGCCCCCCGAAACCGTCTGTCGACGGTGACCGGAAACATGCTCCGGATCAAAAAACGTCCGCCGCCGCCCGCTTGCTGCTTCCCCCGGTCGGACGACGGAACGTTGCTTATGCCGCAAGTCTGTCGCATGCATTTGTTGTGCCGACGATGTTTGGCCCCGCCGTGCATGCAGACACTCCGCGGCCGGCACGTTACATACGTGCCGGCTACGCTAACCCCGCGCTTTGTTTTCTGCTACCCCGTAGAACTTATCTATTCTTTTCATTTTTTCAACTTGTGGGATGAAGAATAGAGATTGGCCGAACCGGATGTCAATCGTTTTAAACGCTATTTCCTGAAGATTCGAGGGTTTTCCTTATCGAGCCGCGTGGCCGCGCGGGCGCCTCGCAGCGCGTGCATCTCGTCGATCAAACAGGGGAGGATCGGCGCGCGGTGCGCAGCGCAATCAGTTCGCGTCGACCTGATACCCTTGCTGGCGCAACAATTCGAGCACGCCGCGCGGGCCGCCCAGGTGCAGCGCGCCGATGGCCACGAATACCGGCCGGTTCGGCGCGGCGATTGCCGTCATCCGTGCAACGAAGCGCCGATTGCGCTCGTACAGGATCTTGTTGTCGATCGACGCCGACAGCGCCTTGGAACGGGCCAGCCGCTCGCTCTTCGCGACCGCCCACGCCGAGATCGCGTCGGCGTCGCCAATTCGCCACAGCCGGTGCAGCGCCTTGATGTCGTCGGCGTTCTGCGCCGGGGTCTGCACCATGTCCTGCGCGAGCATCTCGCGCTGCTCGGCGAGCGTCAGCCCGGTGAACGCGCGCATCTGCTCGGCGAGCGTCTCGAGCCCGATCACGCGGCCGCCCTTCTTCTTCAGGAACACGTTCTGCAGCTGCGCCTCGGTGCCGTACTCGGTCTGCAGGCCGGCCGCCAGCGAGTCGTAGGTTTCGACGACCAGCGCCGCGAGCCACGGCCGCATCCGGCGGATCTCCGCGAGCGCGGCCGGGTTGCCGCGCAGGCGCGCCGCGAGGCGCTGCCACTGCGGCTCGGGCAGCAGGCGCTGCAGGCACGGGTAGCGGCACACGCCGTACTTCGACACGTCGTCCTGCGATTCGAGGAGATCGTCCGGCGACAGTTCGAGCGCGAGCGTCGGCGACGCGGCGAGCGCCGCGAGGATGCGCGGCCGGAACGGCTGCGCGGGCGGATAGTCGGACGGGTCGCCCGTGTGCAGCGTGCCGAGCACGTACAGCGTGACCCTGCCCCGGGTCGCGACATAGAACGGCATGCGCGCGGGCTGCACGCGCACCGTGCCGCGCGCGACCGTGCCGTTCGACACGGACGGCACGTGGAAGCCCGGCAGGTTCATGCCGGGCGGCGGAACCTGCGACGGATGGATCGGCGAACTCGCCGGCGCGCGCCGTTCGGCACGCGCGGCGTCGACCGGGACCAGCACGCTGGCCGCCACGCACGCGCCGGCCAGCGCCGCGCCCGTGACCGTGCGCACGCTCCAGCGCCGTGCATTGCGGCACGCGCGCATCACGCGCGCGCGGCCGCCCCCCGAACGGCGCACGCCAGACGCGCGCGCCGCCAAACCATCAGGCATTCACCTCCCCTACCTCCTCGGCGCGATGGCAGGCCACGCGGCGTCCGTCGACGTCGCGCAGCTGCGGTTCCTCGACGCGGCAGCGCTCGACCGCGTACGGGCAGCGCTGGTGAAACGCGCAGCCCGACGGCGGATTGAGCGGCGACGGCAGCTCGCCCTGCAGCTTGATCTGCACGCGGCGGTCTTCCTCGAAGATCGCCGGCGTCGCCGACATCAGCGCGCGCGTGTACGGATGGCGCGGATGCGCGTAGATCGTCGCCTTGTCGCCGAGCTCCGCGACGCTGCCGAAGTACATCACCATCACGTCGTCGGCGACGTGCTCGACCACCGACAGGTTGTGCGAGATGAACACGTAGCTCGTCTTGAACTGCTCCTGCAGGTCCATGAACAGGTTCAGGATCTGCGCCTGGATCGACACGTCGAGCGCGGACACCGGTTCGTCGGCGACCACGATCCGCGGATCGAGGATCATCGCGCGCGCGATCGCGACCCGCTGGCGCTGGCCGCCCGAGAACATGTGCGGATAACGCTTCGCGTGCTCGGGCCGCAGGCCGACCGTGCGCATGATCTGCGCGACGCGCTGCGCGCGTTCGGCCGCCGTCAGGTTCGCGTTGATCTCGAGCGGCTCGGACAGCGTCTGCTCGACGGTCTTGCGCGGGTTCAGCGACGCGAACGGGTTCTGGAACACCATCTGCACGCGGCGGCGCAGGTCGGCGACCGTCTCGCGGCTCGCGCCGGCCACGTCCTTGCCGTCGATCGTCAGGTGGCCCGAGGTGGGCGTCTCGATCATCGTGAGCTGGCGCGCGAGCGTCGATTTCCCGCAGCCCGACTCGCCGACGACGGCGAGCGTCTTGCCGCGCTTGAGCGTGAACGACACGCCGTTCAGCGCCTTCACCGTGCCCTGCCCGAACATCCCGCGCTTGACCGTGTAGTGCTTCGCGAGCCGGTCGGCGACCAGCACCGCTTCCTCGTCGTGCGGCACGCGAGGCGTTTCGTGGACTGCATTCATCGTGCGCCTCCCGTCAGGTCGAGGTTGGAAACATTGAGCGGCTTGATGCAGCGCGCGCGCATCGCATCGTTGGCCGGCACCAGCGTATCGAGCGCCGGACGCGCCTTGCGGCAATCGTCGACGACGTACTTGCAGCGCGGCGCGAACAGGCACCCGGACGGGCGATCATCGCGGCCCGGCACCATGCCCGGCAATGCGGCAAGGCGACGCGCCCCCTGATTGTGCTCGGGAATCGCCGCGAGCAGCGCTTCGGTATACGGATGATGCGGCGCACGGAAGATGTCCGGCACGCGATTGGTCTCGATGACCTCGCCCGCATACATCACCGCGACGCGCTGCGCGACCTCCGACACGACGGCCAGGTCGTGCGAGATCAGCACGAGCGCCATCCCGCGCTCCTTCTGCAGCTTCACGAGCAGGTCCATGATCTGCGCCTGGATCGTCACGTCGAGCGCGGTGGTCGGCTCGTCGGCAATCAGCAGCTTCGGGTTGCACGCGACCGCCATCGCGATCATCACGCGCTGGTTCATGCCGCCCGACATCTGGTGCGGGAACGCCGTGATGCGGTTCTTCGCATCCGGAATGCCGACCTGGTCGAGCAGCTCGAGCGCGCGCCGGTGGAGCGCGTCGCCGCGCAGGCCTTCGTGCAGCTTCAGCACCTCCTTGATCTGGTAGCCGACCGTGTAGCTCGGGTTCAGGCTCGTCAGCGCGTCCTGGAACACCATCGCGATGTCCTTGCCGACGATCTTGCGGCGCGCCTTCGGCGACGCCTTCAGCAGGTCCACGCCGTTGAACGTGACCTCGTCGGCCGTCACCTTGCCCGGCGCATCGATCAGGCCCATCAGCGCCATCATCGTCACGCTCTTGCCCGAGCCCGATTCGCCGACGACGCCCACCACCTCGCCCGGCGCGATCGACAGGTTGATCCGGTCGACCGCGGGCAGGCCGTTGAAGTTCACCGCGAGATTGCGGATAGTCAGTAGATCTTGGCTCATGGTCACGCCATCCGCTTCAGTTTGGGATCGAGCGCGTCGCGCAGCCCGTCGCCGAGCAGGTTGATCGCGAGCACCGAAATCAGGATCGACAGGCCGGGCATCGTCACGATCCACCATGCGTTGTCGATGTAGTCGCGCGCGGACGCGAGCATCGCGCCCCACTCGGCGGTCGGCGGCTGCACGCCGAGGCCGAGGAAGCCGAGCGCGGCCGCGTCGAGGATGGCCGACGAGAAGCCGAGCGTCGCCTGCACGATCAGCGGCGCCGTGCAGTTCGGCAGCACCTGCGAGAACATCAGGCGCAGCGTGCCGGCACCGGCCACGCGCGACGCCGTCACGTACTCCTTCTGCAGTTCGCCGAGCGCGGATGCGCGCGTGAGACGCACGTAGGCCGGCAGCGCGACGATCGCGATCGCGAACATCGTGTTGGTGAGGCCCGGGCCGATGATCGCGACGACCGCCACCGCGAGCAGCAGCGACGGCAGCGCGAGCAGCACGTCCATGATGCGCATCACGGGCGTGTCGGCCCACTTCTGGAAGAACGCGGCGATCAGCCCGAGCACGATGCCGGGGATCAGCGCGAGCACGACCGACACGAAGCCGATCCAGAACGACATGCGCGCGCCGAACATCAGGCGCGAAAGGATGTCGCGGCCCGCTTCGTCGGTGCCGAGGATGAACTGCCAGTTGCCGCCCGCGAGCCATGCGGGCGGGATCTTCACGTAGTCGCGGTATTGCTCGACCGGGCTGTGCGGCGCGATCAGCGGCGCGAACAGCGCGACGAGGATCAGCACCAGCACGACGATGCCGGCGCCGACGGCGCCGCGGTTGCGCGAGAAATTGGCCCAGAACTCGCGCAGCGCGAGCGCACGGCCGCCGGCCGGCGCGGATTCGCTCGGCAGGGTGTTTTGCAGATTGCTCATGGGATTACCTCGTGTGGCGGATGCGCGGATTCAGCACGCCGTACAGCAGGTCGACGACCAGGTTCACGACGATCACGAGCGTCGCGATCAGCAGGATGCCGCCCTGGACGACCGGATAGTCGCGGCGGCCGATCGCATCGATCAGCCACTTGCCGACACCGGGCCACGAAAAGAGCGTCTCGGTCAGCACGGCGCCCGCGAGCAGCGTGCCGATCTGCAGGCCGATCACGGTGACGACCGGGATCAGCGCATTGCGCAGCGCATGCACGACGACCACGCGCACGGGCGACAGCCCCTTCGCGCGCGCCGTGCGGATGTAGTCCTCGCGCAGCACTTCGAGCATCGACGAGCGCGTCATCCGCGCGATCACCGCGAGCGGGATCGTGCCGAGCACGATCGCCGGCAGGATCAGGTGGCTGACGGCCGATTTGAACGCGCCTTCGTCGGGTGCGAGCAGCGCGTCGATCAGCATGAAACCGGTCGGATGCGGGAAATCGTATTCGACCGCGATGCGGCCCGACACGGGCGTCCAGCCGAGGTACGACGAAAACACCATGATGAGGATCAGCCCCCACCAGAAGATCGGCATCGAGTAGCCGGTGAGCGCGGTGCCCATCACGCCATGATCGACGACCGAGCCGCGCCGCAGCGCGGCGATCACGCCGGCCGGCAGCCCGACCGCGAGCGCGAACACGAGCGCGCACAGCGACAGTTCGACGGTCGCCGGGAAGCGCGCGAAGAATTCGCCCGCGACGCTGGTGTTGGTGATGATCGACGTGCCGAGGTCGCCATGCAGCGCCCGGCCGATGTAGTGGATGTACTGCAGGGGCAGCGGCTGGTCGAGCCCGAGGCGTTTCATGGCCTCCGCATGCATCGCGGGATCGACGCCACGCTCGCCCATCATCACTTCGATGGGGTCGCCCGGTATCAGGTGAATCAGCGCAAACGCCAGGATGGTGATGCCGATGAAGGTCGGGATCACCATGCCCACGCGGCGCAACACGAATGTGAACATGATGCGTCTCGTATTTTCTTGTGGGAAATGTACGACCGGCGACGAGGGGCTTTTGGCCCCTCGTCGCCGGATGATTTCAAGCCGGTCTTCTCAAGACGACAGCTTACGCCAGGCCGGTTACTTCACGCTGACACCGTCGAAACGCGCATAGCCGAGCGGCTCGATGCGCATGTCGACCACGTTCTTGCGTACCGGCTGGTAGACCGTCGAGTTCGCGATCGGCGAGAACGGCAGCTGCTGCGCGAAGATCTGCTGGGCCTGCGTGTAGATCTTCGTGCGCGCGTCCTGGCCCGTCGTCGTGCGACCCTTCTGGATCAGGTCGTCGAACGGCTTGTAGCACCAGTGCGAGAAGTTGTTGCCCTTGATCGCCTCGCAGCCGAGCAGCGTGCCGAGCCAGTTGTCCGGGTCGCCGTTGTCGCCCGTCCAGCCGATCAGCATCGTGTCCTGCTCGCCCGTGTGCGCGCGCTTGATGTACTCGCCCCACTCGTACGTGACGATCTTCGCCTTCACGCCGATCTTCGCCCAGTCGGCCTGGATCATCTCGGCCATCAGGCGGGCGTTCGGGTTGTATGCGCGCTGCACCGGCATCGCCCACAGCGTGATGTCGAAACCGTTCGGATAGCCGGCCTTCGCGAGCAGCGCCTTCGCCTTCTCGGTGTCGTTCGGGGCCATCTTCAGGTTCTTGTCGTACGACCATTGGGTCGGCGGCATCGGCGCGCTGGCGGCCTGGCCGGCACCCTGATAGACGGATTCGAGAATCGCCTTCTTGTTGATCGCCATGTCGAGCGCCTGACGCACTTCGAGCTTGTCGACCGGCTTGTGCTCGACGTTGTACGCGAGGTAGCCGAGGTTGAAGCCCGGCTGCGACGGCATGTCGATGCCCGAGTCGGCCTTCAGCGCCGCGATGTCGGCCGGACGCGGATAGCTCATCACCTGGCACTCGTTGCGCTTGATCTTCTGCACGCGCACGCCCGGGTCGGGCGTGATCGAGAAGATCAGCTTCGACAGCTTCACCGCGCCCTTCTTCCAGTAATCAGGATTGCCATCGAAACGGATCGTCGCGTCCTTCGTATAGCTGCGGAAGATGAACGGGCCCGTGCCGACCGGCTTCTGGTTGATGTCGGCGGCCTTGCCGGCCTTCATCAGCTGGTCGCCGTACTCGGCCGACAGGATCGACGCGAATTCCATCGCCATGTTCTGGATGAACGGCGCATTCGGCTCGGACAGCGTGAACTTCACGGTGTACGGATCGACCTTCTCGATCTTCGTGATCAGCTTGTCGAGGCCCATGTCGGTGAAGTACGGGAACGACACCGGGTAGGCCTTGCGGAACGCATTGTTCGGATCGAGCATGCGCTCGAACGAGAACACGACGTCGTCCGCGTTGAATTCACGCGTCGGCTTGAAGAAGTCGGTCGTGTGGAACTTCACGCCATGACGCAGGTGGAACGTGTACACCTTGCCGTCGGACGAGACGTCCCACTTCTCGGCGAGGCCGGGTTCGACCTTGGTGCCGCCGCGCTCGAATTCGACGAGGCGGTTGTAGACGGTGAACGTGGCGGCGGTGAAATCGACGCCGGTCGTGAATTGCGCGGAATCAAAACCCGCCGGGCTGCCTTCTGAGCAGTAGACGAGCGTTTTGTTCGGGATCTGTGCGAATGCAGAACCCGCGACGCCGAGCGATGCCGCTGCCACGCCTGCGATGGCGGTAACACGCAGGGTGTGCAACAGACGGTTGTATTCCATGTTTCCTCCAGGTCTCCAGATCGGAACCGGTCCCCCTGGGGGCCGGGTACGCGGATATTACTTGAGCTAGCGATTTTGCAACAAGCTGGAGAAAAAACTCTTCTAGACGCGCATCCACGCGGGTTTTTGCCGATGTCTTGCACACGCGAAAAGTGCCTCTGCGCGCGCGAGCGGCCATTTCGTTCATCCCGCGCATGTTTCGTTCGACAACTAAACAATTCGGGCGCGAACGCAGAGGGTTGTCGCGCCGTGTTCGCAGCCAGTCCGCACATCGTTGCGGCTTCCGAAACGATGCATGCGATGCAATGCAACCGTCAGGCCGGCGCGTCGAGATCCGCGCTGCGCGCGGGCACGAACGCGACCGCGACGATCGACAGTGAGATTCCCGCCATCACGTAATAGGTCGGTGCGAGCGGCGTGCCCGTCACCTTGATCAGCCACGTGACGATGAACTGCCCGAAACCGCCGAACAGCATCACCGCGACGTTGTACGCGATCGACAGCCCGGTCGAGCGCACGTTGGCCGGGAACAGCTCGGCGATCATCGCGCCGAACGGCCCGTAATAGCCGGCGAGCGTCACCGACAGCACGGCCTGCACCACGATCAGCCGCGCGATGCTCGGCGCCGCGTCGAGCCACGCGAACAGCGGATACATCAGCACGAGCGTCAGCCCGAGCGACCACAAAGACAGACCCTTGCGGCCGATGCGGTCCGACCATGCGCCCGCGACCGGCGACAGCACCATCAGCAGCAGGTTGCCGATGATCACCGCATAGAACGATTGCGCATACGGCAGCTTCAGCTGCTTCACCGCGAAGGTCGGCAGATAGCTGATCAGCACGTAGACCGTCACCGTCAGCGCGATCACCGAGCCGAGCCCGCACAGCACCTCGCGCGGATGGCGCGTGAACACTTCGCCGAGCGTTGCGCGGCGTGCGCTTTGCTGCGCATGCAGGAACGCTTCGGAATCGGCGAGATGACGGCGGATGTAGAAACCGATCGGGCCGATCACGAGCCCGAGGATGAACGGCACGCGCCAGCCCCAGCTGCGCAGCGCGTCGTGCGACAGCCCGCGCGTGACGGCCGCGCCGACGAGCGCGCCGATCAGCAGCGCGCCCGCCTGGCTCGCCATCTGCCAGCTGCCGTAGAAGCCGCGTTTCGAGAACGGCGCGGCTTCGATCAGCAGCGCCGTTGCGCTGCCGAATTCGCCGCCCGCCGAGAAGCCCTGCAACAGGCGGCCGAGCACGATCAGGAGCGGGCCGCCGATGCCGATCGCCGCATAGGGCGGCGCGATCGCGAGCAGGAAGATGCCGGCCGTCATCAGCAGGATCACGAGCGACAGCGCGGCCTTGCGGCCCGCGCGGTCGGCGTACAGCCCGAACACGATGCCGCCGATCGGGCGCATGAAGAACGCGACGCCGAAGGTCGCGGTGGTCAAGAGCAGCGACGAGTATTCGCTGGTCGTCGGGAAGAACAGTTCGGCGATCACGACGGTCATGAAGCCGAACACCGTGAAGTCGTACCACTCGAGCGCGTTGCCGATCACGGCGGCGACTACCGCGCGGCGGTTCAGCGCGCGCTCGGGCCGGATCGTTTTCGTTGAATTCGCAATCGTCGCCATGCGAGCCTCGTTCTCGTGAATCCGCCGTATCGGGCGCGGCGCGCGGAGGGGCCGCGGCGCGTTGGTTTGCAGCGAGTGTAGAAAGCGACGGAACCGTTTTCAAGCATAAAAAACGCCCGCCATCGTCCGATGGCGGGCGTTTTGCGGTTTTCGCCACATTGCGGCATCGCACGATGCCGCCGCGGGCATCAACCCATCTTCGAGAATGCGCTGCACCAGCCCTTCGCCGATACCTGCTTGCCCGGGAATGCACCGCACGGGCCCGACGCCGAGCCCTTCTTGCCCTGGTACAGCATGCAGGCCGCGCAATCCTGGCCCGCTGCGTATTTCGGATACTTCGTCTTGTCGACCTTCGTCGCATCGGCCTTGTAGCCGAGCGCCACGGCGGTCGGATCCGTTTCCGACAGCATCGGCGCATCGGCCAGCGCTTCGCGCGACAGCGCCAGCGCGGACACGGCGCCGATGCTCGTGATCAGGAAACTCCGACGGGATGTTTTCATGGGGGACTCGCTCCAACGTTATCGGTTTGAAAGCCGTTCTGGCGACGGCCGTGCAACAGAATAACGCTCAAGCGCATGAATGTGCGCGCCGAAATGCCGGAGATAAGGGATTTCACACGGGTCTCGCCCGGGGTTTCGCACGGCCGGCCCGCACGGATGCGGGCCGTGAGCGTCAGCCATGCGACGTCATGTCGGCGACGCGCTGCGCGAGCGCGAGCGACGCGGTCAGCCCCGGCGACTCGATGCCGAACAGGTTCACGAGGCCGCGCACGCCGTGCTGCGCCGTGCCTTGCACGATGAAGTCGGCCGGCGGCTCGCCGGGCCCCGCGAGCTTCGGCCGGATCCCCGCGTAGGCCGGCTGCAGCGCGTCGTCCGGCAGGTCGGGCCAGTACGTGCGGATCGACGTGTAGAACGCCGGCGCGCGCGCCGGATCGACTTCGTAGCGCAGCGCATCGACCCACTCGACGTCCGGGCCGAAGCGCGCCTGCCCGGCGAGATCGAGCGTCAGATGCACGCCGAGCCCCGCGCGGTCGGGCATCGGATAGACGAGATGCGAGAACGGCGCGCGCCCGGACAGGCTGAAGTAGTTGCCGCGCGCGAGATAGAGCGGCGGCACCCAGCGCGGATCGAGGCCGCGCGTGCGGCGCGCGAGCGCCTGCGCGCCGAGGCCCGCGCTGTTGATCACGCACGCGGCCTCGATTTCGGTCGGCGCGTCGCCGCCGGTGCGCACGACGAAGCGGCCGCCGCGCAACACGTCGATCGACTCGACCGGGGATTTCAGCGCGCACACCGCGCCGTCGCGCTCCGCGTCGCCGAGCAGCGCGAGCATCAGCTGGTGGCTGTCGACGATGCCGGTGCTCGGCGAAAACAGCGCCTCCACGCAATCGAGCGCGGGCTCGAGCGTCTGCGCCTCGGTGCGCGTGAGCGGCATCAGGTCGAGCACGCCGTTTTCCGCCGCGCGCGCGGCGATCGCCTTCAACTGCTTCACCTGCGCGGTGCTCGTCGCGACGAGCAGCTTGCCCACGCGCCGGTGCGGCACGTGACGCGTCTCGCAGAACTCATACAGCAGGTCGCGCCCGCGCACGCACGACATCGCCTTCAGCGAGCCGCGCGCGTAGTAGAGCCCCGCGTGAATCACCTCGCTGTTGCGCGAGCTCGTGCCCGTGCCGATTGCGTCGGCCGCCTCGAGCACGATCGTTTCGCGTCCGCGCGCGGCCAGCTCCCGCGCAATCGCAAGACCGACGACACCCGCGCCGATCACCACACAATCCATCTGCTCCATGGCGTTTCGCGTCGCTCACGCGTCGAGGGGAGAGAAGAGAATTGTACGTCCCGGTTCGCCCGCCTGCCGAACGCGCTTGCATCGGCATGTCGCGTGCGCCGCGCCGCACGGCACGAAGCGCGCAGGCCGCGGCGAGGCGCGCGCCGCCGGCTCAGAACCCGATCGGCCGGCGCTTCGCCGCGCCCTCGTCGGCGCGGATGTCGGACGGTGCGATCACGTCCCGGCCGTCGAGCCGCGCGGCGCCGAACGCATGCAGCAGCGCACGGCGCATCGTGCGCGGCGGCGTCGCGGCCAGCACGTCGAGCGCGTCGTCGTCGAGCGTGTCGGGGAAGCGCCGCCCCCACGCGTGCGACGTGCGGATCTCGTCGTAGATCGTCTGCGCGATCCGGCGCGCGCCGGCCGCGTCCGGCGGCGCGATCTCGTACACGTTCATCCGGTTCAGCAGCGGCTCCGGAATCGCCTGCGCATCGTTCGCGGTCGCGACCCAGATCACGTTGCCCGCATCGATCGGCACCTCGGCGAATTCGTCGACGAACGCGCGCGCGGTGTCGTGCTCGAGCAACGCGTACAGCGCGCCGAGCGGATCGTATTGCGCGTCGCTGCCCGCCTTGTCGATCTCGTCGACCGCGATCACCGGGTTCGCGTAGCTGCCGTTGACGAGCGCTTCGAACACCTTGCCGGGCTTCGCGTTCTTCCATTGCGACGACGCGCCCGACAGGATCCAGCCGGCCGTCAGCGAACTCATCGGCACGTAGTGGTACGCGGTGCCGAGCAGCTGCGCGAGCGCCTTCGCGAAATGCGTCTTGCCGATGCCGGGCGGCCCGAGCAGCAGGATCGGCATCAGTTCGAGCCGGTCGTCCGTCTCGAGGCACAGCGCGACCTGCTTGCGCACGTCGTCGAGGGGCTCGGTGAAATTGGGCAGCGCGTCGCCGAGTTCGTCGAACGACGGCATCCGGTTCGGCTTCACGCAAAAGCGCAGATTGCCGGTCTTGAGCATCCGCTCGTAGGTAGCGCGCAGTGCGTCGCTCGCGCTCTCGTTCAGCTCGTTCAACGCGGTCTCGACCTGCTCGAGGTCGTACACCGTGCTGAAGGACGCCACCGCCAGTTCCTGTTTCACCATCGCCGTCGTCATACCAACCTCGCCGCTGCTGCCGTCACTCGATCATCAGACCCTTACGATTTCAGTGTAGCGATCCCGCATCGGCGTGCAAGCAAGCAGCCACCGCGGTCTGCTGCTAACACCGTGCGCGCGCTGCGGCGTCGCGCCGCGCGGCGTATGATCGATGGTTCACCGGCCGTCGCGCCGGCCTCGCCACGGCGCCCGCGCGGCGCCGCGCGCTTCGTCTCCAAGGGTTGCCGATGTCCGTCCCCGCTGCTGTCTCGCGCGTCGATCCCGACGCGATCCACGCCATCGACGCTGTCGACGCCGCGCTCAAGTCGCGCCGCGCGATTCGCGCGTTCCTGCCGACGCCCGTGCCGCGCGACACGCTCGAGGCGATCCTCGAAGCCGCGAGCCGCGCGCCGTCGGGCACCAACATCCAGCCGTGGCACGTGTACGTCGCGACCGGCGCGACCCGCGACGCGCTCGCCGCGGCCCTCACCGCGGCATACGACGATCCGGCGCGCGACGAGAAATACGTCGCCGAGTACGACTACTATCCGCGCGAATGGGTGTCGCCGTACCTCGACCGGCGCCGCAAGGTCGGCTGGGACCTGTATGGTCTGTTGAACATCGGCCGCGACGAAAAGGCCCGCATGCACGCGCAGCATGCGCGCAACTTCCGTTTCTTCGATGCGCCGGTCGCGCTGTTCTTCACGCTCGACCGCGTGATGACGCACGGCGCATGGCTCGACTGCGGGATGTTCCTGCAGGGCGTGATGACGGCCGCGCACGCACGCGGCCTCGACACCTGTCCGCAAGCCGCGTTCGTGCCGTTCCACCGGATCGTCGCCGAGCATCTCGGCATCCCGGCCAACGAGCAACTCGTGTGCGGGATGTCGCTCGGCCATGCGGACCCGCACGCGATCGAGAACCGCCTCGTCACCGAGCGCGCGAGCGTCGCCGAGTTCGCGCGCTTTTTCGCTTGAAAACGCGTGACGCGCACCTACCTTTCGATCAGGACCAAATCGTGCTGCGAACCCGCGGCGACGCATCGTGTCACGCGACCGTCCGGATCGATCGGGCGTAAGATGTGCGTCCGTTCCCCGCTACCCCCGCGTTTCCGGAGAAGTTTCATGCTGAAACACGGCCTGGCCGTCCTGCTCGCGAGCGCCGCGCTCGCGGCCCATGCGCAGAGCGCCGCACCGGCAGCCGTCGCATGGGAGATCCAGGTGGTGCGCGACGGTCAGACGATCGACACGTTCCAGCAACGCACCACCGTCGGTCAGACCCGCACCGACACCCATCGCTATCCGTCCGCCGTGCCCGTCGGCTGCGGCAACGCCGCGCGCGTCGTGCCGACCGAGCGCTCGCGCTCGGTGACGGTCGCGCCGCTCACCGTCGACGACGCCGCCCGCACCGTGTCGCTCGCGCTCGACGTGCAGGAAACCCTCGACGACGAAAACGCGACGCGCAGCGATCCGTGCGTGCCCGCGTCGCCGCGGCAAATCGTCGCGAGCCATCCGGGGCTGTCGGTCGGCGACGACGCATGGACCGACTGGACGCTCGTCGAGCAGCGCCCGCATCTCGTCTACCGCGTGCGCGCGCACGTCGCGAAGGACTGAGCGCCATGTCCGCCGACGCCCTGTCCCTGCCGTTCGCCGAACCGCACGCCGCGCCCGACGAAATCACCGCGGTCAGCTGGAACCTGCACAAGGGCCGCTCGCCGCTCGGCTTCACCGCATGGAACGCGATGCGCAACTGGATGCAGTCGACGCACGCCGACGTGTATTTCCTGCAGGAAGCGATGGCGCGCCGCATGCCGCGCCCGATGCTCGCCCCCGGCTTCGGCGCGCCGATGGACGACGCGGTCGACGACGTGTGGCACTGCCAGGCCACCGAGATCGCGCAGGCGCTCGACTGGCAGATCGCGCTCGGACCGAACGTGTTCAAGCCGTCGTGGCGGCACGGCAACGCGATCCTGTCGCCGCACCCGCTCGACCTCGGCGGCCGCTGGGACATCTCCGCGCACCGCTTCGAGCGGCGCGGGCTGCTGGTCGCGCGCGCGACGCTCGCCGGCGCGCGGCCCGTCACGCTCCTGTGCGCGCACCTCGCGCTCACGCGTGCGGCGCGGCTGCGCCAGATGCACTGGATCGCGCACTGGATCGTGCGCAACGCGGGCGACGACCCGCTCGTGCTCGCCGGCGACTTCAACGACTGGCGCAACGATTCGGTCGCGCTGTTCGCCGAGATCGGGCTGTCCGAAGTCGCGACGCTGCTCGGCGAGTCGGGCCGCACGTTCCCCGCGTTCTCCCCGGCGCTCGCGCTCGACAAGATGTTCGTGCGCGGGCTGACGCCGCTCGAATGGCAGGCGCCGTCCGGCGAAACCGCGTGGCTGTCGGACCACCTGCCGTATATCGCGCGGCTGCGCCTCGATTCGCAGTGACGCGGCAGCACCGCATGCCCGCGACTACCGAAGCGCATATCGCAGCGGCCGGTTCACCTGCCTGACCGGCTCGAAAGCGTGCGCGTTCCGGACCCGCGTGTTCGCGGCGCGAAGCTCGCTGGCGACCGTTGAAAGCAATTTGCAAGATTCCGTTGCGCCAAATCCGCGCAGCCGCGCGGGTCAAGCCCGCATCTGCCCCAAGCAGGGTAAAATAACGAGTTCCTCAAACGTCTGTCATCGAGAAGGCGCGTGTCCGACGCGCCGGCCGGCCGATCCGCGATCGGGCCGACGCACTCGGTTTTTTGCCCGTTTTTGGGCCCGTTACACGCGTTCGCTACGCGCGTCCGTTTTCAAAGCCATGAGCAAATACGACACCGCCACCGTCCAATCCGTCCATCACTGGACCGACACGCTTTTCAGCTTCACCTGCACCCGTGAGCCGAGCCTGCGCTTCAACAACGGCGAATTCACGATGGTCGGCCTCGAGGTCGACGGCAAGCCGCTCGCGCGTGCCTACTCGATCGTCAGCCCGAACTACGAAGAGCACCTCGAATTCTTCAGCATCAAGGTCCAGAACGGTCCGCTGACGTCGCGCCTGCAGCACCTGAAGGTGGGCGACCCGGTGCTGATCGGCAAGAAGCCGACCGGCACGCTCGTCGCCGACAACCTGCTGCCCGGCAAGACGCTGTGGATGCTGTCGACCGGCACGGGCCTCGCGCCGTTCATGTCGATCATCCGCGACCCGGACATCTACGAACGCTTCGACAAGGTCATCCTGACGCACACCTGCCGCCTGAAGGGCGAGCTGGCGTACATGGACTACATCAAGCACGACCTGCCGGGCCACGAGTACCTCGGCGACATCATCAAGGAAAAGCTCGTCTACTACCCGACGGTCACGCGCGAAGCGTTCGACAACGAGGGCCGGATCACCGACCTGATCGCGACGGGCAAGCTGTTCACGGATCTCGGCGTGCCGGCGTTCTCGCCGGAAAACGACCGCGTGATGCTGTGCGGCAGCACCGCGATGCTGAAGGACACGACCGACCTGCTGAAGCAGGCCGGCCTCGTCGAGGGCAAGAACAGCGCGCCGGGTCACTACGTGATCGAGCGCGCATTCGTGGACTGATCGAGCCCCGAATTTGTGCCGTATCAAGAACCGGAGCAAAAGCTCCGGTTTTTTTTCGTCCCTACTTGGCGAATTCGTAACAAACTGGGACTATTCCATGTCAAATCGTTACATTTGGATACGCGCAGCGCCGGTGCTTTCGTGTCGGTGTTTTTCCTACAGCCAGCTTCATTCCGATTATTCACATTTACCCTTAAACCTCCGTCTGACATGACCTTTTCAAAATTTTTGAGATATTATTCGGCCCGCATGGTTGGCGTCGGGACGGTCATTGAAGGGTCGGACTCAAACGTTACAAATTGTAACTTCTGTTACCTCGGCAAGGGGCGATTCCCTGACGGCGACCGTCATCGAAACGGCAGCCGATCCACGCAGCCGGCCGGTGCCCGAACCGCTTTCTGACAGCAGGGAGAGTCATGGATACGTCGCTCAACGCGCCCCCGGGCGCCCACGCCCCGTTCCCGTCGCAGCCGCGCGTGCCTGGCGACGGCGCGGCAGCCCCCGTGGCCGAAGCCCTGCCCAACCGCGACACGTCCGCCGCCCGGATCGCGGCGCTGTCTCTTCAGCTGACGGCCGCCGACGAAGCGGCCCGCCGCCATCTGGCCGGCGAACTGCATGACGGGCTCGGCGCCGAACTTACCGCCGCGCGTTTCGCGCTCGCAAACGTTCAAACGTGGCTGCCGGCCGATGCGCCGGAGGGCTGCCTGCGCGCGCTCGAGCTGGCGCAGCGGTCGCTCGACGCCGCGACCGACGCCAACCGCCGGCTGATCGACGAGCGCGACACGCCGGCACTCGACGGCGGCGTCGTCGGCGCACTGTCGACGTGGGCCGACAGCCACGCGGCCCGCACCGGCCTGCGTACGAGCTTCGTCTGCGCGGCCGACGCGCGGCTCACGCAACTCGGCGGCGCCGGCGCGCTCGCGATCTTCCGTGTCGCGCAGGAAGCGCTGTCGAACGTCGCGAAGCATGCGCGCGCGGCGTCCGTCGACGTGCAGATCGACACGGACGCCACCCATCTGTCCCTGATCGTCACCGACGACGGGACCGGTTTTGCCCGCAGCCGGCGCGCCGGCTACGGCCTCGCCGGGATGCGCGCACGCTGCGAGGCGTTCGGCGGCAGCTTCGACGCGCGTGCGCCGGAAGCGGGCCGCGGCACGCGCGTCATCGCGCGCTTCGCGTGGGACTCGCTGTTCGCGGTGCCGGCCGCCGCGCGCCGCGCGTCGCTTTCGTGAGGTCGTCATGAGCCTGAACATCCTGCTCGTGGACGATCATGCGATCGTCCGCCAAGGGATCCGCCACCTGCTGATCGACCGCGGTGTCGCGCGCGACGTGACCGAAGCCGAGACCGGCAGCGATGCGATGGCCGCGGTCGACCGCCAGGCCTTCGACGTGATCCTGCTCGACATCTCGCTGCCGGACGCGAACGGCATCGAGGTGCTCAAGCGCATCAAGCGCAAGCTGCCGGGCGCGCCGGTGCTGATGTTCTCGATGTACCGCGAGGATCAGTACGCGGTGCGCGCGCTGAAGGCCGGCGCATCCGGCTACCTGTCGAAGACGGTGAATGCCGCGCAGATGATCGGCGCGATCCAGCAGGTCGCGGCCGGCCGCAAGTACGTGAGCCCGGCGATGGCCGAGGCGCTCGCCGAATACGTGTCGTTCGAGAACGAACCGCTGCCGCACGAGAAGCTGTCCGACCGCGAATACCAGACGCTCTGCATGCTCGCGTCGGGCAAGCGCCTCACCGACATCGCGAACACGCTGTCGCTGTCGGTGAAGACGGTCAGCGTGTACCGGTCGCGGCTGCTCGAGAAGATGCGGCTGTCGAACAACGCGGAACTGACGTTCTACGTGATGAGCAACCGGCTCGTCGAGATGACGCCCGCGTCGGGCGCCTGATCCGCCGGATTCACCGGAATCGCGCCGTCCACCGCGCCGGCCTGCGCCGCGCCGGCGCCGGCCGCCGAATGCTGCGCGCAAGCGCTTGTTTTGTCGGGCGATTCCGGAGCACGCCGCTGCGCCGCAGCGGGTCTTTCACGCCAAATCGGCTAAAATTGCGGGTTTTCACTCACTCGGCGGCGCCGCGCTCGCGCACGCCGGAGACACATCCGCAATGTCCCTCTTCCGCAAGAAAAACGTCGATCGCATGATCGCCGGCGCGCACGGCGCCGGGCTCAAGAAAGCGCTCGGCGCAATCGACCTCACCTTCCTCGGCATCGGCGCGATCATCGGCACCGGCATCTTCGTGCTGACCGGCACGGGCGCCGTGCAGGCCGGCCCCGCGCTGATGCTGTCGTTCGTGATCGCCGCGATCGCATGCGGCCTCGCGGCGCTGTCGTACGCGGAATTCGCGTCGACGATTCCGGTCGCGGGCTCGATCTACACGTATTCGTACGCGACGCTCGGCGAGCTCGTCGCGTGGATCATCGGCTGGGACCTGATGCTCGAATACGGCCTCGCGGCGTCGGCCGTGTCGGTCGGCTGGTCGGGTTACCTGCAGTCGCTGCTGCAGGGCTTCGGGCTCTCGCTGCCGACCGTGCTGACGGCCGCACCCGGCGCGATTCCGGGCGTCGTCACGTGGTTCAACCTGCCGGCGTTCCTCGTGATGGTGGTGATCACGACGCTGCTGTCGATCGGCATCCGCGAGTCGACCCGCATCAACAACATCATGGTGTTCATCAAGGTGTCGGTGGTGCTGCTCGTGATCGCGGTCGGCGTGTTCCACGTGACGCCCGCGAACTGGAAGCCGTTCATGCCGCACGGCTGGAACGGCGTGTTCGGTGCTGCGGCCGTGATGTTCTTCGCGTTCATCGGCTTCGACGCAGTGTCGTCGGCGGCCGAGGAAGTGAAGAACCCGAAGCGCGACCTGCCGATCGGCATCATCGCGTCGCTCGCGGTGTGCGCGGTGCTGTACGTGACGGTCGCGGCGGTCGCGACCGGCATCGTGCCGTCGGCGCAGTACGCGAACGTGTCGCACCCGATCTCGTATGCGCTGCAGATCGCCGGCGAGACGTGGGTCGCGGGCTTCATCGACCTCGGCGCGGTGCTCGGCATGCTGACCGTGATCCTCGTGATGAGCTACGGCCAGACGCGGATCATCTTCGCGATGTCGCGCGACGGGCTGCTGCCGGCGACGCTGTCGCGCGTGCATCCGCGCTACGCGACGCCGTTCCTGACGACCTGGCTCGTCGGCCTGTTCTTCGGGCTGATCGCCGCGCTCGTGCCGCTCAACGTGCTCGCCGAGCTGATCAACATCGGCACGCTCGCCGCGTTCTCGATGGTGTCGATCGCGGTGCTGGTGCTGCGCCGCACGCACCCGGAGCTGCCGCGCGCGTTCCGCTGCCCGGGCGTGCCGGTGGTGCCGATCCTCGCGGTCGGCGCGTGCCTGTTCCTGATGCTGAACCTGCAGCCCGTCACGTGGGCCGCGTTCGGCATCTGGCTCGTGATCGGCCTCGTGATCTACTTCCTGTATTCGCGGCGCCACTCGAAGCTCGCGCACGGTCACCACGACGCGCATTGACCGCCGCCGCTGCGCGCGCACACCGCGCGCAGCACGCAGCGTGTAGCGGTACGACGCCACGCCGGGCCGGCACCGGCCCCGTGCGCCCCGCTCCCTCCCGCCTGAATCGTCCCCGCCCGAATCGTCCCCGCCATAGGCGCACCCGCGCGGGCGGCGCGACATGCGCCGCTTCGCCCCGCCCGCGCACGATCGCTGCCCGATCGTCGCGATTTCTTGCCCGATCGTCCGGATTTGCCGCCACGATCTGCACGCTGCCGGCACGCGCGCGCCGGCCGGTTCATAATCCCGCCATCGAACGACGGCCCAGCCCGGCGGGCCGTCCGGCAACAGGAACAGGATGATGGAAAGCGTCGATCTCGATGTACTGAAATCCAGCGCGCGCTGGCTCGACGAAGGACGCCGCGTGCTGCTCGTGACGGTCGTGAAGACGTGGGGCTCGTCGCCGCGCCCCGAAGGCGCGATGCTCGCGGTGCGCGAGGACGGGCTCGTGGTCGGCTCCGTGTCCGGCGGATGCATCGAGGACGACCTGATCGCCCGCGTGCATGCGAGCGGGATCGCGGCCGACGCGCGCCCGGAAGCCGTCAAGTACGGCGTGACGGCCGAGGAAGCGCACCGCTTCGGGCTGCCCTGCGGCGGCACGATCCAGCTCGTGCTGGAGCCGCTCACGCGCGACAGCGGGATCGCCGCGTTGTGCGCGGAAGTCGAAGCCGGCCGCCTCGTCACGCGCACGATGACGCTCGCGACCGGGCGCGCGTCGCTGTCACCCGCGCAGGCGACCGACGGGCTCGCGTTCGACGGCGAGCGGCTCGTGACGATCCACGGGCCGCGCTACCGGATGCTCGTGATCGGCGCCGGGCAATTGTCGCGCTATCTGTGCCAGATCGCGGTCGGCCTCGACTATCAGGTGACGGTTTGCGATCCGCGCGAGGAATACACGGATGCGTGGGATGTGCCGGGCACGCGCGTCGTGCACACGATGCCCGACGACACGGTGCTCGACATGAAACTCGACGCGCGTTCGGCCGTGATCGCGCTCACGCACGACCCGAAGCTCGACGATCTCGCGCTGATGGAGGCGTTGAAGACGCCCGCGTTCTACGTGGGCGCGCTCGGCTCGCGACGCAACAA
This sequence comes from Burkholderia sp. BCC1996, assembly GCF_905339955.1. NCBI lineage: Bacteria > Pseudomonadati > Pseudomonadota > Betaproteobacteria > Burkholderiales > Burkholderiaceae > Burkholderia > Burkholderia sp. BCC1996. Next base: position 305,527 of record NZ_CAJPHM010000003.1, read on the forward strand.
TGCGGCGCGGCGCGAGCGGCTGCTCGAATTCGACCTGAGCGAGGCAGAACTGGCGCGGCTGCACGGGCCGGCCGGCATCTACATCGGCAGCCGCACGCCGCCCGAAATCGCGATCTCGATCCTCGCCGAAGTGACGGCCGCGAAGAACAACGTGTCGCTGCCGACGATCCTGCAGGTCGAGGGCGCGAAGGCCGCCCGCGAGATCGCGGCAAACGGCGGCGCGGCCTGCGGCCTCTGAGGCCCCCTCCAAACCGGTCGCTTCGCGCCAGCCCCCCAAGGAGACTTCCTTCGGGGCGGAAAACCTGGGGCGGCCCGGCGTTTTCTTGACGCCGTCGCTGCGGTGCAAGGCCGCGGCGGATGGCCGTCATGCGTCGGCGGGAAACCGGCGCGCGTCGATGCCGACGTCAGGCAAGGCCCGCCGCGAGCGCCGCGGCGACCGAGCCGGCCACCAGCACGACGCCGACCGTGCGGCGCTTGTTCAGCTCCGTCCACAGCAGCACGCCCGTCAGCGACAACAGGATCAGCGAACCCGCGATCGTGTCCATCAACAGCACCCAGCCGAGATTCATGCCGACGCCGCGATGCAGGTTGTTCAGCGTCGTCAGGAACGTGTTGCCGCTGCGCTTCACCGACACGTAGCCGTTGCCGACCCAGTATTCCGCCTGCAGGTTCTGGTGCGGACCGAACAGGCCCATCTGCCAGTGCTCGGGCTGCATCACGCGCTTGTCGCCCCAGGCGACCGGCTGCGCAGGCTCCTTGCGCACGCGGCCCGGCCGGCCGTCGAAGTGCAGTTCCTGCTGGAGCCAATTCGTCATCGCGGCGGGCGACTTCGGCACCGGGTCCGGCAGCGCGATCTGCATCTGTTCGACCTGCGGTTCGCCGGTCGGGATCTTCAGCGGCGGCGCACGGTGGTTCAGCAGCACGCCCGTCACGCCGAACAGCAATCCGAGCACCGCGCCCCACAATCCGACCCAGCCGTGCACCTTGCGCAGCCATTTGATGAAGGTCGCGCGGCGCGAGCGCTGGCGGCGCGCCGCGAGTTCGGCGTCGCTCAGGGGCCGTGCGGCCGGATGCAGCACGGTAACGCCCGCGGGGGGCCTGCCCGCCTGCGGCGGGGCGATCGTTTCGGGCGCGTTCACGCGAGAGTATCCATTCGTTCAAAGCAACGGGCGGCGCACGGAAAACGTACGCCGCCCGGACAGCATGAAAATGAGAATGGATATCATTACACAAATGAAGCGACCACTCAATCCGCCGGCACACGCCGGAGCTGGCGAAAAAGTCCAGAGATAACCGAAAAAGCACACTGATCGCGCGCAGATTCCGGTCAATAGACGAAAAATGCCGACGAAATGATCGCGAAAGACCCGGACAGCATTTCGCAAGAAAACCCGGGCGGGCGTGGGCGTGGGCTCAGCGATTCAGCAATTCAGCAATTCAGCAATTCAGTGGCTCAGCAGCTCAACTACTCAGCGGCGCAGCGGCGGCAACGGAAAGCGCGGCGCGGCGTCACCCGGTTCGGGCTCGGTGCGATCGAGCGCATACAGCCACGCGAGCAGATCCGCGACGGCCTGGTAAAGCTGCGGCGGAATCCGGTCGTCGAGGTCGACCTGCATCAGCAGCGACACCATCTCCGGCGCGGTATGCACGTACAGCCCCGCATCACGGGCGCGCGCGACGATCATCTCGGCGAGCAGGCCATACCCCTTCGCGACCACGCGCGGCGCGGCATCGCCGCCTTTCGGATCGTAGACGAGCGCGGCCGCGCGCTTGCGCGACGTCATGCTCATCGCGGCACCTCGTCGTCGGTGCCCGGCATGCCGCCAGCCGCACTGCGCGCATACGCGGCAGCGGCGGCCTGCGCGACGAGCGGATCGAAGCCGTCCGGCTCGTCGCCGACCGCGCGGATCGACAGTCCGCCGAGCTGCAGGCCCGATCCCTCGAACCGTTGCCGCAACGCCGCCTCGTTTCGCGTGAGCCGGTCGGCGCCGGCCGAATTCGCGCGCAGCCGTGCGACGAGCTGCTTGCCGTTCAACACCAGCTCCGCGTCGACCGTGCCGAGCGACGGCAACGTGAGCGTCAGCCGGGTGCGCCAGGCGATCCCGTCCCCCGTGTCGTCGCCGCTGCGCGACGCGCGGCCGCCCGGCTCGTCGGGCTCGATCGTCCAGTCGAGCCGCGCGCCGGGCCATGCCTCGCCCGCCCAGCGAAACTGGTCCGTCGCGAGTGCGTCGAGCTGCTGCCGGACGATCGGCACGGCGGCCGGATGCACGGGAGCCGATGCCTGCGCCTGCGGATCGGCCGACGCGGCGGCCAGTTCGGCGCGCGCCGGCGTCCAGCGCGGGTCGGGATGGTCGCCGAGCGGGTCGGTCAGCGCGGCCGTGCCCGACGCGGTACCCGGCCGGGAGGCCGGCTGCGCGTTCGGCACAGGCTCGTGCGGCACTGCACCGCCCGGCGCGGGCGCGCCCGGTTGCATGGCGAATCGCGGCGCGGCCGCCGGCAACGGCAGACGCGCCGCGAGCAGTTCGTCGAGCACATCGGGCGCATCGTGCTGCGCGGCATCCGGGGCGGGCTGCACCGGCACGGTCGTGAGGCGCGCCTGCGGTTCGCGCATCAGCGCGGCGAGCGGGCGCTGGCCGGCCAGCCACTGCGCGAGATGGGATTCGTAGAAGAGGCCGCTTTCGCTCACGGCCTGCGCGAGCGCCGCGCGCAGCGCCGCGACGGGCGGTGCGGCAGCCGCAGCGCGCGTGGCCGCGACGTCGGACGCGGGCGACGCGGTTGAAGAAGTGCTGGAAGAAGCGGTGTAGGAAGCAGTGGAAAAAGCGGCGGCCGAAGCGGCCGGATCGGAGGCGCTCTGCCCGACCGGCGGCGCGGTCGCCGCGCCGCCCAGCAGCACGGAAGGGTCGGCCAGCAGCGGCGTGCGCCCGGCGATCACGGGCGTCGCGACACCGCCCGAGCGCGAGATCGCATCGAGCACGAGCGCGACATCGGACAGCGCCGTCTGCGCGGACGCCGGCGGCGCGGCCGGCGTGGCCCCCGTCGCGGGCGGCGACGACGCGCCGGCACCCGGCGTGCCGACTTGCGCGGTCGCGCCGCCGCCGGCGGGCGCCGTCACGGTGCCGGCCAGCAGGCTGTCGAGGCGGCTCGCCAGCAGGGCGGCCGCAACGGAGTCGATACCGGTCATGATCGAAGCCTGCTCACCTCAGCCACATCGTTGCGAAGCCGGGCACGCGGCTACCGCCGCCCCGGCAAACGGGCACTATCCGCGAGCGCGGTAGAGATCGGTCAATACCTCGGTCGAGCGCCGCGCCTCGAACAGCGCGGACAACCGCGCGACTTCCGGACTCGCGAGATCGCGGATCGCGGCGTCGTCGGCGAGGATGCGGCGAATCAGCGCGAGCTTGCGGCCGAGGTCCGCTTCGTCGAGCGCGACGCCCGGAGCGGCCGCCTTCAATCCGTCGACGAGCCTCAGGAATTCGGCCTGCAACTCCGGCAGCGCCCGCCAGTCCGCGCCGCGCGCCGCGCACAGCATGCGGCCGGACACGGCCGCGAGCGCCTCGTAGCGAGCGAAGTATTCGGCCTTGAGATTCATCGCGCCGCGCCCGCCGCCTGTTGCGCGGCCATGCGCGCGACTTCCGGAGCGATGCCCGTCCACGCTTCCTCGAGCGTCGCGAGCAGCCCGTCGACCTCGACCAGCATCGCGTCGCTCGCGTGCATGTTGGCTTCCAGCAGGCGCCGGCCGATATAGGTGTACAGCGCGTCGAGGCGCTCGGCGATCTGGCCGCCCGCGTCGCGATTCAGCGACACCTGCAGGCCGTTCTCGACGATCCCGATCGCCTTGCCGATCGCTTCGCCGCGTGCGGACACGTTGCCCTGCTGCAAATGCATGCGCGCGAGCGCGATGGCCTGCCGCGCGCCCTGGTACAGCATCGCGATCAGCCGGTGCGGGGAGGCGCCCATCACCCCCGTCTCGACGCCGACACGCGCGTACGCACTGGCTCCAGCGTGTCCTGGGGAAAACATGCGCTTCTCCTTGTGATGCGTTGGCTATGCGGTGGCCGCCGCCTTGCGATGCACGACGCGGCCTCGTTCCAGAGTTATCGGAACGGAATTGGAAAGCTTTAGGTGCGCGGGCCGCCGGCGCGGCAGGCAGGCTGCTCCCCTGGGCGGCTGCCCCGGGAAGCCCGTCGCCGGATGCCCGTCGCCGGTTGCCCGCGGGTCAAACCGACATCTGCATGATGTCGTTGTACGCGCTCACGAGCTTGTTGCGGACCTGGAGCCCGAACTGGAAGCCGATGTTGGCCTTCTGCATGTCGACCATCACGTCGTTCAGCGACACGTTCGCCGCGCCGACCTCGAACGCGTGCGCCTCGCCGAGCGCGTGCTGCTGGTCGCCGCTGATCTTGTCGAGCGACGCCTTCATCGCGCTCGCGAACGTGCCGGCCGTCGCGGCGCCCGAGCCGGCGAGCGCTGCCGCCGGGCTCCCGACGCCGCCGCTCGCCTGCGCGGCCATCGCCTGCATCTGTTGCAACACCGAACCGATTCCGCTCACGTTGGCAGCCATGCTGTTCCCAGACCTGTAAGAAATGAGACCCGGGCACACCGGGCGTTTCCGACGGCGCCGCACGACGCGCACCATGCCGGATCGCGAAAAAGGATAGCAGCGCGGCGCGCGCCAAAGCCGCGAAAGTACGGGGGAAACCCCGCTCTTTTCGGTCGATCGGAGTCGCGCCCGGGTCCCGATAATCGCATCGTGTCATTGTCCGTCCGCTCGTCCGAGCGGCTCAGTCGTCCCGCTCCGGAGAAACTCCACGCATGGATTCGCAGGCCAACTCGCTGATCAACCCCGACGCCCGCACGGGCCTCGCCAGCCCGGTGCCAGGCGCCACCGCGGCCGCCGCGTTGCCGGGAGCAGGCGGCGCCGGCGCGGACTTCGGGTTCGGCGGCTTCGCGGAACGCATCCCCGGCATCTCGCGGATGAAGGGCAACCCGAAGCTGCCGTTCGTGATCGCGGTCGCGTTCGCCGTCGCCGCGATCACCGCGCTCGTGCTGTGGAGCCGCGCGCCCGACTATCGCGTGCTGTACAGCAACCTGTCGGACCGCGACGGCGGCGCGATCATCACCGCGCTCCAGCAGGCAAACGTTCCCTACAAGTTCGCCGACGCGGGCGGCGCGATCCTGGTGCCGTCGAACCAGGTGCACGAAACGCGCCTGAAGCTCGCCGCGATGGGCCTGCCCAAGGGCGGCTCGGTCGGCTTCGAGCTGATGGACAACCAGAAATTCGGCATCAGCCAGTTCGCGGAGCAGGTGAACTACCAGCGCGCGCTCGAAGGCGAGCTGCAGCGCACGATCGAATCGATCAACGCGGTGAAAACGGCGCGCGTGCATCTCGCGATCCCGAAGCCGTCGGTGTTCGTGCGCGACAAGGAAGCGCCGAGCGCGTCGGTGTTCGTGGACCTCTACCCGGGCCGCGTGCTCGACGAGGGCCAGGTCCAGGCGATCACGCGGATGGTGTCGTCCGGCGTGCCCGACATGCCGGCCAAGAACGTGACGATCGTCGACCAGGACGGCAACCTGCTGACCCAGACGGCGTCGGCCTCCGGCCTCGACGCGAGCCAGCTCAAGTACGTGCAGCAGGTCGAGCGCAACACGCAGAAGCGCATCGACGCGATCCTCGCGCCGATCTTCGGCGCCGGCAACGCGCGCTCGCAGGTCAGCGCCGACGTCGATTTCTCCAGGCTCGAGCAGACCTCGGAAAGCTACGGCCCGAACGCCTCGCCGCAGCAGACCGCGATCCGCAGCCAGCAGACCAGCACGGCCACCGAACTCGCGCAGGGCGGCGCCTCGGGCGTGCCGGGCGCGCTGTCGAACACGCCGCCGCAGCCGGCCTCCGCGCCGATCGTCGCCGGCAACGGCCAGAGCGGGCCGCAGTCGACGCCCGTCAGCGACCGCAAGGACCAGACGACCAACTACGAACTCGACAAGACGATCCGCCACGTCGAGCAGCCGATGGGCAACGTGAAGCGGCTGTCGGTCGCCGTCGTCGTCAATTACCAGCCGATGGCCGACGCGAAGGGCCACGTGACGATGCAGCCGCTGCCACCCGCGAAGCTCGCGCAGATCGAGCAGCTCGTGAAGGACGCGATGGGCTATGACGAGAAGCGCGGCGACTCGGTGAACGTCGTGAACAGCGCGTTCTCGACCGCGAGCGATCCGTACGCCGACCTGCCGTGGTGGCGCCAGCCGGACATGATCGCGATGGCGAAGGAAGCCGCGAAGTGGCTCGGCATCGCGGCGGCCGCGGCGGCGCTCTATTTCATGTTCGTGCGCCCGGCGATGCGCCGCGCGTTTCCGCCGCCCGAGCCGGCCGCGCCGGCGCTCGCGGCGCCGGAGGATGCGGTCGTGCTCGACGGCCTGCCCGCCCCGGACAAGGCCGACGAGCCCGATGCGCTGCTGCTCGGCTTCGAGAACGAAAAGAACCGCTACGAACGCAACCTCGACTACGCGCGCACGATCGCCCGCCAGGATCCGAAGATCGTCGCCACCGTCGTGAAGAACTGGGTGTCCGATGAACGCTGAAGGCCTGACCAAGAGCGCGCTGCTGCTGATGTCGATCGGCGAGGAAGAGGCCGCTGAAGTATTCAAGTTCCTCGCGCCGCGCGAGGTGCAGAAGATCGGCGCCGCGATGGCCGCGCTGAAGAACGTCACGCGCGAGCAGGTCGAGGACGTGCTGCAGGAGTTCGCGAGGGAAGCCGAGCAGCACACCGCGCTGTCGCTCGATTCGAGCGAGTACATCCGCTCGGTGCTGACCAAGGCGCTCGGCGAGGACAAGGCCGGCGTGCTGATCGACCGGATCCTGCAGGGCAGCGACACGAGCGGCATCGAGGGCCTGAAGTGGATGGACTCGGGCGCGGTGGCCGAACTGATCAAGAACGAGCATCCGCAGATCATCGCGACCATCCTCGTGCACCTCGACCGCGACCAGGCGTCCGAGATCGCATCGTGCTTCACCGAGCGGCTGCGCAACGACGTGCTGCTGCGGATCGCGACGCTCGACGGCATCCAGCCGGCCGCGCTGCGCGAGCTCGACGACGTGCTGACCGGCCTGCTGTCCGGCAGCGACAACCTGAAGCGCAGCCCGATGGGCGGCATCCGTACCGCGGCCGAGATCCTGAACTTCATGACGAGCAATCATGAGGAAGGCGTGCTCGAAAGCGTGCGCCAGTACGACGCGGAGCTCGCGCAGAAGATCATCGACCAGATGTTCGTGTTCGAGAACCTGCTCGACCTCGAGGATCGCGCGATCCAGATGGTGCTGAAGGAAGTCGAGTCGGAAACGCTGATCATCGCGCTGAAGGGCGCGCCGCCCGCGCTGCGCCAGAAGTTCCTCGCGAACATGTCGCAACGCGCGGCCGAACTGCTCGCCGAGGATCTCGACGCGCGCGGCCCGGTGCGCGTGTCCGAAGTCGAGACGCAGCAGCGCCGCATCCTGCAGATCGTCCGCAATCTCGCCGAAAGCGGCCAGGTCGTGATCGGCGGCAAGGCGGAAGACGCGTATGTCTGATTCCGCGCGCGAGCCCGCCGGCACCCTCACCGCGTACCAGCGGTGGGAGATGGCGTCGTTCGATCCGCCGCCGCCCCCGCCGCCGCCCGACGCTGCCGCAGCGGCCGCCGCCGCGCTCGCCGCGGACCTGCAGCGCGTGCGCGACGCCGCGCATGCCGAAGGCCATGCGGCCGGTCACGTCGAAGGCCAGGCGCTGGGTTATCAGGCCGGTTTCGACCAGGGCCGCGAGCAGGGTTTCGAAGCCGGGCAGGCCGAAGCCCGCAAACAGGCCGCGCAGCTCGCGGCGCTCGCCGCGTCGTTCCGCGAAGCCGTGTCGAGCATCGAGCACGATCTCGCGTCCGACCTCGCGCAGCTCGCGCTCGACATCGCGCAGCAGGTCGTGCGCCAGCACGTGAAGCACGATCCGGCCGCGCTCGTCGCGGCGGTGCGCGACGTGCTCGCCGCCGAACCGGCGTTGTCCGGCGCGCCGCATCTCGCGGTGAATCCGGCCGACCTGCCCGTCGTCGAAGCCTATCTGCAGGATGAACTCGATACGCTCGGCTGGAACGTGCGCACCGACGCGTCGATCGAGCGCGGCGGCTGCCGCGCGCACGCCGCGACGGGCGAGGTCGACGCGACGCTGCCCACCCGCTGGCAGCGCGTCGCCGCCGCGATCGGCAAGGTGAGCGCATGGTGACGCCCACGCCCGAATCGATCCTGTACGACGGAATGACACCGCTCGAGCGCGAACTCGCGCTCGCGTCGTTCGGCCCCGACGGTCCGCACGACACCGCGCACGACGCGCCGGCACACGCGACGGAGGCCGCCTGCGACACGCCGCGCGCGCCGCACAATCCGCATCTCGCGCACTGGCGCACGCACCTGAAGGGGCTCGCGACACGCAGCCACCGCGCGCTGCCGCTGCGGCCGTGCGGGCGCCTCACGCGCGCCGCGGGCCTCGTGCTCGAGGCGATCGGGCTGCGCCTGTCGGTCGGCGCCGAATGCACGATCGAATTGCCGCCCGGCAGCACGCTGCCGCACGCGGAAGCGGAAGTCGTCGGGTTCTCCGGCGATCGCCTGTTCCTGATGCCGACCACCGACGTCGCCGGCGTCCTGCCCGGCGCGCGCGTATGGCCGCTGGAGGCCGCGCCCGTCGCCGATCCGCTCGCGGGCGCCAAGCGGCTGCCGGTCGGCTGGGAAATGCTCGGGCGCGTCGTCGACGCGTCGGGCCGCCCGCTCGACGGCCTCGGCCCGCTCGGGTCGAAGGTCGATGCGCCGCTGTCCGCGCCGTCGATCAACCCGCTCGATCGCGAGCCGATCCACCACGTGCTCGATGTCGGCGTGCGCGCGATCAACGGGCTGCTCACCGTCGGCCGCGGGCAGCGGATGGGCCTGTTCGCCGGCTCCGGCGTCGGCAAGTCGGTGCTGCTCGGCACGATGGCGCGCTACACCAGCGCGGAAGTGATCGTGATCGGGCTGATCGGCGAACGCGGCCGCGAAGTGAAGGAATTCATCGAACAGATCCTCGGCGAGGACGGGCTCGCGCGCTCGGTCGTCGTCGCGGCGCCGGCCGACGTGTCGCCGCTGCTGCGGATGCAGGGCGCCGCCTACGCGACGTCGCTCGCCGAGTATTTCCGCGACCAGGGCAAGCACGTGCTGCTGCTGATGGATTCGCTGACGCGCTACGCGATGGCGCAGCGCGAGATCGCGCTCGCGATCGGCGAGCCGCCCGCGACCAAGGGTTATCCGCCGTCGGTGTTCGCGAAGCTGCCCGCGCTCGTCGAGCGCACCGGCAACGGGCCCGAAGGCGGCGGCTCGATCACCGCGTTCTACACGGTGCTGACCGAAGGCGACGACCAGCAGGACCCGATCGCCGACTCGGCGCGCGCGATCCTCGATGGCCACGTCGTGCTGTCGCGCGCGCTCGCCGAGGCCGGCCACTATCCGGCGATCGACATCGAGGCGTCGATCAGCCGCGCGATGACCGCGCTGATCGACGAACCGCATCTCGACCGCGTTCGGCAGTTCAAGCAGATGCTGTCGCGCTACCAGCGCAATCGCGACCTGATCGCGGTCGGCGCCTATGCGCCCGGCCGCGACGCGCAGCTCGACCGCGCGATCGCGCTCTACCCGTGCATCGAATCGTTCCTGCAGCAGGGCTTTCGCGAATGCGCACCGTTCGAATCGAGCCTCGCCGCGCTCGATGCGCTGTTCGACGTACACGGAGGCTGATCCCGATGGCACACGGCTTTCCCCTTCAACTGCTGCTCGATCGCGCGCAGGAAGATCTCGACACGGCCGCGAAGCAGCTCGGCACCGCGCAGCGCGACCGCACCGCGGCCGCCGAGCAGCTCGATGCGCTGCTGCGCTATCGCGACGAATACCACGCACGCTTCGCGCAGTCCGCGCAAAGCGGGATGCCGGCCGGCAACTGGCGCAATTTCCAGGCGTTCATCGATACGCTCGACGCGGCGATCGCGCAGCAGCGCAACGTGCTGGCCGCAGCTGAACGCCGCATCGACGAGGCGCGCCCGAACTGGCAACAGAAGAAACGCACCGTCGGCTCCTACGAAATCCTGCAGGCGCGCGGCGTCGCGCAGGAAGCGCAGCGTACCGCGAAGCGCGAACAGCGCGACGCCGACGAACACGCCGCGAAGATCCTGCGCATGCGGGCCGACGCCGCCCGCTCGGCGTAGCCGCTCACCGCTTTCGAACGAGAGAATCGTCATGCCTCCCCTGCCCCTGCTCGGCGCGCTGCTCGACACCGCCGGCACCGCACTCAAGGCCGTCCGCGACGCGGGTTCGTCGGCCGCCGCCGGCAAGACCGCCGGCAACGATGCCGCCGCCAGCCCGGCCGCCGTGCCGTTCGCGCAGACGCTGAAGCAAAGCGTCGACACGCGGCACGACGTGGCGACTGCCGGCAAGCCGGACGCCACGACGAAACAGGTTTCGGCGACGCTGGCCGCCGGCACGAAGCCGTCCGGCACGGGCGACGACAAGCCGACCGACGACGCGAACGCGACGCCCAATCCCGACGCCGCCGCGCTCGCAGCGGCCGCCGCCGTGCAGGCGCAGCTGCTGGCTCGCACGAACGACGCGGCGCCGGCCGATGCCGACAGCACCGCCACTGCCGCGCAGACGACGGCCGTGTCCGGCCAGCCCGACGCCACGGCCGCGCTGACGAATCATGCCGGCAAGGATGCGGCCGCCGAGCCGGCTGCCCCCGCGCCGGGTCGCGACGCGCTGCAGACCGCACTCGCGAAGCTGACCGGCGGCGCGGGCGCGATCGCGATGCCCGCGACGGGCGCGGCGGCGGGCGCGGCGCCCGCACCGGCAGCGACGACGTCGGCCTCGGCCGCCGCCCCGCTGGCGCCGAAGGTCCCGACGTTCGACCGCGCGCTCGCCGACGCGAAAGGCGCGCCCGCGACGCAGCAGCCCGCCACGCAGGCCGCCGCACCGGCGCTGCAGGCCGGCGCAACGGCCCAACCCGCCGCGCAACATGCATTCGCGGCCGCCGAAGAAACCGCCAGCCCGGCCGCCGACGCAACGGTCGCTGCCGCCGCCTCGGCTGCGGCAGCCGCACAGGCGAACCTCCAGGCATCGCCCGCAGCAAGCACGATCGCCGCGGCCAACCCGCATGTGCTCGCGCCGCACGTCGGCACCGCCGACTGGACGGATGCGCTGAGCCAGAAGGTCGTGCTCCTGTCGAATGCGCACCAGCAGAGCGCCGAGCTGACGCTGAACCCGCCGGACCTCGGCCCGCTGCAGGTCGTGCTGCGCGTCGCGGACAACCACGCGCATGCACTGTTCGTATCGCAGCACGCGCAGGTGCGTGACGCGGTGGAAGCCGCGCTGCCGAAGCTGCGCGAGGCGATGGAAGCGGGCGGGCTCGGCCTGGGCAGCGCGACGGTCAGCGACGGCGGCTTCGCGTCGCAGCAGCAGAACCCGCAGCAAAGCTTCGCCGGCGGCCGGTCGTCGCCGCGCGCGCGCGCCGGATCGTCAGCCGTCGACGCACCGGTCGACGCCGCGCAATCCGCATCGGCCGCCGCCACCGTGAACCGCGCGGGCCTCGTCGATACGTTCGCCTGAGCATCGCGTCGCTCGCGTGCCGGTATGTGCCGGTATGTGCCGGTATGTGCCGGTATGTGCCGCTCAGCGGCCGTGCGCGGCCGCGGCCGCCTCGCCGCGCGGCACGCCGCCCCGGCGCGCCGCGACGATGAAGTCCGCCGCGCGTTCGCCGATCATCACCGACGGCGCATTCGTGTTCCCGCCGATCAGCGTCGGCATCACCGACGCATCCACCACCCGCAGCCTTTCGACGCCCCGCACGCGCAGTTGCGGATCGACGACCGCGCGCGCATCCGAGCCCATCCGGCAGGTGCCGACCGGGTGATAGATCGTGTCGGCATGCGCGACGATCGTCGCGCGCAGTTCGGCTTCGCTCTGGCCCGCGCGCGTGTATAGCTCGCGCCCGCCCTGCGACGCGAGCGGCGCCTGCGACAGGATCCGGCGCATCGCCTGCGCCCCGCGCACGAGCAGGTCGAGATCGCGCGTATCGCTGAAGAAACGCGGATCGATCAGCGGCGCGTCGCGCGCATCGCCGCTCGCGAGCGCGACCGTGCCGCGGCTGAACGGGCGCAACGCGCACACGTGCAGCGAATAACCGAAGCCCCAGTGCATCTTGCGGTTGTGATCGTCGACGAGCGCCGTGCAGAAATGCAGTTGCAGGTCCGGACGATCGAGCGACGGATCGCTCTTGATGAAGCCGCCGGCCTCCGCGACGTTGCTCGTCATCATCCCCGTGCGGCTCGAGAAATAGCGCGCGAGCGCCGGCGTCATCTTCGCGATCCCGCGCAGGCAGATGCCGACCAGCTCCGACGAATTCACGCGCGTGTTGATGATGAAGTCGATATGGTCGATCAGGTTGGTGCCGACGTCCGGCGCGTCCTGCACGACCGCGATCCCGTGCCGGCGCAGTTGTTCCGCCGGCCCGATCCCCGAGCACATCAGCAGTTGCGGCGAATTGAACGCGCCGGCCGACAGGATCACTTCCGCGCGCGCGCCGAGCGTCTCGACGCGTCCGTCGCGCGACACCACCACACCGACCGCGCGCCTGCCGTCGAAGCCCACGCGCAGCACCGTCGCATCGGTGATCACATGCAGGTTCGGCCGGTCGCGGTCGTAGATGTACGCACGTGCAACGCTGCAGCGCGAGCCGTCGCGATGCGTGACCTGATAGAAGCCGACGCCTTCCTGCGTCGCGCCGTTGAAGTCGTCGTTGAGCGGATAACCGGCCGCATGCGCGGCCTGGATGAATCGTTCGGAGAACGGATTGCGAAAGCGCAGATCGGACACCGTCAGCGGCCCGTCCGCGCCGTGCCAGGCGTCGGCGCCGCGCGCGTTGCCTTCCGCGCGGCGGAAATACGGCAGCACGTCCTGCCAGCCCCAGCCCGTCGCACCGAGTTGTGCCCACTCGTCGTAGTCGCCCGGATGGCCGCGCGTGAAGATCATCGCGTTGATCGCGCTCGAGCCGCCCATCCCGCGTCCGCGCGGCTGGTAGCCGCGGCGGCCGCCGAGGCCCGGCTGCGGCACCGTTTCGTAACCGTAGTTCGTGCCGAGCTTGAACGGCACGAGCGCCGCGATCCCCACCGGCATGTTGACGAGCAGGTTGCGCGCCGTGTGCGAACCGGCCTCGATCAACGCGATCGTCGCGTCGGGGCATGCATCGGCGAGGCGGCTCGCGAGGCTCGACCCGCCCGATCCTCCGCCGACGATGATGTAGTCGTATTGCATGTCACGTCTCCTTCGTGTCATGAACGGCGCCCGGCGCGGCCCGGCTCCCGCTTGTAATGTTCGGGCATTGTAGGAATGGCCGTCGCGCGCGCGGCACGCCGATTCAAGAGCGATTCCTCTAAACGCCCGCGTGAACTAAATTTAAGATGTATCGATGAATTCGACGCGATGCAGCGGCCGCCAGAAGCCGCGCCGTCGCGAAACTGGGGAGACGACGATGCAGCGCGACGTACTGCAGGCCGCGTGCCGACCGGGTTGCCCGGACGCACCGCGCGCGGCCCGCATTTCATTTCAAACGGATGCCGTGACGGTGACGTGCAACACCGTGCGCGCGGCCGGTCGAAATCGAACGACGCCGCGTATCGCCGATCGTTTGAACGGCGCGTCGCATGCGCGGCTCGACCGGCCGATTCATGCGTCGTCGCGCGCATCGCGTCATGCCGCTTCGGTGCGCCGGCAAGCATCGGCAATTCGCGATCGCGCACCATTCGGAAGTCGCAGCGAGCCGTACGCGCACCCCGGGCAATCCCGTTTTCGAACACGAATACCGTCGCGCGAATACGACGCTTGCCGCACGTTGCACCCTGTTTTCGACCGTGCATTGCATCCGGCCCCGTGCCGCGCGACGCGCGCCATCCCGACCCGCCCCACCACGCTCGCCGAGCGGGTACGTGCGGCCTGACTGCTGGCCGACGTGCCACGCCCAACTGGAGTAGACGACATGAAGAACGACCTGCCCGAACTGGCCCCGCAAACGGCGCCGTCGGTCGATGCGCTGACGTCGCTGCTGCGCGACCAGCGCGCGGCCTACCTGCGCGCGCCGTATCCGGAGTGGGACACCCGCGCGCAGCACCTGCGCGCGCTGCGCACGATGCTGCTCGATCACGCGGATGCGCTCGCCGATGCGATCAGCGCCGACTTCGGGCATCGCGCGAAGCAGGAAGTGCTGCTGTCGGAAATCTGGATGGCGAAGGAAGAGATCGACGATGCGCTCAAGCACGGCAAGCGCTGGATGAAGCCCATCCGCAAGCCGATGAACAAGTGGCTGCGGCCGGCGCGCGCGAAGGTGCTGCCGCAGCCGCTCGGCGTGGTCGGCATCGTCGTGCCGTGGAACTATCCGCTCCTGCTCGCGGCCGGGCCGCTGATCTGCGCGCTCGCGGCCGGCAACCGCGCGATCATCAAGATGTCCGAACTGACGCCGCGCACGTCGGCGCTGTTCGAGCAACTGATTGCGAAGACCTTCTCGCGCGACCACGTCGCGGTGGTGAACGGCGATGCGGAGATCGGCGCCGCATTCAGCGCGCTGCCGTTCGATCACCTGCTGTTCACCGGGTCGACGCACGTCGGCCGCCATGTGATGCGCGCCGCGGCCGACAACCTCACACCCGTCACGCTCGAACTCGGCGGCAAGTCGCCGGCGATCGTCGGTCCGAATGCGCGCTTCGATGCGGCCGTCGACGCGATCATCGGCGGCAAGACGCTGAACGCGGGCCAGACCTGCATCGCGCCCGACTACGTGCTGCTGCCGCGCGGGATGGAAGCCGCGTTCATCGAGCGGGCACGGGCGCGCTTCGCGAAGCTATATCCGGACCTGTCGACCAACGGCGACTACACGACGATCGTGTCGCCGCGCCATTACGCCCGGCTGCAGCAACTGGCGACCGACGCGCAGGCGGCAGGCGCGCAATTGCATCCGCTGTCGGACGCGCAGTCCGATCCCGCGTCACGCCGCTTCGTGCCGTGCGCGGTCACGCACGTGCCGGCCGCGTCGCAGCTGATGCAGGAGGAAATCTTCGGGCCGTTGCTGCCGCTCGTGCCGTACGAGCGGCTCGACGAGGCGATCGCGTACGTGAACGCGCGGCCGCGGCCGCTCGCGCTGTACCTGTTCGACGAGGATGGCGGCACGGTCGAGCGCGTGATGCGCGAAACGATCTCGGGCGGCGTGACGGTGAACGACGCACTGCTGCACATTGCGTGCGGCAGCCTGCCGTTCGGCGGCGTCGGCGCGAGCGGGATGGGCGCGTATCACGGCTACGACGGCTTCGTGACGTTCTCGAAGATGAAGCCCGTGCTCACGCAGGCGCGTCTGAATACCCGTGGGCTGATCGCACCGCCTTACGGCAAGCGCTTCGCCGCGGTCATCAGGATGATGCTGAAGTTCTGAGCGATGCGGGCCGCGCGGCGACGCTGCCGCGCGCGCCGTCGCACGTCACACGGGCCAGAGCGGCCCTTCCTGCATCGCGCCGATCTGCTCGCGCAGCTCGAGCACGCGTGCTTCCCAGTAGCGATGCGTGTTGAACCACGGGAACGCGGCCGGAAACGCCGGATCGTCCCAGCGGCGCGCCAGCCAGGCCGCGTAGTGAATCAAGCGCAGCGTGCGCAGCGCTTCGACCAGATGCAGCTCGCGCGGCTCGAATTCGCAGAAGTCCTCATAACCGGCGAGCAGGTCCGCGAGCGCGCGCGACGCGCCTTCGCGATCGCCCGGCAGCAGCAGCCACAGATCCTGGACGGCGGGCGCCATCCGGCTATCGTCGAAGTCGACGAAATGCGGGCCTGCGTCGGTCCACAACACGTTGCTCGGATGGCAGTCGCCGTGCGTGCGCAGCAGGCGAATCTCGCCCGCACGCTCGAACGCGGCCTCGACGCCTTCGAGCGCGAGGTTCACCGCCGTCTCGTAGGCGGGCCGGACATCGTCGGGAAGAAAATCGTGCGCGAGCAGGTAGTCGCGCGGCTCGTAGCCGAACGTGCGGATGTCGAGCACCGGACGCGCGACATACGGCTCGGTCGCGCCGACCGCGTGAATCCGGCCGATGAAGCGGCCGAGCCATTCGAGCGTGTCGCTGCGGTCGAGATCGGGCGCGCGGCCGCCGCGCCGCTCGAAGATCGAGAAGCGGAAGCCGTCGAACGCGTGCAGCGTGCGGCCGTCGAACACGCGCGCGGGCACCGCCGGAATCTCGCGCGCGGCGAGTTCGGCGACGAACGCGTGTTCTTCCAGGATCGCGTCGTCCGACCAGCGCGCGGGCCGGTAGAACTTCGCGACGACCGGCGGGCCGTCTTCGATGCCGACCTGGTAGACGCGGTTCTCGTAGCTGTTGAGCGCGAGCAGGCGCCCGTCGGTGCGCAGCCCGGACGGCATCAGCACGCTGTCGAGCGCGTCGAGCACGCACTCGGGCGTGAGGCCGGCGAACGGCGGGCCGGCAGGAGCTGCGGGGGCGGAAGTGTCGTCTTTCATGCCCCGCATTGTGCCGTCAGCCGCGCCGAAACACGAGCGCCCGGTGCGGCACGCGCGCTCAGTGGATCGCGGCGCCGGCCGGCAGCACGGATTCGCCGGTGTCGATCAGGTCCTCGAGAAAGAACGGCTCGGTGTTGAGTTCCTTCGACTCGCCCGGCACGCCCGCGTACCAGGTCACCATGGCCATGTCGCCCAGAACGCGCTGAACGATGCCGCGCGCGCCCTTCGGCACTGCGATATGGGTAGTGCAGACAATCGACCCGACATGCATGATGGTTCCCCACTCTTGAAACTTGAAACCCGGCTCGCTGGCGAGCCGGCAAATGCACGATCCGCGCCGCCCTCGTCGGGGTGTTGCGCGTGATCCCATTGTTCACGGTTTATCGAAGCGCGAAAAGAAGAAGAAGCAGGCGTAGTGCCGCGAATTCGTCGAATGTCTCCAATCAACCACTGCGCCGCGCGTGCGCTTGCACGGGCGGATACCCCCATCATACCCTGTCGAATGTGACCGTCCGCCGAATCCGGCCATACGCGCGGCGCGCACGCGAATCGCACGACAGGCGTATCGTCTGCCCTTTGCCCGGTCGCGAGGAGACTTCGCGTGAACGCAGCGAACGGAACCACGCCCGCGGCCTCGCGCCTCAATGCCGCGTCTCCTTTCCTCGAACAAGACTCACGCGGCTACCGACGCGCGGCGTGCGGCGTGATGTCGTAGTGTCATCGTGTCGTGGCGCCATAGCGCATGGCGATGCCGGTGCGCCGCCGGTTGCGCTGCACGACCGCCTTGCGTTACCTTTGACGTTCATTCGCGTTCAAGCGCATTTCGACACGATGCATCCGCTCACGTCCGCTCTCGCAAAATCCCGGCCGCAGTTCGACTCGCGGCCGCAGGCGTGCGCGCATCCGTCGGTCCTCCCTCCTCCTGTCACACCGCCGCTCGTCGGCGCCGCGCCGCCCCCGCCGGCGGCACGCGTCGGCTGACCGGCCGGCTTCCGGTTTCCGTTTTCCATTTGCCCGTTTGGGCCGTTCGTGCGTGATCGCGCACGACGCGTTCCCGCACGCGCGACATGGAACGTTTCGATCCGTTCGACAGGTGGATTCACATGGTTTCGTTCAAACGCGCGCTCGCCGCGCATGGCGTGACGTCGCTCTTCGTCCTGCTGTGGAGCAGCGGCGCGATCTTCGCGGAACTCGGTCTGCATCACGCATCCGCGTTCGTCTTTCTCACCGCGCGATTCGCGCTCGCGTCACTCGTGCTGCTCGCGCTGGCCGTCATGCGCGGACGCTGGCTGCCGCCGCGCGGCGAGCGCCGCATGGCCGCGCTGACCGGCCTGCTGATGATGGGCGGCTATTCGATCTTCTACCTGCTCGCGCTCGATCGCGGGATCGCGCCGGGCGTGCTCGCGACGATCCTCGGCGTGCAGCCGATCCTCACGCTCGCGATCGTCGAGCGGCGCTGGCAACCGATGCGTATCGCCGGGCTCGGGCTGTCGCTGGCCGGTCTCGCGCTCGTCGTGTGCCGCGGCGTGGGCGGTGCCGGCCTGCCGGTCATCGGCGTCGCCTGCGCGCTCACGGCGCTCGTCGCGCTGACCGCCGGCTCGCTGCTGCAAAAGCGCGTGCGCGCGGCGCCTGCCGACGTGCTGCCGCTGCAGAACGCGATCGGCCTCGCGCTGTGCGTGGCGATCCTGCCGTTCCGGCCGATCTCGCTCGAGATCGGCTGGGCGTTCGTCGTGCCGCTGCTGTGGCTCGGGATCGTGATCTCGGTGATCGCGCAGTTGCTGTTCTACCGGTTGATGCAGCGCGGCGATCTCGTCAACGTGACGAGCCTGTTCTATCTCGTGCCCGTCGTCACCACGCTGATGGACGCGCTCTGGCTCGGCAACCGGCCCGAACCGCTCGCGCTCGCCGGCATGGGGGCGATCGTCGGGGGCCTCGCGCTCGTGTTCCGCACGCCCGCCGTTCGCGCGCAACCCGATCGCGCGTAAGCGGCCAAGCTGCCGCGCCCGCGGGTGCGGCAGCCCGTAGCGAACACGTACGACGTTTCCGCGCCAATCGAAAGGAACGGGAAAGACTGACGCAAGGCATTCGTCCAGTTCGCGGAAAAAATGCGGAATCCCCGGGGTTTTCCGCATACTTTTAATGGTTCGGATAGCGAAAAACGCGGCGAGCTTGCCTATACTCGAACTGTCCGACCCGCTCGCAATCGCGAATCGGTCGGCCGAACAAGAGAAATGCCCGGCATGGGGCTGGAAGACGCGCATGCGCCTGTTCCGGCCGACTACGGAGACACGCATGACGACCTATTTCACGATCGGCGACTTCATCCTGTTGATTCCGATGGCGCTGGCCGGAGCGCTATTTCTCGGCGCGGTGCCGTGCGCAACCGAATTCCGCCACAACCTGCTGCGCGTGCTCGGCGTCATCCTCGGCGTCGGCGTTGCGGTATTGCTCGTCGAAGGCTTGCCTGCACTCCTCTAGCGACGCGTCGGCGCGCGGCGGTCACGTCGCTGCATTGCAGCGACGCGACGGCGTGCGTGCGTGCGCGGCGATACGGCATGCAATGCTTCGCATCCCGTATCAGCCGTCGTTGCTGCCGGTCAGATCGCCTGATCGGTGGACGGCTTTTCCCACAGATTGATGCCACCCTCGATCGCATGGCGATCGATCTCCGCGAGTTCGTCGGCCGAGAATTCGAGATTCTTCAGCGCGCCGACGTTTTCACGCACCTGCTCCGCACGGCTCGCGCCGATCAGTGCGGACGTCACGCGGCCATTGCGCAGCACCCACGCGAGCGCCATTTGCGCGAGGCTCTGCCCGCGCCGCTCGGCGATGCCGTTGAGCTTGCGCACGTGCTCGAGGTTCTCCGCGCTCAGGTGATCCTGCTTCAGCGAGCCGCCGCCCGGTTTGTTCACGCGTGCGTCGTCCGGCACGCCGTTCAGGTATTTCGACGTCAGCAGCCCCTGCGCGAGCGGCGTGAACGCGATGCTGCCCGTGCCGATCTCGTCGAGCGTGCCGAGCAGGTCCGGCTCGATCCAGCGGTTCAGCATGTTGTACGACGGCTGGTGGATCAGCAGCGGCACCTTGTATTGCGCGAGCAGTTCGGCCATCTCGCGCGTCTTCGCGGCCGAGTACGACGAGATGCCGATATACAGCGCCTTGCCCTGCTGCACGGCCGATGCGAGCGCGCCGGCGGTTTCCTCGAGCGGCGTGTGCGCGTCGAAGCGGTGCGAATAGAAGATGTCGACGTAGTCGAGGCCCATGCGCTGCAGGCTCTGGTCAAGGCTCGCGAGCACGTACTTGCGCGACCCGCCGCCGCTGCCGTACGGCCCCGGCCACATGTCCCACCCGGCCTTCGTCGAGATCAGCAGCTCGTCGCGGTACGGCCGGAAATCTTCCTTCAGCAGCCGGCCGAAGTTGGTTTCGGCGCTGCCGTACGGCGGCCCGTAGTTGTTCGCGAGGTCGAAGTGATTGATGCCGAGGTCGAACGCGGTGCGCAGGATCTCGCGCTGCGTCGCGATCGGCGTCGAGTCGCCGAAGTTGTGCCACAGGCCGAGCGACAGGGCGGGCAGTTTGAGCCCGGATTTGCCGCAGGTGCGGTATTGCATGTCGGCATAACGTTCGGAAGCTGCTTCGTAGGCCATGAGTCGGTTCCGTCAGGACGTCGGGGAAGGGACGCGCGCCGCGCGCGAACATCACGCGCCGGCGGCGAAGGAAACATACGACGGCTATGGTAGCGAACGTGGCCGATGCGCGCACGGCAATGGACGCGGCCGCGCGCGTCGCCTACACTGCGGCGTCTCGAATCACCGTTACAGCGAGGTTGGTATGTCCCGGGTCATCTCGGTTGCGCTGCTCGTCGGCGGCGTCGTGCTGCTGTATTTCGGCGGCCAGTCGTTCCATTCGATCAACGACAACGTGTCGCGCTTCTTCACCGGCTCGCCCGCCACGAAAACGATCCTGCTGATCGCCGGCGGCGCCGTCGCGATGCTGATCGGCCTGATCGGCCTCGCAATGCCGGCCAACAAGCGCTGATCACGCAGCCGCGCGACGCACGACGACGTGCCCGCCTCGCGCGATGCGGGCCGCACAAAACGCAACGGGCGGCCAGGCCGCCCGTTTCTTCATCCGCTCACGCGGCCGCGCGCCGCATCGAATCATCGACGCGGCTGCAGCGCCGCCCGAACCGCTGCTAGAACTGCACTTCCGGCTTCGCCGCCGAACGCGTGCCCGGCACTGGCCGGTTGCTCACGCCGTGATACGTGTAGACGAGCGAGAACTTCACCTGGTCGGAGCGGTTCTGCCCCGCCGAATGCAGCGTGTTGCAGTGGAAAAACACGACGTCGCCCGTCTGGAGCGGCGGGCAGGTTGCCGCGTCGATCATCTTGCGGTTTTCCGGCAGGTCGCTGCGGAAGAACTTCGCGTCGTCGAACGCTTCCGGCCCGAATTCGGCCGTGTGCGAGCCCGGCACCAGCCAAAGCGCCCCGTTTTCATTCGTTTCCGGGCCGAGCGCGAGCCACACCGACACCATGTCCGCGCGTTCGAACGACCAGTAGCGGAAGTCGCGATGCCAGCCCGTCAGGCTGCCGTACGCCGGATGCTTCGTCATCATGCAGTTGTGATGCGCGCGCGACAGCACCGGCTGCTCGCCAAAGTACTCGCGCATCCACGCGCCGATTTCCGGCGCGATCGCGCGCTCGGCGAACGCCGGATCGCGCGTGTAGGCGTCCAGCAGCCGCCGCACCGTATGCCCGCCCGGCGCATGCTTCGACTCGGGCGCGCCCGGGTAGCGCAAATCCGCCTCGAACTCGATCGGCTCCGCCGCTTCCTGCAACTGGCGCGCCGCGATCCGCTTGAGCGTCGCGCACTGCGCTTCGCCGACGAGGCCGCGCGCGACGACGAAGCCGCGTTCGCGCAATTCCGCGACTTGCGCGCGGATCGATTCCGACTGCAATGAAGACGACATGGGATGCCAGACGTTTATTGTGTGAATGTGACGATTGTAAATCGGCGCCGGATGCCGCGAACAGCGCCATTGTCGTACGCAGGGGCATGCCAATCGCCGATTTGATCTGGCTCAAGGGAACTGTGCGGCGCGGCGCGAGCCTCAGCGACAGGCGGTATGCGACGACACGCTTGCGGCACAAGGGTTTATCGCGACTTTTGCACGTCATGAAACCCCGGTAGCCTGTCGCGGCCTGTCAATTCTGGCGGGCGCGGCGCGCAACGACTTTCGGTAAGATCCGTTGCGCCATCCGAGGCCGTTCATACCAGTGCGCTCTTCAAGGGCGCCATCCATACAAGCGAAGCATCGTTCACATGCCATTCCGTCTGACTTCCCGTCTCAGCCGCGCTGCGAAGCGCGTCGTGCCGTCCGCTCCCGCCCGCCCGCTGCGCCATCACCGCGCGCGCACGCAGGCGCTCGCCGAGCACACGCACGCGCACAGCCGGCTGGACGGCATCCGCGCGTGGTTCCACGCGTTCTTCTCGATGATGAGCGCACAGGCGTTCGCCCGCCGCGCCGGCCTGCGCTCGCTGCTGCAGAAGCCGTCGTCGCTGCGCGCGCTCGCGCTGCGCCGCACGCTGGGCCCGCAGCGCCGCGTCAATCGCCCGCGCCGCCTCGCGGCGAGCAACGGCTGGTTCGGGTTCGGCGCACGCTGAAGCCGAGCCGGCGGCACGCTGCCCGCCACGATCGTCGCGCGCGCGTCATTCCGCCGGCGCGCGACGCGCATAAAAAAACCCCGGCATGCCGGGGTTTTTCGTTTCAGGCGGACGACGCTTATGCGACGCGTGCCGTCGGCTCCACGCCAGCTGCTTCGGCCAGCGCGAGTGCCTTGTCGGTTGCTTCCCACGAGAATTCCGGCTCGTCGCGGCCGAAGTGGCCGTAAGCGGCCGTCTTCTCGTAGATCGGGCGCAACAGGTCGAGCATCTTGATGATGCCCTTCGGACGCAGGTCGAAATGCTCGCGCACGAGCTTCGTGATCACCGCATCCGACACGCGGCCCGTGCCGAACGTGTTGACCATCACCGAGGTCGGCTCGGCAACGCCGATCGCGTACGACACCTGGATCAGCGCGCGCGACGCGAGGCCTGCCGCGACGATGTTCTTCGCGACGTAACGGCCGGCATACGCTGCCGAACGGTCGACCTTCGACGGATCCTTGCCCGAGAACGCGCCGCCGCCGTGCGGTGCGGCACCGCCGTAGGTATCGACGATGATCTTGCGACCCGTCAGGCCGCAGTCGCCCTGCGGGCCACCGATCACGAACCGGCCGGTCGGGTTCACCAGGAACTTGATGTCGCCCTTGATCAGGTCGGCCGGCAGCGTCGGCTTGATGATTTCCTCGATCACGGCTTCGCGCAGCGCCGGCAGCTCGATGTCCGGTGCGTGCTGCGTCGACAGCACGACGGTGTCGATCGAATCGGGCTTGCCGTCGACGTAGCGGACCGTGACCTGCGACTTCGCGTCCGGGCGCAGCCACTGCAGGCGGCCGTCGCGGCGCAGGCTGGCCTGGCGCTCGACGAGACGGTGCGACAGGTAGATCGGCAGCGGCATCAGTTCCGGCGTTTCGTCGCATGCGTAACCGAACATCAGGCCCTGGTCGCCCGCGCCTTGATCGAGGTTGTCGTCATGCGCGCGGTCGACGCCTTGCGCGATGTCCGGCGACTGCTTGTCGTACGCGACGAGCACCGCGCAACCCTTGTAGTCGATGCCGTAGTCGGTGTTGTCGTAGCCGATGCGCTTGATGGTGTCGCGCGCGATCTGGATGTAGTCGATGTTGGCCGTCGTGGTGATTTCACCGGCCAGCACGACGAGACCCGTGTTGCACAGCGTTTCGGCCGCAACGCGGGAGTATTTGTCCTGCTCGAGGATGGCGTCGAGAATCGCGTCCGAGATTTGGTCCGCGACCTTGTCCGGATGGCCTTCGGAGACGGATTCGGACGTGAAGAGATAATCGTTTGCCACTTTTTCAGGCTCCTGTGTGGTTACGGTGGGTTTCACGTAGCCAGCTTCGTTGGCCTGAAGCGGCGACGCTTTAGCGGATTACCAGGACCGGGCAGCGCGCTTCGCGCCAGCCGGCTTCGCCCCGCAAGTTGTCAGTTAACTCGGCGAAGCCCGTATTATAGCGGCTTTCGTGAATTGTCACAGAGCGCCACACGTGCTGCATCGTCCGCTGTCCTACCCCCCTGTTCGCAACGCGCCGGCCAGCCGGCCCCACGGAGATTCCGCATGCTAGGCCGCCTCGGCACGCACCTCGCCATCGGCTTGCTGAAGCTGCTCGCCCTGCTGCCGTACGGTCTGACCGCACGGTTCGGCGACGGCCTCGGCTGGCTGCTGTACCAGATTCCCAGCCGGCGAAAGCGCATCGTACATACCAATCTGAAACTCTGCTTCCCCGACTGGAGCGACGAACGGCGCGAGGAAGTGGCGGGCCGGCATTTCCGCCACGCGATCCGCAGCTACGTCGAGCGCAGCGTCCAGTGGTTCGGCTCCGAGCGCAAGCTCGCGAAACTGATCCAGGTCGACAGCGCGGTCGATCTCACGGACCCCGATCTGCCCCCGACGCTGTTCCTGGGCCTGCATTTCGTCGGCATCGAAGCCGGCTCGATCTGGCTGAATCGTTCGCTGCAGCGCCGTTGCGGATCGCTGTACCAGCCGTTCTCGAATGCGATACTCGAGGAAGAAGCGAAGAAGGCGCGCGGGCGTTTCGACGCCGAGATGGTCGGCCGCGCGGACAGCGCGCGCGTCGTGCTGCGCTGGCTGCGCGACCGCAAGCCGGTGATGCTCGGCGCCGACATGGACTACGGGCTGCGCAATTCGACGTTCGTACCCTTCTTCGGCGTGCCCGCGTGCACGCTGACGGCCGTCGGCCGGCTCGCGAAGACGGGCCGCGCGCAGGTCGTGCCGTTCATCGGCGAAGTGCTGCCGAACTACCAGGGTTACCGGCTGAAGGTGTTCAAGCCGTGGGATCACTACCCGACCGGCGACGACGATCTCGACGCGCGGCGGATGAACGAATTCCTCGAAGAGCAGATTCCGCTGATGCCCGAGCAGTATTACTGGGTGCACAAGCGCTTCAAGACGCGCCCGCCCGGCGAGCCGAGCCTCTACTGAGTCGAACCGCGGGCGCGTCGTCAGATGCGCGCCTGCACCCTCGCCACCTTCGGCGCGCCTTTCGCGCGCGCCTGCCAGAGATCGTAGGCCGACTGCTGCGCCAGCCACAGATCCGCCTTCCCGCCGTTTTCCTCGCCCAGCCACGCTTCGAGACGCAGCGCCATTTCAGGCGAGATGCCGGCATGGCCGTGCAGGATGCGCGACAGCGCCGCGCGCGTGACGCCGAGCTGCGCGGCGGCTTCGGTGACGGTCAGGCCGAGCGCCGGCAAGACGTCGTCGCGCAGCGCCTCGCCCGGATGGGGCGGATTGAAGATGCGAGTCATGGCGTTGAATGACCTCAGTGATAGTCTTGATAGTTGACCAGGACGACATCCGGGCCCTCGAATCTGAACGTCAGGCGCCAGTTGACGCTCACGCTCACCGAGCAGTAACCCTCCAGCCCGCCGGCGAGGCCATGCAGGCGCCAGCCGGGTACGTTCATGTCTAACGGCTGGCTCGCCATGTCGAGACGGGCAAGCTGGCGCCGCAACCTCGGCGCATGATCCGGCCGGATGCCAGCCTTGCTCCCGTTCGTGAAAAACGCTTCCAGCCCCTTGTGCTGCCATGACTTGATCATGGGCCTCCCACACTCGAGTGCGATTCGATGGCATGGCCCACATGGCGTATAGCCAGACTATACGAATCGCCTGATTGATTTGTCAATTTGACCGGTACGAAAACAGGCACGCGGCAAAATCCCGTGCACTGGCAACGCCGGGCAGCATGCCGCCGGATTCACCTGTCCCGACAACGCTCGCCACATCGCACCACCTCAATCTGCCGGCTCGGTGCCCACGTGACCAGTCAGCCGATCGGCCGGCATCGCCGCGCTCCGCCCCCCGAACGACGGCCGGCGCCCCGCCCGCGCAGGACGCCCCTGTCGGCTGCATGTATCATTTGCGGTTGAGATCAGCACGACGAACGACGCCGCCCGGCATGACGGCGCGCCGCGTCCGTCGTGCCGGCCGCCCTGTTCGCCATGGAATTCCGGACCCAGTGAAACTCTCGTTCACCAAGATGCACGGCGCGGGCAACGACTTCGTCGTGCTCGACAGCTATTCGCGCGCGCTGCCGCCGCTCACCGAGGCGCAGGTGCGCGCGCTCGCCAACCGACACTTCGGCATCGGCGCCGACCAGTTGCTGCTCGTCGAGAAACCGACCGTCGACGGCGCGGATTTCAAGTACCGGATCTTCAATTGCGACGGCGGCGAAGTCGAACACTGCGGCAACGGCGCGCGCTGCTTCGTGAAGTTCGTCAGCGACCGCGGCCTGACCGACAAGCGCAGCGTGCGCGTGCAGGTGATGAAGGGCCTGATCACGTTGACGATGCAGGACAACGGCGAAGTCGTCGTCGACATGGGCGCGCCCGTGTTTGCGCCGGCGGAGGTGCCGTTCGACGCCGCGGGGCTCGACGGCCGGACGGAAGGCAACGACACGCTGTGGCCGCTCGACGTCGGCGGCCACACGCGCTGGATCTCGACGGTGTCGATGGGCAACCCGCACGCGGTGCAGGTCGTCGACGACGTCGAAGCGTATCCGGTGCTCGACGAAGGCCCGCTGATCGAGCGCCACGCCCGCTTCCCGCAGCGCGTGAACGCCGGCTTCATGCAGATCGTGTCGCGCAGCGAGGTGAAGCTGCGCGTGTACGAACGCGGCGCGGGCGAGACGCTCGCATGCGGCACCGGCGCGTGCGCGGCGGTGGCGGCCGGCATCCGGCGCGGCCTGCTCGATTCGCCGGTGACCGTGCACACGCATGGCGGCACGCTGACGATCGGCTGGGGCGGCGCGCGCGACGAAGCCGCCGCGCTGATGATGTCCGGACCCGCCACGACCGTGTTCGAAGGCGAGATCGACCTGAACGTCTGACCCTTCAACGTCCCGATAACCGAAGAACGCTCCAGCCACATGAACGATCGCGAAGTCGCCGACTACCTGCTCGCCAATCCCGAATTCTTCGCGCAACATGCGGAATTGCTCGCGACGATCCGTCTCGCGAACCCGCACGGCAAGGCCGCGATCTCGCTGCAGGAGCGGCAGATGGAGATGCTGCGCGACAAGAACAAGCATCTCGAGCGCCGGCTCGCCGAGCTCGTGCGCTACGGCCACGAGAACGACAGCCTGTCCGCGAAGTTCAGCCGCTGGACCGCGCGCGTGATCGCGGAACGCGACCCGTACGCGCTGCCGCGCACAATCGCCGAAGGCATCGCCGACGTGTTCGACGTGCCACAAACCGCGCTGCGCGTATGGGACGTCGCCGACACCTACGCGCAGGCCGATTTCGCGCGCCAGGTCGGCGAGGAAGTGCGCCTCTTCACGAACGGGCTGTCGACGCCGTACTGCGGCGCGAACACCGGATTCGAAGCGGCCCAGTGGCTCGCGCCCGCGCTCGCGGCGCCGGCCGCGAACGCGGCGGAAGGCGCCGAAGCCGCGCCGGCCGGCGACGGCGCGGCCACGTCGGTCGCGCTGCTCGCGCTGCGTGCGCCGCTCGGCGGCACCGATGCGCCCGCGTTCGGCCTGCTCGTGCTCGGCTCGCCCGATCCGCGCCGCTTCCACGACGGGATGGCGACCGACTTCCTCGCGCAGATCGCGACGCTCGCGAGCGCCGCGCTCACGCGCCTGCTGCCGCATTGAGATCGCTCCCGCGATGACCGACGATCCGATCGCCGCCTACCTGTCGAACCTGAAACACGTCAGGCAGCTGTCGGAACACACGCTGCGTGCGTACACGCACGAACTCGACGAACTGAAGAAACTCGCCGCCGGCCGCCCGCTCGACGCGCTGACGGCCGCCGACATGCGCGGCGCGGTCGTGCGCGCGCACGCGGGCGGCTTGTCCGCTCGCTCGATCTCGCACCGGCTTTCCGCATGGCGTGCGTTCTATCGCTGGCTCGCGCAGCGCATCGAGATGCCCGCGAATCCCGTTGCCGGGGTGCGCGCGCCCAAACGCGAGAAATCGCTGCCCAAGGCGCTGTCGGTCGACGATGCGGTCGCACTCATGGATACGCCGCTCGCCGGCACGACCGAAGGCATCCGCGATCACGCGATCCTCGAGCTGTTCTATTCGTCCGGGCTGCGCCTCGCGGAGCTGGTCGGGCTCGACGTCATGTACACGCAGGCCGACGGCTACCGCTCGGCCGGCTGGCTCGACCTCGCCGAAGCTGAAGTCACCGTGCGCGGCAAGGGCAACAAGGAACGCAAGGTGCCGGTCGGCCGCAAGGCGATCGAGGCGCTGAACGCGTGGCTCGCGGTGCGCGGCGAATTCGTGAAGCACGATCCGCATCCGCTGTTCGTGTCCGTGCGCGGCAACCGGATGGCGCCGGGCGTCGTGCGCGACCGCGTGAAGCGCGCGGCGCTGGCCGCGGGCATCCCCGCCAACGTCCATCCGCACGTGCTGCGCCATTCGTTCGCGACGCACGTGCTGCAGTCGAGCGGCGACCTGCGCGCGGTGCAGGAGCTGCTGGGCCACGCGAGCGTCGCCGCGACGCAGGTCTACACGTCGCTCGACTTCCAGCATCTCGCGAAAATTTACGACAGCGCGCATCCGCGCGCGAAGAAGCGCGACTGACGCGCGTTCCGCCCTACCCGCCGCGCGCGGCGGCCGGCAACGGCCGGCGCCGTCCGCGGCCCCAATCGATCCGATCATGCAAACCGTCACACTCAGACCGTCCAAGGAAAAATCGCTGCTGCGCCGGCATCCGTGGATCTACGCCAATGCGATCGATCGCGTCGACGGCACGCCCGCCCCCGGCGCGACCGTGGTCGTGCGCGCGCACGACGGCCGCTTCCTCGCGCGCGGCGCGTACAGCCCGCAGTCGCAGATCCGCGTGCGCGTGTGGAGCTTCGACGAGAACGAGCCGATCGATCACGCCTTCTTCAAGCGCCGCGTGCAGCGCGCGGTCGCGCACCGCACGACGATGGTGTCGGGCACGGGCGCGGTGCGGCTCGTGTTCGGCGAAGCCGACGGGCTGCCGGGGCTGATCGTCGACTACTACGTCGCGGACACGGCCGAGTCGGGCGCCGCGCCGCGCGGCCAGCTCGTGTGCCAGTTCATGGCCGCGGGCGTCGAGGCATGGAAGGATGCGATCGTCGCGGCGCTCAGCGGCGCGACCGGCTGCCCGAACGTGTACGAACGCTCGGACGTGTCGATCCGCGACAAGGAAGGGCTCGCGCAGACGACCGGCGTGCTCGCCGGCGACGCGCCGCCCGCGACGCTGATCGCGAACGAAAACGGCGTGCGTTATCACGTCGACGTGCCGAACGGCCACAAGACCGGCTTCTACGTCGACCAGCGCGACAACCGCGCGCTCGTCGCGCAATACGCGGACGGCCGCGACGTACTGAACTGCTTCTGCTACACGGGCGGCTTCTCGCTCGCGGCGCTCAAGGGCGGCGCGAAACGCGTCGTGTCGATCGATTCGTCGGGCGACGCGCTCGCGCTCGCGCAGCAGAACGTCGTCGCGAACGGTTTCGATCCCGACCGCGCGACCTGGCTCGACGCGGACGCGTTCAAGACGCTGCGCCGCCTCGTCGACGAAGGCGAGCGCTTCGACCTGATCGTGCTCGATCCGCCGAAGTTCGCGCCGACCCGCGACAGCGTCGATCGCGCGTCGCGCGCCTACAAGGACATCAACCTGAGCGGCTTCAGGCTGCTGCGTCCGGGCGGCCTGCTGTTCACGTACTCGTGCTCGGGCGCGATCGACATGGACCTGTTCCAGAAGATCGTCGCGGGCGCGGCCGCCGACGCGAAGGTCGACGCGCGGATCCTGAAGCGGCTCGGCGCGGGCGTCGATCACCCGCTGCTCGCCGCGTTCCCGGAAGGCGAATATCTGAAGGGCCTGCTGTTGCAAATCGTCTGATCGCCCCGATCTAGACGCACACCCGTTCGCCGGCCGTTCGTGCGCTGGCGGAACCGCGCTCCCGCCTATCGTCCGGACGACGGGCGAGGGCTTGACAGGTATGTTTCAATGGATGGTTGTGCGCCCCGGCTCGCGAGTCGACGGCGCGACGCACACATCCTGGTTTTGACCCCGATTCACGAACCACAGGCGACCGACATGGCCACTCCCGTCACCATCCTCACCGGCTTCCTCGGCAGCGGCAAGACGACGCTGCTCAAGCGCATCCTGAACGAACAGCACGGCATGAAGATCGCCGTGATCGAGAACGAGTTCGGCGAAGAGAACATCGACAACGAGATCCTCGTCCAGGACACGAACGAGCAGATCATCCAGATGAGCAACGGCTGCATCTGCTGCACGATCCGCGGCGACCTCGCCCGCGCGCTCGGCGATCTCGCCGCGAAGAAGCGCGAAGGCAAGCTCGACTTCGACCGCATCGTGATCGAGACGACCGGCCTCGCGAACCCGGGCCCCGTCGCACAGACCTTCTTCATCGACAGCGAGATCGCCGACGATTTCCTGCTCGACGCCGTCATCACGCTGGTCGACGCGAAGCATGCGAACGCGCAGCTCGACGAACACGAAGTGGTGCAGCGCCAGGTCGGCTTCGCCGATCGCCTGTTCATCACGAAGTCGGACCTCGTCGACGACCAGGCCGTCGCGGCGCTCAAGCACCGCCTGATGCACATGAACCCGAAGGCGACGATCAAGGTCGTGAATTTTGGCGAAGCCGACATCAAGGAAATCTTCGACCTGCGCGGCTTCAACCTGAACGCGAAGCTCGAGATCGACCCGGACTTCCTCGCCGAGGACGACCACGCGCACCATCACCACGATCACGACCATGATCACGATCACGCGGATTGCGACCACGATCACGGTCAATGCGCGCACGATCACGCCCACGGCCATCACCATCACGCGCACCACGACGACAAGATCAAGTCGTTCGTGTACCGCAACGATCGCCCGTTCGACCCGAACAAGCTGGAGGATTTCCTCGGCGGCATCCTGCAGATCTATGGGGAACGGATGTTGCGCTACAAGGGCGTGCTGTACATGAAGGGCGTCGACCGCAAGGTCGTGTTCCAGGGCGTGCACCAGATGATGGGCAGCGACCTCGCCGCGAAGTGGCTGCCGGTCGAGAAGAAGACCAACAAGATGGTGTTCATCGGCGTCGACCTGCCGCAGGACCTGATCACCGACGGCCTCGACGCCTGCCTCGCCTGAGCGGTCGGGCCGGCGTCGCAGGCCTTCCGTGCGGCCGCCTTCGCGGGCGGCCGCGGCGCTTGCGGGGTGCCGTTTCCGGGCAGGGTTTCGCCGTCATCGCTTTTTCGCGATTTGCGCGTTATATTTTCTAGATATTGGCGCAGCCGACGGGGATCGACCCGATACGGCGCCCGCTTGCGATTCAGTTACAATACGTGCCCGCTGGAGTACGGCAATAACAGGCCCGGTTCTTGCAGAACCAATACCCGGGCATCGCAACCGCGCCGGATCGCCCATCCGCCACCCGGCCGCGGCCGATGCGATCTGCCGCGCAGTACCGGTTCGCCGCGCGCGCAAATCCGCGCCAGGCCTGTCCTGGTATTTGAGAACCGGTTTTCCAGAGGCTTTCGGCCCCGCGGCGGCAAATCGCAAATGATTGCAAGCGGCAGTTGCGGGTAATCCCAAAGTGCAGGCACTATCTCCTGATTTGCCGCACATTGAAGAAGCAAGCAGATGACGAAGAAACTCTTGACCGAAGCCGAAATCCTGAAGATGAGCGACAAGGATTACATGAATGAGGATCAGCTCGCCTTCTTCAAAAATCGGCTCGAACAGTTGCAGGCGGACATCCTCAAGAACGCAGGCCAGACGACCGAGAACCTGCGCGAGACGGTGATCGTCCCCGATCCCGCCGACCGCGCGACGATCGAGGAAGAGCACGCGCTCGAGCTGCGCACACGCGATCGCGAGCGCAAGCTCCTCAAGAAGGTTCAGCAGTCGCTCGCCCGCATCGATTCCGGCGACTACGGCTGGTGCGAGGAAACCGGCGAACCGATCGGCATCCCGCGCCTGCTCGCGCGTCCGACGGCCACGCTGTCGCTCGAGGCGCAAGAGCGCCGCGAGCTGCGCCAGAAGCTGTTCGGCGACTGATCGAGCGGCGTTCCGCTCCGACACGCTGCTTCCCGAAAGCGCGCGGCCTGCCGCGCGCTTTTTGTTTTTCCGGCACCGGTTCCCGGCCCGCCGGCCGATTTGCGTCCCCCTCTTGATATCCCGGCGCCCGCCCTAAAATGAAACGGACGCGCGCCGGGCCGCTCCCCGGCGCACTGCGGATTCACGCGGCGGCGCGTCGCGCCGCCCGACTCTTCCCCGTTTTTCTCAAGGAACGCAGATGGAGCAATTTCACGGCACGACCATCGTTTCGGTCCGGCGCGGCGACAAGGTCGCGCTCGGCGGCGACGGCCAGGTAACCCTCGGCAACATCGTCATGAAGGGTGGCGCGCGGAAAGTGCGGCGGATCTACAACAACCAGGTACTGGTCGGATTCGCGGGCGGCACCGCCGATGCGTTCTCGCTGCTCGATCGCTTCGAGGCGAAGCTCGAGAAGCACCAGGGCAACCTGACCCGCGCGGCCGTCGAGCTCGCGAAGGACTGGCGCACCGACCGGATGCTGCGCCGCCTCGAGGCGATGCTGATCACCGCTGATGCGACCACCACGCTCGTGATCACCGGCAACGGCGACGTGCTCGACCCGGAAGGCGGCATCTGCGCGATCGGTTCGGGCGGCGCCTATGCGCAGGCCGCGGCCCGCGCGCTCGCGGAGAACACCGAGCTGTCGCCGCGCGAGATCGTCGAGAAGTCGCTCGAGATCGCCGGCGACATGTGCATCTACACGAACCACAACCGCATCATCGAAACGATCGAGTAAGGACCGCCCCATGAGCACCATGACCCCTGCCGAGATCGTCTCGGAACTCGACAAGCACATCATCGGCCAGGCCAAGGCGAAGAAGGCCGTCGCGGTCGCGCTGCGCAACCGCTGGCGCCGCCAGCAGGTCGCCGACCCGCTGCGCCAGGAAATCACGCCGAAGAACATCCTGATGATCGGGCCGACGGGCGTCGGCAAGACCGAAATCGCACGACGCCTCGCGAAGCTCGCCGACGCGCCGTTCATCAAGATCGAAGCGACCAAGTTCACCGAAGTCGGCTACGTCGGCCGCGACGTCGACAGCATCGTGCGCGACCTGATCGAGATCTCGGTCAAGCAGACGCGCGAATCCGAGATGCGCAAGGTGCGCAGCAAGGCCACCGACCAGGCGGAAGATCGCATCCTCGACATCCTGCTGCCGCAGCCGCGCGCGGTGGGCTTCGGCGGCAATGCCGACCACGCGAACGACGACAACAACGCGACGCGCCAGACCTTCCGCAAGCGCCTGCGCGAAGGCCAGCTCGACGACAAGGAAGTCGAGCTCGACCTCGAGCAGCCGTCGGCCGGCATGGACATCATGGCGCCGCCGGGAATGGAAGAGATGACCGAGCAGATCCGCTCGATGTTCTCGAACCTCGGCAGCGGCAAGAAGCAGCGCCGCAAGGTGAAGATCAAGGAGGCGCTGAAGCTGCTGACCGACGAGGAAGCGGCGAAGATGCTCAACGACGAGGAAGTGAAGACGAAGGCCGTGCAGAACGTCGAGCAGAACGGCATCGTGTTCCTCGACGAGATCGACAAGATCACGTCGCGCAACAACGAAGGCAGCGGCGGCGAAGTGTCGCGCCAGGGCGTGCAGCGCGACCTGCTGCCGCTCGTCGAGGGCACGACGGTCAACACGAAGTACGGGATGGTGAAGACCGATCACATCCTGTTCATCGCGAGCGGCGCATTCCACCTCGCGAAGCCGAGCGACCTGATTCCCGAACTGCAGGGCCGCTTCCCGATCCGCGTCGAGCTCGACTCGCTGTCGGTGAAGGATTTCGAGGCAATCCTCGTCGCGACCGATGCCAGCCTCGTCAAACAGTACCAGGCGCTGCTCGCCACTGAAGACGTGCAGCTCGAGTTCGCCGAAGACGGCATCCGCCGCCTGGCCGAGATCGCGTACGCGGTCAACGAGAAGACCGAGAACATCGGTGCGCGCCGGCTCTACACGGTGATCGAGAAGCTGCTCGAGGAAGTGTCGTTCTCGGCCGGCAACCACGCCGGCGAGCGCGTGACGATCGACGCGCAGTATGTCGACCGTGCGCTCGGCGAAGTGTCGCAGGACGAAGACCTGTCGCGCTACGTGCTGTAACGCGCGCGGGGGCGAATGCGAAACGGGCGGCTCCTTCGGGGCCGCCCGTTTTCGTTGGGGGCGGCCGGCCGCTGCCGCCGCGCCGCTTACTGCCGCACCGGCTTCTTCGCGAGCTTGCGCTGCAGCGTGCGACGGTGCATGTTCAGCGCGCGCGCGGTTGCCGAAATGTTGTTGTTGTTCTCCGCGAGCACGCGCTGGATGTGCTCCCATTCGAGCCGGTCGACCGACAGCACGACCGGATTCTCGAGCGCCTCGTCGGCCTGCACTTCGCTCGCGTTGGTCTGCAGCGCGGCCAGGATCGACTCGATGTTCGCCGGCTTCGCGAGATAGTTGTCGGCGCCTTCCTTCACGGCCTGCACGGCGGTCGCGATGCTCGCGTAGCCGGTCAGCACGAGAATCCGCGCGTCGGGCTGCAGGTCGCACAGCGGCGCGATCAGGCTCAGCCCCGAATCGTCGCCGAGATGCAGGTCGACGGTGATGAACTGGAACTTGCCGCCGGCCGCGAGCCGCAGCGCCGCCTCCTTGTCGTGCGCCTGCTGGACCGCGTAGCCGCGGCGCTCGAGGCCGCGCGCGAGCGTGCCCGCGAACACCTCGTTGTCGTCGATCACCAGGAAATTGTTCTCGCTCATGTGGTTTCTCCGTCTACGTGTTGGTTGAGGCGGCCGGCGCCGTGACGCGCGCCACCGGCAGGCGCAGCACCGCGCGGGTGCCGCGGCCGGTGACGCCAGCCGGGCGGCTGTCCGGCGCGGCTGCCGCTCGTTCGCTCGCGCGCTGGCCCGACGCAGCAGCGGCGTGACCGTTCGCACCGCCACCCGCGCGCCCGTTGCCGCCCGCCGCGCGCGGCGTGACATCGGACAGCTCGACCTCGCCGCCGAGGCGCGCAGCCGCGCTGAACGCAAGATACAGGCCGACCCCGTGCCCGCCCTGCGTGCTGTCGACCGGCATCGCGCCGAGCGATTCGCGCAATGCGGCCGGAATGCCGGGGCCGTCGTCGCATACTTCGAATTCGATCTGGTCGCCCGCCCGGTCGTTGTGCGCGAGCTTCGCGGCCAGCGTCACGCGGTGCGGGCTCGCCCGCGCGGCATTGTCGAGCAGGATCGTCAGGATCTGGCCGGCCGCCACCGTGTCGTCGAGCGCGACGCCTGACGGGCGCGCACCCAGCAGCTCGAACTGCACGTGCGGATGCCGCAGGCGCCAGTGCTCGACGAACGTGTCGAGCCAGTCATCCACCGGCTGGCGGCTCGCCGGCGCGCTCGCGCGACTGCGCAGCCGCGCGAGCGCCGACGTGCAGAGCGTCATCTGTTCTTCCAGCACCTTCAGGTCGCCCTCGTAACGCGCGAGCCCCGGATCGGCGCGTGCCGCGTCGCGCAGTTCCTCCGCGAGCATCGCGATCGTCGACAGCGGCGTGCCCATCTCGTGCGCGACGGTGGCCGCCTGCACGCCGAGCGCGACCGCCCGCTCGTCGCGCAGCAGGTGCGCCTGCGCCTCGCCGAGCGCCGCATCGCGCTGGCGCAGCGCGTTCGACATGCGCGCGACGAACCATGCGATCAGCCCGACGCTGACCATGAAGTTCGCCCACATCCCGGTGCGGTAGTAGTCGAACAGGTTCGCCGGGTTATCCATGTTGAGCGGCACCGAATCGAAGCCGAGCGCCGCATAGCACGCGACCGCGAACGCCGCGAGCCAGATCATCAGGTGCCACGGCAGCACGGCCGCCGCGATCGCGAGCGACGGCAGGTACAGCGACACGAACGGGTTGGTCGTGCCGCCCGACAGGAACAGCAGCGCCGACAATGCGCCGAGGTCGACCCACAGCTGGCCGAGCAGCTCGAAATTGGTCTCGGGCCGCGCGCGCAGCACGCGCACCCAGGTCAGCGCGTTGAAAACGATTTCGAGCGCGATGACCATCAGCATCGCCGGCAGCGGCAGATGCACGCCGAAATAGGTCTGCACGACGCCGATCGTCACGAGCTGGCCGATGATCGCGAGATTGCGCAGCCAGAACAGGTGACTGAGGTTGACGCGCCCGGTGGTGGTGATTCGTTGCATCCGAGCAGTTTACCCGTTTAGCGCCCGGCGCCTCTACCGGGGGCCGGATCGGTGAGGACGAACGGAGCACCGGGCGAGCCGGCGTCGCATCGGGTTGCACGGGCCGGCAACCGTCAGCCGGCCGCACCGGCCATGCGTTGCGCGATCTCGTCGGCGAGGCACTCCGGACAGCGGCAACGCGTACCGGCTGCCGGCGGCGCGCCGCCGGGCACGGCCGGCATCGACGCACACCAGCACTCGAACGGCTGCGTGCCGGCGCCGCAGTCGAAGCCGCGCCCGCAGTGCGGGCAACGCGCTCGGCGCGGGGTCGAACGGGCGGCGGCGGCGGAATCGGTCATGGCTCAAGCGTGAAAGCGGGCATGCACGTCGCCCTACGCGACAAGCATAGCGCGGCGGACGGATTTTGCACGTCTGCCGTCCGGCCGATGCGTGCCGCCGACACCGCCGCACGCGGCGGGCGTCGCCCGGCTCGCGCCGCTGGCGCGGAGCCCGCCGCGGGGGCCGGCTCAGAGCCGGCTCAGAGCCCGGCGCAGGGTTCGGCCGCAGGGTCCGGCGCCATGGCCGGCGGGCCGCCGCGCGTGGCGCCGGGCCCGCGCGATCGGCCGTCCGGCCAGCCCAAAAACCCGATGCTGCGCTGCGCCACTCCTGTACAATTCGCCCTGTTTCAACCGTTCCCAGCCAGAGCCGCCGCCATGTCCGAGCCCATCGACCTCTCGCAGATCGCCCCCACGCTGAAGGCAGAAATCCTCGCCGAGGCGCTGCCGTACATCCGCCGCTACCACGGCAAGACCGTGGTGATCAAATACGGCGGCAACGCGATGACGGAAGAGCGGCTCAAGCAGGGTTTCGCGCGCGACGTGATCCTGCTGAAACTGGTCGGCATCAATCCGGTGATCGTCCACGGCGGCGGTCCGCAGATCGATCATGCGCTGAAGAAGATCGGCAAGGCCGGCACCTTCATCCAGGGCATGCGCGTCACCGACGAAGAAACGATGGAAGTCGTCGAATGGGTGCTGGGCGGCGAAGTCCAGCAGGACATCGTGATGCTGATCAACCACTTCGGCGGCCATGCGGTGGGCCTGACGGGCAAGGACGGCGGCCTGATCCATGCTCGCAAGCTGCTGATGCCGGACCGCGACAATCCGGGCCAGTACATCGACATCGGCCAGGTCGGCGAAGTCGAGGCGATCAACCCGGCGGTCGTGAAGGCGCTGCAGGACGACGCGTTCATCCCGGTGATCTCGCCGATCGGCTTCGGCGAGGACGGCCTCTCGTACAACATCAACGCCGATCTGGTCGCGGGCAAGCTCGCCACGGTGCTGAACGCCGAGAAGCTGCTGATGATGACCAACATCCCTGGCGTGATGGACAAGGACGGCAACCTGCTGACCGACCTGTCGGCGCGCGAGATCGACGCGCTGTTCGAGGACGGCACGATCTCGGGCGGCATGCTGCCGAAGATCTCGTCGGCGCTCGACGCGGCGAAGAGCGGCGTGAAGTCGGTGCACATCGTCGACGGCCGCATCGAGCACTCGGTGCTGCTGGAAATCCTGACCGAGCAGCCGTTCGGCACGATGATCCGCTCGCATTGAGCGCGCGCCGCAAAACCACCGGTCCCGACCTGCCGGCGTCGCTGCGACGCCGGCGCATCTCCCGCAGCCGGCCGCGCGCCGGCTCGCCTGTCTGGCTGTTCGATCTCGACAACACGCTTCATCACGCATCGCACGCGATCTTCCCGGAGATCAACCGCGCGATGACGCAATACATCATCGACACGCTCCACGTCGGCCGCGTCGAAGCCGATCGCCTGCGCACCGGCTACACGCAGCGCTACGGCGCCGCGCTCCTCGGCCTTGCGCGCCATCATCCGATCGATCCGAACGACTTCCTGCGGGTCGTGCACACGTTTTCCGACCTGCCCGCGATGCTGCGCGCCGAGCGCGGCCTCGCGCGTATCATCGCCGCGCTGCCGGGCCGCAAGTTCGTGCTGACCAACGCGCCCGAGAACTACGCGCGCGCGGTGCTGCGCGAGCTGCGCATCGAACGGCTGTTCGAGCGCGTGATCGCGATCGAGCACATGCGAGACCGGCGTGCGTGGCGCGCAAAGCCCGATCACACGATGCTGCGCCGCACGCTGCGCGCCGCGCACGCGCGGCTCGCCGACGCGATCCTCGTCGAGGATACCCGCAGCCACCTGAAGCGCTACAAGCGCCTCGGCATCGGCACCGTATGGATCACGGGCCACCTGCCGGGTCATCTGCCGAACATCGGCCGGCCGCATTATGTCGACCAGCGCATTCGTTCGTTAAAATCGCTGCGACTGGGCACACGATCGGGGCGACAAAAATGCAGCCGACTTACCCGCAGGACCAAGCCGTAACGGAAGACCAGGCCACGCCGTCCCGCCCGCGCCCGAAGCCGGGCGAGCGGCGCGTGATGATCCTGCAGACGCTCGCCGCGATGCTGGAGGCGCCGAAGCCCGAAAAAATCACGACGGCCTCGCTCGCGGCCCGGCTCGACGTGTCGGAAGCCGCGCTGTACCGGCACTTCTCCAGCAAGGCGAAGATGTACGAAGGGCTGATCGAGTTCATCGAGCAGGCGCTGTTCGGCCTCGTCAACCAGATCGTCGCGAAGGAGCCGAACGGCGTGCTGCAGGCACGCACGATCGCGCTGACGATGCTCAATTTCGCCGCGAAGAACCCCGGCATGACGCGCGTGCTGACCGGCGAGGCGCTGGTCGGCGAGGACGAGCGGCTCACCGAGCGCGTGAACCAGCTCGTCGACCGAATCGAGGCGACCGTCAAGCAGTGCCTGCGGGTCGCGCGCACCGAATCCCAGGCGCCCGACGGCGCGGCGCCGTTCGTGCTGCCGGCCGATTACGATCCCGCCGCGCGCGCAAGCCTGCTCGTCAGCTATGTGATCGGCCGGTGGCATCGCTTTGCAAAAGGCGGGTTCCAGAAGCCGCCCGGGGAACAGGCCGATGCGCATTTGCGGCTGATTCTGCATTGACGCGCGCTTCCATCCGACTCGGCACGACCGGACAAGTGAGCCAGCGCTTCTCGATATCGGCCAGCCTCCGCGTGGAAGGAAACCTGTCCGACTACTCGGTGGTCACGGGGCAATTCACGGCAAAGTACCGCTGCTGGTAACGGGCCAGCGGGCCGCACGCCCCGATGCAATCCGCCTCCGGCGGAATTCCGCTATACTTTGCCGACTTGCCGCCCCCTTGGCGGCAGGCCGGAAGCGCGCCGATTTGCTGACTCGATTGCGGGCGCGCGAACCGGCCGGGGCCTTGACGCGTCGATGCGTCGTTCCCCCGGCGGTTCACTACAAATGCGGCTAAAGAGGTCGTCAGCCGCGCACCTTCGACTCCGCGCCTCGCCGACACCATTTAGCCGCCCAGTCATATGGCATAAGGCGGAACGAATGGAATCGATCGGCATCGTCGCTCCACAGACCATGCACTTCGCCGAACCGCTGCGCTTGCAAAGCGGCAGCGTGATCGGCAACTATCAGCTCGTCGTCGAGACGTACGGCGAGCTCAACGCCGCGCGCTCGAACGCGGTGCTCGTCTGCCACGCGCTCAACGCGTCGCACCACGTCGCCGGCATCTACGCGGACGATCCGCGCAGCACCGGCTGGTGGGACAACATGGTCGGCCCCGGCAAGCCGCTCGACACCAACCGCTTCTTCGTGATCGGCGTGAACAATCTCGGGTCGTGTTTCGGCTCGACCGGCCCGATGAGCATCGATCCGTCGACCGGCAAACCGTACGGCGCGCGCTTCCCCGTCGTCACCGTCGAGGACTGGGTGCACGCGCAGGCGCGCGTCGCCGACGCGTTCGGCATCGAGCGCTTCGCCGCCGTGATGGGCGGCAGCCTCGGCGGGATGCAGGCGCTCGCGTGGAGCCTGATGTATCCGGAGCGCGTCGCGCACTGCATCGACATCGCGTCGACACCGAAGCTGTCCGCGCAGAACATCGCGTTCAACGAGGTCGCACGCTCGGCGATCCTGTCCGATCCCGACTTCCACGGCGGCGACTACTACGCGCACGGCGTGAAGCCGAAGCGCGGCCTGCGCGTCGCGCGGATGATCGGCCACATCACGTACCTGTCCGACGACGACATGGCCGAGAAATTCGGCCGTGCGCTGCGCCGCGCGGACGGCGCGCTCGACGCGTACAACTTCAGCTTCGACGTGGAGTTCGAGGTCGAGTCGTACCTGCGCTATCAGGGCGACAAGTTCGCCGACTACTTCGACGCGAACACCTACCTGCTGATCACGCGCGCGCTCGACTACTTCGATCCGGCGAAGGCGTTCGACGGCAACCTGACGGCCGCGCTCGCGCACACGCAGGCGAAATACCTGATCGCGAGCTTCTCGACCGACTGGCGCTTCGCGCCGGCGCGTTCGCGCGAGATCGTGAAGGCGCTGCTCGACAACAAGCGCACGGTCAGCTACGCGGAAATCGACGCGCCGCACGGCCACGACGCGTTCCTGCTCGACGACGCGCGCTATCACAACCTGCTCCGCGCGTATTACGAACGAATCGCCATCGAGGTGGGGGCATGAACCAGCAAGCACTGAATTCCCTGTCCGCCCGCGCGGACTTCCGCGCGATCGCCCGCTGGGTCGAACCGCGCGCGACCGTGCTCGACCTCGGCTGCGGCGACGGCTCGCTGCTGTCGCTGCTGTCGGAAGAACTCGACGTGTCCGGCTACGGGATCGAACTGAACGACGCGGGCGTGCTCGCCAGCGCGAAGAACGGGATCAACGTGATCCAGCAGAACCTCGAGGACGGCCTGCGCCTGTTCGAGGATCACAGCTTCGATTTCGCGATCCTGTCGCAAACCCTTCAGACGATCCACCAGACGGCCGCGATCCTGCGCGAAACCGCGCGCGTCGGACGCGAATGCATCGTGTCGTTCCCGAACTTCGGCTACTGGGCGCACCGGTTGTCGGTGCTGCGCGGCCGGATGCCGGTGTCGAAGTCGCTGCCTTACCAGTGGCACAACACGCCGAACGTCCGGGTGCTGACGATCAAGGATTTCGAGGCGCTCGCGCCCGAAGTCGGCGTCACGATCCTCGACCGCATCGTGCTGCACGAAGGCCAGCCGATTCGATGGGGAGCGAACTGGCGTGGTAGTCTTGCTGTCTATCGCGTCAAGCGCAGCTGAGCCGGGGGGCCGTTGACGGACGCCGACGGCCCGCACGCACGTACGGCCGCGCTCCTGTGCTACCCGCGCCGCCGCGTGCGCTGCCGCCGCCATCAGTCAACGCTACCCAGTTTCCGTCCATGTCCAAAACGCCACACGAGGCGCCCGCACTCACCGCTCACGAGGATCACCCCGGCTGGCGCGCCTATCTGAACACGCACATGCTGATCTGCGTGTTCCTGGGCTTCACGTCGGGGCTGCCCCTGTTCACGCTCGTCTACCTCGTGCAGGCATGGCTGCGCTCCGAGGGCGTGAACCTGAAGGAAATCGGCCTGTTCGCGCTGATCCAGTTCCCGTATACGTGGAAGTTCCTGTGGGCGCCGCTGATGGACCGCTACATCCCGCGCCTGCCCGGCTGGCGGCCGGGCCGCCGGCGCGGCTGGATGCTGCTCACGCAGGTGCTGGTCGCCGGCGCGATCGCCGCGCTCGGCTTCGTGTCGCCGCGCGACTCGATCTGGACGGTCGCCGCGCTTACGACGCTCGTCGCATTCTTCGGCGCAAGCTCCGACATCGTGATCGACGCCTATCGCCGCGAACTGCTGCGCGACACCGAGCAAGGCCTCGGCAACGCGGTACACGTGAACGCATACAAGCTCGCCGCGCTGATCCCCGGCTCGCTGGCGCTGATCCTGTCCGACCACATGCCGTGGGACGCCGTGTTCGCGCTCACCGGCGCGTTCATGCTGCCGGGCATCCTGATGACGCTGCTCGTGCGCGAACCGGAAGTCGTCGGCGCGCCGCCGCGCAACCTGCGCGACGCGATCGTGCTGCCGTTCCGCGAATTCATCCAGCGTGACGGCTGGAGCGGCGCGCTGCTCGTCATCGCGTTCATCTTCCTGTTCAAGATCGGCGACACGATGGCCACCACGCTGTCGACGTCGTTCTTCCTCGACATCGGCTTCACGCGCACCGAGATCGGCATCGTCGCGAAGACCACCGCGCTCGTCGCGAGCGTCGCCGGCGGCATCATCGGCGGCGTCTGGCTCGTGAAGATCGGGATCGGCCGCGGGCTGTGGATCTTCGGCGCGCTGCAGATGGTGTCGACGCTCGGCTTCGCGTGGCTCGCGCAACTCGGCCCCGGCTCGCCGGTGCTCGCGATGCTGTACGACTTCACGGTATCGACGAGCCACGCGATCGCGGCGGCGCTGTCCGTGTTCGGCGTCGCGGTCACGCCGCAATTCAGCCCGATGACGGTCGCGCTCGCGATCGTCTACGGCGTCGAAACCTTCACGACCGGCCTGACGATGGCCGCGTTCGTCGCGTATATCGCGAGCACGACCGATCCGCGCTACACGGCCACGCAGTTCGCGCTGTTCACGAGCCTCGCGTCCGTGCCGCGCACCCTCGCATCGGCCGCGAGCGGCTTCATCGTCGCGAAGATCGGCTGGTTCGACTACTTCATCGTGTGCACCGCGCTCGCGATCCCCGGCATGCTGCTGCTGTTCAAGATCGCGCCGTGGAACGGCACCGCGCGCAACGGCGAGGCCAGCCGTGCGCAATGACCGACTGCATCGCGTGGCGCGCGTCGTCGCCGCGCTGGGCGTCGGCTTCGCGACGCTCGGCGCGGCGGGAAGCGCTCATGCGTCCGACACCGTTGCGGCCATGGCCGGCTCCGCGCCCGCTGCCCCGGCAGCGCCGTCCACGCCGGCTGCAGCCGCTCCCCCGCCTGCAGCCGAAGCCGCGCAGCCGACCGGCGCCGCCGTGCCCGCGAAAGCCTATACGCCGACGCCGCAGCAGATTCGCTACGGCAATGCGATCGCGTTCCGCACGCTGATCCCGTCGCCGCTGCTCGAACAACTCACCGCGAACGAATACGCGCAGATCGTCCAGGCCGCCGCCGACAGCGACCGCCTGCTGCCCGCGAACCAGCCGCGCGTGAAGCGGCTGCGCGCGATCGTCATGAAGCTCGCGCCGTATTCGGTGAAGTGGAACGATCGTGTGAAGAGCTGGGCGTGGGACGTCAACGTGATCCGCTCGCGCGACATCCGCATCACCTGCCTGCCGGGCGGCAAGGTGCTCGTGTACGGCGGGCTGCTCGATCGCGTCCGCCTGAACGACGACGAGTTCGGCGTGCTGATCGCACACGGCATCGCGCATGCGCTGCGCGAACACGCGCGCAGCAATTTCAGCGCGACGTCGCAAACGTCGCTGCGCGCGGCCACGCTGCCGCCGCTGTTCGGCGTCGGCGATCCGCTGCCGCAGGCGCTGAATCTCGGCGAACG
Source organism: Burkholderia sp. BCC1996 (assembly GCF_905339955.1). Lineage (NCBI taxonomy): Bacteria > Pseudomonadati > Pseudomonadota > Betaproteobacteria > Burkholderiales > Burkholderiaceae > Burkholderia > Burkholderia sp. BCC1996. The sequence goes on from NZ_CAJPHM010000003.1 coordinate 348,897, forward strand.
CCTGCAGACGCTGCGCTACGACCCGACCGACGAAACCGAAGCCGACGTGATCGGCGGCGACATCGCCGCCCGCGCGGGCTTCGATCCGCGCGCGGCGATCACGCTGTGGGACAAGCTCGCGGCGGCGACGCGCACGAACAAGACGTCGGGCTTCATCTACATGCATCCGTACAGCGCCGCGCGGCGGCAGGATCTGCTGAACCGCCTGCCGGACCTGATGCCGCTGTATGCGAAGGCGACGGCCAAACGGGTCGACACGCTGCCCGACTACGCGGGCATCAGCGCGCAGCGGCGCAAGGTCGTGCGGCGCTGAGCGCCGCACCCGGCGGCTTCCCCGCCGGGAATCGCCGGCACGCATCGCCGGCGCACGAGGCCAGGCGCTACGCGCCGACTTCCGACTCGGCCGGCCGGCTGCCGATTTCGCGCATCCAGCGTACTTCGTCTCCCGGGCTGCGGCCGAACAGCCGCTTGAACTCGCGGCTGAACTGCGACGCGCTCGCATAACCGACCCGTGCCGACGCCGCACCCGCGCCGAGACCGTCCTGCACCATCATCAACCGGGCCTGGTGCAGGCGCGCGGCCTTCACATACTGCATCGGCGACGTCGCCGTCACGTGCTTGAACTGCGCGTGGAACACCGCAACGCTCATCCCGGCCTCGCGCGCGAGCGTCTCGACGTCGAGATCGGCCTTCAGGTCCGCATGGATGCGCCGCAGCGCCTTCGCGATGCGGCCGAAATGATGCTGCTGGACGAGCGCCGCCCGAATCGCGTCGCCCTGCGCCCCCGTCAGCACGCGGTATGCGATCTCGCGCATGATCGCCGGCCCGAGCACGCACGTGTCGTGCGGCGACGCGAGCGCTTCGAGCAGCCGCACCACCGCGTCGGCGAGCGGCGCATCGAGCGGCGTCGAATAGACGCCGTGCGGCTCGCTGACTGAAGCACCCAGCGTCTCGTCGAGCAGGATCGCGAGCTCGGCGATCACCGCGAGATCGACGCGGATCGAGATCGCGAGAAACGGCTCGTCCATGCTCGCGAAGGTCTCGCATTCGAACGGCAGCGGCACCGACAGCACGAGATACTGCTGCGCGTCGTAGACGAACGAGCGGTCGCCGAGATAGCCGAGCTTGCGGCCCTGGCACACGACGATGATGCTCGGTTCGTACAGCACCGGCATGCGCGGCACGGGGCGGTTCACGCGGAAGAAACGCACGCCGTCGAGCGCCGCCAGCGTATCGCCCTCGTTCGGCGCGAGGCGCGCGTGCAACTCGATCATGCGGCGCCGCACACGGTCGCCCGTGTCGTCGAAAAGGGGTTGGAAGCTCACGGGCGTCGTCCTGTCCGGCAAGAGAATCAGGCTCGCAATGTAGCACCTTGAAAGCGTTTTACCGGCCTTTCGCGTGCAATTCGAGAGGAATAGGCAAATCTTCGAGACCTTCGTGTATTTCACCGAAGCGGCCCGCTCCTTACGATGGACACCTGTCTCGCCGCGTCGCCACATGATGCGGCGGCAGTCTGATTCGCCGGACGTTTTTGCCGGACAAGGAGCCCCCTGAATGAGCACAACCTACGCTTACGCCGCGACCGACGCGCAGTCGCCGCTCGCCCCGTTCGAATTCCAGCGCCGCGCGCTGCGCGACCTCGACGTCCAGATCGAGGTGCTCTACTGCGGCGTCTGCCACTCGGACCTGCATCAGGCCCGCAACGAATGGCGCAACACGATCTACCCGGTCGTGCCGGGCCATGAAATCGTCGGCCGCGTGACCGCGACCGGCCCGCAAGTGTCGCGCTTCAAGGTCGGCGAGCTGGTCGGCGTGGGCTGTCTCGTCGATTCGTGCCGCACCTGCCCGAGCTGCGCGGAAGGCCTCGAGCAGTATTGCGAGAACGGCTTCGTCGGCACCTACAACGGCCAGGACCGCGTGACCGGCGACATCACGTTCGGCGGCTATTCGACGCAGCTCGTCGTCGACGAGGCGTTCGTGCTGCGCGTGCCCGAGACGCTCGACCCGGCCGGCGCCGCGCCGCTGTTGTGCGCGGGGATCACGACCTATTCGCCGCTGCGCCAGTGGAACGTCGGGCCCGGCAAGAAGGTCGGGATCGTCGGCCTCGGCGGCCTCGGCCACATGGGCGTGAAGCTCGCGCGCGCGATGGGCGCGCACGTCGTGCTGTTCACGACGTCGCCGTCGAAGATCGAGGACGGCAAGCGTCTCGGCGCGCACGACGTGGTGATCTCGAAGGACGAAGCGCAGATGAACGCGCACCTGAACAGCTTCGACTTCATCCTGAACACGGTCGCCGCGCAGCACGACCTGAACCCGTTCCTGCACTTGCTGAAGCGCGACGGCACGATGACGCTCGTCGGCGCGCCGGAGCACGACCATCCGTCGCCGCAGGTGTTCAACCTGATCTTCAAGCGCCGCCGCCTCGCGGGCTCGCTGATCGGCGGGATCGCGGAAACGCAGGAAATGCTCGACTTCTGCGCGGAGCACGGCATTACGTCGGATATCGAAACGATTCCGATGCAGCAGATCAACGCCGCTTACGAGCGGATGCTGAAGAGCGACGTGAAGTACCGGTTCGTGATCGACATGGCGTCGATCAAGCAGTAAGCGACGCACCAAACGAAACGGGGCCGCATGTTCGACATGCGGCCCCGTTTTTACGTCCGGCGACCGGACGACTCGACAGCGACGCGCACCGCGTCGCGCCGACGCTCACTTCTTGTAGTCGTAATCGACCGTCAGCGGCGCGTGATCGCTGAACTTGACGTCCTTGAAGATCGACGTGCGCTTCGCGGTGCCGGCCACGCCCGGCGTCGCGATCTGGTAATCGATCCGCCACCCGACGTTCTTCGCGTACGCCTGGCCGCGGTTGCTCCACCACGTGTACTGCTCGGGGCGCGGATCGAGCGTGCGGAACACGTCGACGTAGCCGACATCGTCGAACAGCTGCGTGAGCCACGCGCGTTCTTCCGGCAGGCAGCCCGAATTCTTCTGGTTGCTCTTCCAGTTCTTGATGTCGATTTCCTTGTGCACGATGTTCACGTCGCCGCACAGGATCACCTCGCGCTTCTTCTTCAGTTCGGCGAGGTGCGGCATGAACTCGTCCATGAAGCGGTACTTCGCCTGCTGGCGCTCTTCGCCGCTCGAGCCGGACGGCACGTACACCGACACGACCGACAGCTTGCCGTAGCGCGCCTCGACGTAGCGCCCCTCGGAGTCGAATTCGCTGCTGCCGAAGCCGATGATCACGTCATCGGGCTCGTGGCGGCTGTACACGCCCGCGCCGCTGTAGCCCTTCTTCTCGGCGTGATGGAAGTAGCTCCTGAAGCCGTGCGGCTCGACGAATTCGGCCGGCAGGTCGTCGGCCGATACCTTGATTTCCTGCACGCACACGCAGTCGGCATTCTGTTCGCCGAGCCATTCGAAGAAGCCCTTCTTCGCGGCGGAGCGGATGCCGTTCAGGTTGGCGGTAATCACTCGCATCATGTCGGGTTCCGTTGTTCAGTTCAGTTCGGTTCAGTTCGATGTGGTTGCAGGTTCGCAGCCTAGCGGATCTTCACGCCTTCGAGTTCCGGCTTCGGCGGCGGGAATTCGAGCTTCATGTCGGTCATCGTGCGCAGCAGCAGCTCGGCGATCATCACGTTGCGGTGCGTCTTCGAGTTCGCCGGGATCACGTACCACGGCGCATGCTCGGCCGACGTCGCGGCGAGCGCATCGCGGTACGCCGACTGGTACGCCTCCCAGTGCTTGCGCGCGTCGAGATCGGCGATGTCGAACTTCCAGTGCTTGGTCGGATCGTCGATGCGCGCCTGCAGCCGCTCGCGCTGCTCGTCCTTCGAGATGTGCAGGAAGCACTTGACGATCGTCGTGCCGTTCTCGAACAGCATCGTCTCGAAATCGCGGATCTGCCGGTAGCGGCGCTCGCATTCCTTGTCGTCGATCGCGCCGATCACGCGCGGCACGAGCACGTCTTCGTAGTGACTGCGGTTGAAGATCGCGAGCTCGCCCGCGGCCGGCACCTGCAGATGCACGCGCCAGAGGAAGTCGTGCACGGCCTCGATCGGCGTCGGCGCCTTGAACGACACGACGCGCAGGCCGAGCGGATCGACCTCGCGGAACACGGCGCGCACGGTGCCGTCCTTGCCGCTGGTATCCATCCCCTGCAGCACGAGCAGCACGCGCTTCTTCTGCTGCGTGTGCAGGCGCTCCTGCTGGACGTCGAGCTCGGTCGACACGGCCGACAGCCGTTCGCGGTCGGCGTCCTTCGACCCCGACGAGAACGGCTTCGCGGCCGGATCGAACGCATCGAGCTTGAATGCGGCAGCTTCCTTCTCGCGCGTGCTGTACGGCACGCGGAAATCGTCGAGCGACGGTTGTTTCGCCATTCGTTCCTCCGTTGGGCGGTGCAATGCACACGCGCACACGATAACGCATGCACCAAAGCGACGGGCCGCCCCGAACGAATTCGGCGGCGGCCCGTCGTCAGGCGCGGTTCAGGCGCGCGGCCATGTTCAGCCGAGTTTCTTCTTCAGCAGTTCGTTGACCTGCTGCGGATTGGCCTTGCCCTTGGTCGCCTTCATTGCCTGGCCGATCAGCGCGTTGAACGCCTTTTCCTTGCCCGCGCGGAATTCCTCGACCGACTTCGCGTTCGCCGCGAGCACTTCGTCGATGATCGCTTCCAGCGCGCCGGTGTCGGAGATCTGCTTCAGGCCCTTCGCGTCGATGATGCGGTCGGCCGCGCCTTCGTCGGTCGCCTTCTCGTCCCAGATCGTCGCGAAGATTTCCTTCGCGATCTTGTTCGAGATCGTGCCGTCGGCGATGCGCTGCAGCACCAGCGCAAGCTGCGCGGCCGACACAGGGATCGCGTCGATCTCGATGCCGTCGCGATTCAGCTGCGACGACACGTCGCCCATCAGCCAGTTCGCGGCGATCTTCGCGTTCGCCGCGCCGGCCTTCGCGACCACCGCCTCGAAGTAGGCAGCCATCGCCTTGCTCGACGTCAGCACGCCCGCGTCGTACGCGGACACGCCGTACTGCTCGACGAAGCGCTGCTGCATCGCGGCCGGCAGTTCGGGCATGCCGGCCTGCACGCGCTCGACCCAGTCACGGCCGATCACGAGCGGCATCAGGTCGGGGTCGGGGAAGTAGCGGTAGTCGTGCGCGTCTTCCTTGCTGCGCATCGAACGCGTCTCGCGCTTGTCCGGATCGTAGAGGCGCGTTTCCTGCACGACTTCGCCGCCGTCCTCGATCAGCTCGATCTGGCGGCGCACTTCGTAGTTGATCGCCTCTTCAAGGAACCGGAACGAGTTCAGGTTCTTGATCTCGGCACGCGTGCCGAACTTTTCCTGGCCGACCGGGCGCACCGACACGTTCGCGTCGCAGCGGAACGAGCCTTCCTGCATGTTGCCGTCGCAGATGCCGAGCCACACGACGAGCGCGTGCAACGCCTTCGCATACGCGACGGCCTCGGCCGCGCTGCGCATTTCCGGCTCGGTGACGATCTCGAGCAGCGGCGTGCCCGCGCGGTTCAGGTCGATCCCGGTCATCCCGGCGAAGTCTTCATGCAGCGACTTGCCCGCATCTTCCTCGAGGTGCGCGCGGGTCAGGTTGACGGTCTTCTCGTACGCTTCCTTGCCGGCCTTTTCGTTGGCGGGCACCTGGATCGTGATCTGGCCGCCCTGCACGACCGGAATCTCGTACTGGCTGATCTGATAGCCCTTCGGCAGATCGGGGTAGAAGTAATTCTTGCGCGCGAAGATGCTGCGCGGCGCGATGGTCGAGCCGATCGCGAGGCCGAAGCGGATCGCGCGCTCGACCGCGCCGCGGTTCAGCACCGGCAGCACGCCCGGCAGCGCCAGGTCGACCGGGCAAGCCTGCGTGTTCGGCTCCGCGCCAAACTGCGTCGACGCGCCCGAGAAAATCTTCGAGACGGTCGACAGTTGCGCGTGCGTCTCGAGACCGATGACGACTTCCCATTGCGTAGTCATTGCTTACACCCCTGCCGGAACTTGCTTGTGCCAGTCGGTCGCGCGCTGGAACGCGTCGGCGACCTGCAGCATCCGGGCTTCGTTGAAATAGTTGCCGATGATCTGCAGGCCGACCGGGCGCTTCGCGTTCGCGCCGGCGCCGAAGCCGCACGGCACGCTCATGCCGGGAAGACCCGCGAGGCTCACCGACAGCGTGTAGATATCCGCGAGATACATCTGCACCGGATCGTCGCCCTTCGCGCCGAGATCCCATGCGACCGTCGGCGACGCCGGGCCCATGATCACGTCGCAGGACTTGAACGCTTCCTGGAAATCGTTCGCGATGATGCGGCGGATCTTCTGCGCCTGCAGGTAGTACGCGTCGTAGTAGCCGTGCGACAGCACGTAGGTGCCAACCAGGATCCGGCGCTTCACCTCGGGGCCGAAGCCTTCGGCGCGCGACTTCTTGTACATGTCGAGCAGGTCGCCGTACTGCGCGGCGCGGTGGCCGAAGCGCACGCCGTCGAAACGCGACAGGTTCGACGATGCTTCCGCCGGCGCGATCACGTAGTACACGGGGATCGACAGTTCCGTCTTCGGCAGCGACACCGGCACGAGCGTCGCGCCGAGCGCCTCATACTGCTTGAGCGCCGCGTCGATCGACGCGCGCACGTCGTCGGCCAGACCATCACCGAAATACTCGTTCGGCAGGCCGATGCGCAGCCCCGCGAGCGGCTTGCCCGCATCGTTGCCGGCCGCCCACGGCTGGCCGAGATGACGCGTGAAATCCTCGTCGTCGCGCTCGAGGCTCGTCGAGTCGCGCTCGTCGAAGCCGGCCATCGCGTTCAGCAGCAGCGCGCAGTCGGACGCGCTCTGCGCCATCGGGCCGCCCTGGTCGAGCGACGACGCGAACGCGATCATCCCGTAGCGCGACACGCGGCCGTAGGTCGGCTTGATGCCCGTCACGCCCGCGAACGACGCGGGCTGGCGGATCGAGCCGCCGGTGTCGGTGCCGGTCGCGGCCGGCGCGAGGCGCGCGGCGACGGCCGCCGAGCTGCCGCCCGAGCTGCCGCCCGGCACGGCGTTGGTGTCCCACGGGTTCTTCACCGCGCCGAACGCCGAGTTCTCGTTGGACGAGCCCATCGCGAACTCGTCCATGTTGGTCTTGCCGAGCGTGACCATGCCGGCCGCCTGCAGGCGGGCGACGACGGTCGCGTCGAACGGACTTTCGTAGTTCGCGAGCATCTTCGAGCCGGCGGTCGAGCGCCAGCCGCGCGTGACGAACACGTCCTTGTGCGCGATCGGCAGGCCGGTCAGCGCGCCGCCCGCGCCGCGCGCGAGCTCGGCGTCGGCGGCCTTCGCCTGCGCAAGAGTGAGGTCGGCATCGACATGGACGAACGCGTTCAGGTCGCGTGCCGCGTCGATCCGTTTCAGGTAGAGCTGCGCGAGCTCGACGGCCGAGCATTCCTTGGCGGCGAGCGCGGCGCGCAGTTCGGTCAGGCTTTTTGCGTGCATTGAGTGGTTTTCCTGGGAATTCTGGGTGGCGCGCGGCGCAAGCCGGCCGGCGCGCTTCTCGTCGAATGCTTACTCGATCACCTTCGGCACGAGATAGAGGCCGTCCTGGACGGCCGGCGCCGGACGCTGGTTGTCGTCGCGATTGACGACTTCCGTCACGGCGTCGTCGCGCAGGCGCTGCGCGACTTCCTGGATCTGTTCGATCGGGTGGGCGAGCGGCGCGATGCCGGCGGTGTCGACCGCCTGCATCTGCTCGACGAGGCCGAAGAATTCATTGAGCTGGCCGAGCGTATGCTCGGCGTCGGCGTCGGCCATTTCGAGTCGCGCGAGGTGCGCGATGCGTTTCACATCGGTCAGGGTCAGGGCCATGCGATCACCGGAAAAACAAGGCTGCGCAGCGCATCGAAAATCGCGCTGCGGCGGGGGGTTGGAGGGTACGATCCCACCCTCAAAAATCGGGGCCGAAGCGGCAAAAATACCGTCCGTTTCGATTCAAATACCGCGAAATTATAAGGTATCATTACGCGTTCGACCCAAACCCGGCAGCCTTTTCCCGCACCGTTTCGCCCCGCTTCGGCAAGCCGTGCGTGCTTCGTGCGATTCCCGGTAGACATCACTCGCAGCTTCGTGCGCCGCGGCGGCCGCTTCCGCCACGCTTCCCGAGGCTGTTATTTTTTCCGCTGCCCGCCCTCAGCGTTCGCTATGCAGGGCCGGCCCAGAGCGAAACAGGATTCTGAATGTTCGGTTTTTTGCGCAGCTACTTCTCCAACGATCTGGCGATCGACCTCGGCACCGCAAACACCCTGATCTACATGCGCGGCAAGGGCATCGTGCTCGATGAGCCGTCGGTCGTGTCGATCCGCCAGGAAGGCGGTCCCAACGGCAAGAAGACGATCCAGGCAGTCGGCAAGGAAGCCAAGCAGATGCTCGGCAAGGTGCCGGGCAACATCGAGGCGATCCGCCCGATGAAGGACGGCGTGATCGCCGACTTCACCGTCACCGAGCAGATGATCAAGCAGTTCATCAAGACGGCGCACGAGTCGCGCATGTTCTCGCCGTCGCCGCGCATCATCATCTGCGTGCCGTGCGGCTCGACGCAGGTCGAGCGCCGCGCGATCAAGGAAGCCGCGCACGGCGCCGGCGCATCGCAGGTCTACCTGATCGAGGAGCCGATGGCGGCCGCGATCGGCGCCGGCCTGCCGGTGTCGGAAGCCACCGGCTCGATGGTCGTCGACATCGGCGGCGGCACCACGGAAGTCGGCGTGATCTCGCTCGGCGGCATCGTCTACAAAGGCTCGGTGCGCGTCGGCGGCGACAAGTTCGACGAAGCGATCGTCAACTACATCCGCCGCAACTACGGGATGCTGATCGGCGAGCAGACGGCCGAGGCGATCAAGAAGGAAATCGGCTCCGCGTTCCCGGGCTCCGAAGTCAAGGAAATGGAAGTGAAGGGCCGCAACCTGTCGGAAGGCATTCCGCGCAGCTTCACGATCTCCAGCAACGAAATCCTCGAAGCGCTGACCGATCCGCTGAACCAGATCGTGTCGTCGGTGAAGATCGCCCTCGAGCAGACGCCGCCGGAACTCGGCGCCGACATCGCCGAGCGCGGGATGATGCTGACGGGCGGCGGCGCACTGCTGCGCGACCTCGATCGCCTGCTCGCGGAAGAAACCGGCCTGCCGGTGCTCGTCGCCGAAGATCCGCTCACCTGCGTCGTACGCGGTTCGGGCATGGCGCTCGAACGCATGGACAAGCTGGGCAGCATCTTCTCGTACGAGTGATCGACGAGTGATCGCCTAAGCAGTCCCGTTTGATATGGCGCACCCGCGGCGTGGCCGGATCGCTCGTTCAGAACGAACCGCCACGCCGTTCGCGCGTCTGAGCATTATTTAACCGATCGCCACGCGCCCGGCGCCGACCATGGAATACAGTCCGCCGCCCCTCTTCAAGCAAGGTCCGCCCGCGCTCGCGCGGCTCATCTTCTTCGTCGCCCTCGCCATCGCGCTTCTCGTATCGGACGCGCGCTTCAGCACGCTCGAAATCGTCCGCGGCGTGCTCGGCACCGTGCTGTACCCACTGCAGCGCGCGGCGCTCGTGCCGCGCGACCTGTTCATGGGCGCGGCCGACATCGCCGTCACCGGTGCGTCGCTGCGCCACGAGAACGACGCGCTGCGCAAGCGCAACCTGCAGCTGTCCACGCAGGCCAACCAGGCCGCGGTGCTCGCGCAGGAGAACACGCATCTGCGCGCCGTGCTCGAGCTGCGCCAGCACATCGCGACGCATTCGACGCCGGTCGAGATCCAGTACGACACCAGCGACCCGTTCACGCAGAAGATCGTGATCGGGCAGGGTTCGCAGCAGGGCATCCAGAACGGCGCGCCGGTCGTCAGCGAGGACGGCGTGATCGGCCAGGTCACGCGCGTGTTCCCGCTGCAGGCCGAAGTCACGCTGATCACCGACCGCGATCTCGCGATTCCCGTGCAGGTGCTGCGCACCGGCCTGCGCAGCGTGATCTACGGCACGCCGAAGGGCGATTCGCTCGACCTGCGCTTCGTGCCGACGAGCTCGGACCTCGTCGCGGGCGACGAACTCGTCACGAGTGGCCTCGATGGCGTCTATCCGCCGGGCCTGCCGGTCGCGAAGGTCGCGAAGGTCGACAAGCTCGCCGATACCGCGTTCGCGCGCGTGACCTGCGCGCCGGTCGCCGCCGTGCGCGGCGCGCGGCAGATGCTCGTGCTGCATTACCAGAACGATGTCCCGCCGCGCCCGGCCGAGCCCGAGCCGGCCGACAAGAACGCGAAGGGCAAGAAGGGCGCCAAGGCCGCCGCGAAGAGCGACAAAGCCGACAAGGCCGAGAAGGCCGACGCGAACGCGAAGCCGGCCGCCGCGGCCGCACCCGGCGCGAAACCGGCGGCGGCTGCACCTGCCGCCCCCGCCGCTCCGGCCAAGCCCGCCGCCGCGCCCGCGAAGCCCGCGGCCGGGCAACCAGGAGCCCAGCGATGAACCGCCCGCAATACATCCTGCAGCCGGTCAACCCGTACTTCATCGTCTTCAGCCTCGCCGCCGCGTTCCTGCTGAACCTGATGCCGTGGGGCCGCCTGCCCGGCGTGCCCGACTTCGTCGCGCTCGTGCTGCTGTTCTGGAACATCCACCAGCCGCGCAAGGTCGGAATGGGCGTCGCGTTCGCGCTCGGCATCCTGATGGACGTGCATGACGCGGGGCTGCTCGGCGAGCATGCGCTCGCCTATACGCTGCTGTCGTACGGCGCGATCACGATCCACCGCCGCGTGCTGTGGATGCCGATCGGCGTGCAGGTGTTGTACGTCACGCCGCTGCTCGTCGTCGCGCAGCTGGTGCCGTTCGTGATCCGCCTCGTGATGGGCGCCGCGTTTCCCGGCTGGCGCTATCTGGTGGACGGCTTCGTCGAGGCCGCGCTGTGGCCGATCGCGAGCCACCTGCTGCTGATGCCGCAACGCCGCCCGGTCGACCCGGACGATACGCGCCCCATCTGAGCCGGACCGACCTTGAATACCCGCCGCCCCCACGCCCGCGCGCCGCGCTCCGGGGCGGCTCCTCGCCCGCGCGCGCTCGCCGCGCACGGGCCAGATCGATCGTAACCGCATGACCGAATTCAACGACACCCAACAGCAGCTCTCGAAGTTCCGCCTGCGCGTCGCGGCGGCGGGCGTGTTCGTGTTCGTCTGCTTCGGGCTGCTCGCGAGCCGCTTCTTCTACCTGCAGCTGATGCAGCACGGCAAATACGCGCTGCAGGCCGAGGAAAACCGCATCTCGGTCGCACCGATCGTGCCGAACCGCGGGATCATCACCGACCGCAACGGCGTGGTCCTCGCGAAGAACTATTCGGCCTACACGCTCGAGATCACGCCGTCGAAGCTCGACGACACGCTCGACAACACGATCGACAAGCTGTCCGAGATCATCCCGATCGACGCGCGCGATCGCCGCCGCTTCAAGAAGCTGCAGGAAGACTCGAAGAACTTCGAGAGCCTGCCGATCCGCACGCGCCTCACCGACGCGGAAGTCGCGCGCTTCACCGCGCAGCGCTTCCGCTTTCCCGGCGTCGACGTGCGCGCGCGGCTGTTCCGCCAGTACCCGCTCGGCATGACGGCCGCGCACGTGATCGGCTACATCGGCCGGATCTCGAAGCGCGACCAGGATCGCATCGACGCGATGAGCGACGACAACGACAGCGACCAGGAACACTACGATCCGCGCCGCGACGCGAACAACTACAAGGGCACCGACTACATCGGCAAGATCGGCGTCGAGCAGAGCTACGAAACCGAGCTGCACGGCCTCACGGGCTTCGAGGAAGTCGAGGTGACGGCCGGCGGCCGGCCTGTGCGCACGCTGTCGCGCACGCAGGCGACGCCCGGCAACAACCTCGTGCTGTCGCTCGACATCGCGCTGCAGCAGGTCGCCGAGCAGGCGTTCGCCGGCAAGCGCGGCGCGCTCGTCGCGATCGAGCCGAAGACGGGCGACGTGCTCGCGTTCGTGTCGTCGCCGAGCTTCGACCCGAACTCGTTCGTCGACGGCATCGACCAGCAGACCTGGGACGAACTGAACAACTCGCCCGACAAGCCGCTCCTGAACCGCCCGCTGCACGGCACCTACCCGCCCGGCTCGACGTACAAGCCGTTCATGGCGCTGGCCGGCCTGACGCTCGGCAAGCGCACGCCGGGCTGGGGCTTCCAGGATCCCGGCTACTTCACGTTCGGCGGGCACACGTTCCGCAACGACGTGCGCTCGGGCCAGGGCTGGGTCGACATGAACAAGGCGATCATGGTGTCGAACGACACCTACTTCTACATGCTCGCGCGCGATCTCGGCGTGAACGCGATCGCGAACTTCATGAAGCCGTTCGGCTTCGGCCAGATCACCGGCATCGACATCCAGGGCGAGGCGCGCGGGATCCTGCCGTCGACCGACTGGAAGAAGAAGGCGTTCAAGAAGGCCGCGCAGCAGAAGTGGTTCGACGGCGAGACGATCAGCCTCGGGATCGGCCAGGGCTACAACTCGTACACGATCCTGCAGCTCGCGCATGCCACCGCGACGCTCGCGAACAACGGCGTCGTGATGAAGCCCCACCTCGTGAAGGAAGTCGAGGATCCGATCACGCGCGGGCGCCACCTGACCGTGCCGAAGGAAAGCGAAACGATCCCGCTCAAGCAGGCCGACATCGACGTCGTGAAGCGCGGGATGGAGAACGTGATCGAGAATCCGTCCGGCACCGCGTACAAGGTGTTCCGCGGCGCGTCGTACCTCGCGGCCGGCAAGACCGGTACCGCGCAGGTGTTCTCGCTGCAGGGCTCGAACTACAAGGGCCACCTGCTCGCCGAGCACCTGCGCGACCACGCGCTGTTCATCGCGTACGCGCCGGTCGACCATCCGCAGATCGCGCTCGCGCTGGTCGTCGAGAACGGCGGCTGGGGCGCGCAGGCCGCGGGCCCGATCGCGCGCCGCGTGCTCGACTTCTACCTCGTCGAGCGCCAGAAACCGGAGAACGAGGCGGCTGCCGTCGCCGCCGCCGCGTCGGCGACCGAGCCGATCAGCGCACCGGTGATCGGCGATGCCTCGAAGGCCGTGTCCGTCGCGGCCGGCTTCAAGGCGCTGCCGCAGCCTGTCGTGCCGGCCGCGGCCAGCGCGGCGGATGCGGCATCGGCCGCGTCGGCGCCCGATGCGTCGGGTGCGGCCGCGGCAAGCGCGGCGCAGCCCGCCGACGCGAGTGCCGCGGCGCCGAGGGCCGCGAGCCTGCCGCCGATCCGGCGCCCGCACCGGCCGCGCCGGCCCGCCAGCGACGCGCAGCCGCTCGCCGCCGCGCCGCGCGACGACAACTTCCGTGTCACGGCCTCCGCGAAAGCGGTGAACGCCGGCACCGCTCATTAACGGAGAAAGGCATGCAATTCGACAAGCGCGCCTGGCTCGACAAGATCAAGCAGATGTTCGCGGGCTTCGACCGCCCGCTCGCCCTCATCGTGTTCCTGCTGCTGTGCGTCGGCATCGTCACGCTGTACAGCGCGTCGATCGACATGCCGGGCCGCGTCGAGGATCAGCTGCGCAACATCCTGCTGACGTTCGTGCTGATGTGGGTGATCGCCAACATCCCGCCGACGACACTGATGCGCTTCGCGGTCCCGCTCTATACGTTCGGGGTCACGCTGCTGGTCGCCGTCGCGCTGTTCGGGATGACCAAGAAGGGCGCGAAGCGCTGGCTGAACGTCGGCGTCGTGATCCAGCCGTCGGAAATCCTCAAGATCGCGACACCGCTGATGCTCGCGTGGTACTACCAGCGCCGCGAAGGCGGGCTGCGCTGGTACGACTTCATCGCCGCGTTCGCGATCCTGCTGGTGCCGGTCGGCCTGATCGCGAAGCAGCCCGACCTCGGCACGGGCCTGCTCGTGTTCGCGGCCGGCTTCTTCGTGATCTACCTCGCGGGCCTGTCGTTCAAGCTGATCGTGCCGGTGCTCGTCGCGGGCGTGATCGCGGTCGGCTCGATCGCCGTGTTCGAAGAGCGCATCTGCCAGCCCGAAGTGCAGTGGCCGCTGATGCACGACTACCAGAAGCACCGCGTGTGCACGCTGCTCGACCCGACCTCCGACCCGCTCGGCAAGGGCTTCCACACGATCCAGGCCGTGATCGCGATCGGCTCGGGCGGCGCGCTCGGCAAGGGCTACCTGAAGGGCACCCAGGCCCACCTCGAATTCATTCCGGAGAAGCACACCGACTTCATCTTCGCGGTGTTCTCGGAAGAATGGGGGCTCGCCGGCGGCCTCGTGCTGCTGACGCTGTACATGGCGCTGATCGCACGCGGGCTCTATATCGCCGCGCAGGGCGCGACGCTGTTCGGCCGGCTGCTCGCGGGCTCGCTCACACTCGCGTTCTTCGTCTACGCGTTCGTCAACATCGGGATGGTGAGCGGCGTGCTGCCCGTCGTCGGCGTGCCGTTGCCGTTCATGAGTTACGGCGGCACCGCACTCGCGACGCTCGGTGTCGCGATCGGCATGATCATGAGCGTCGGGCGACAGCGGCGGCTGATGAAGAGCTGACGGCGCGGCACGCAGTCGCAAGTAATGAAAAACGGCGCCGAGGCGCCGTTTTTTCGTTCTGCGCGTATCGCATGGCGCCCGCGCTGCCTGCTCACTGCGGTGGCGTCGCGCGCGGGCTCCCATGATCCGCACCAGCGCCCGAAGCGGGCTCCTGCGCTCTCAGCCGCGCGCTCAGTTCCTTGAATTTCAGCCCGGCCGTCTCGTCGCCCTGCGCGGCCGCGGCCGCGTAATACGCGCGCGCGATGTTCAGGTTCTGCGTGACGCCGTCGCCACCGCGCTCGTAGAACGACGCGGTCACGTACTGCGCAGTCGGCTCGCCCGCGTCGGCCGCCTGCTTGTACCACTCGAACGCCCGCCGGTTGTCGCGCGGCGTGCCGCGCCCGTCGAGGAACTGGTTCGCGAGCGACAGCTCGGCCTGCACGTGCCCCTGCTTCGCCGCGCGCAGGAACCAGCGGTGCGCTTCGGCCGGGTTGCGCGCAACGAACTCGCCGTCGTCGAACATGCGCCCGTACACGTACTGCGCATGCGACATGTTCGCGTCGGCCGCCCGCTTCAGCCAGCGCAGCCCTTCGTCGACGTTCGCGCTCACGCCGACACCCGTGAGCAGCATCATCGCGTAGTTGAACTGCGCGAGCCGGTCGCCGCGTTCGGCCGCGTCGTGGAACTGCACCAGCGCCGCGCGATAGTCGCCCGCGTTGTAGTCGGCCACCGCGGATTGCGTCTCGCGCGCCGGGTCCGGCTTCGCGTGCGGCGCATTCTGCGCAACCGCCGCGACGCATACGGCCCACAGCCCGAGCAGCGCGCCGATCCGCCCGCGTACGCCGGCCGTAAGCCGCACACCTTCGTGCCCCGCGCCGTCGCCATCGTTCATGACCGCACCTCCTGCAATGCCTGGCGCGTCGCGCGCAGCAGCCAGCTCACGTCGGCCGACAGCGTGATCATCCGGAAGCCGGCCTCGCGATACTGGCGCGCGGTTGCGGTATCGCTCGCAAAGATGCCGACCGCGACGCCGGCCTGCTTGCCGGCCGCGAGCACGCGCGCGATCGCGGTTTCGACGTCCGGATGGCGGCTGTCGCCGAGGTGCCCGAGGCTCGCCGCCAGATCGGCCGGGCCGACGAACAGGCAGTCGACGCCCGGCGTCGCGGCGATCCGCTCGACTTCGTCGATGCCGCGCGCCGATTCGATCTGCACGATCACCGCGACCTGCGCGTTCGCCGTCTGCAGGTAATCGCGGCGCATGCCGAACGCCGCCGCACGCACCATGCCGGCCACGCCACGCAGCCCGTCGGGGGAATCCGGCGACGGGAAGCGCGTGAGCCGCACCGCGTGCGCGGCCTCGTCGGGCGTCTCGATGCACGGGAACATCAGCGTGCGCGCGCCGGCGTCGAGCGCGCGCTTCACGAGCCACGGCTCGCGCCCCGGCACACGCACGACGGGTTCGCTCGGCAGGTGCGCGGCGGCCAGCGCGCGCAGTTGCGACGCGACGTCGCGGCTGTCGTTCGGCGCATGCTCCATGTCGATGCAGAGCCAGTCGTAGCCTGCGTGGGCGAGCGCTTCCGCGGCCGAATCGCAGCCGAGCGACAGCCACAGGCCGTACAGCGGCTCGTCGCCGTCGTGCAGGCGTTGTTTGAGGGAATTGGTGAGCGTGCTCATCGATACGGGCTCCTGGACGGAACGGCAATCGAACGGGACAAGCAACGGGCGAAGCGGGCGCGATACGCCGGGCCGCGATGCCCGGCGGCGCCGGACCGGGCCCTGGAACGTCAGTCGGTCGTGAGCAGCCGATCTGACAGCGCGGGCCGCGCAATGCCGCACGGATGTGTTTTCCGGTGCCACGCAACGATCATAGCGCGGCGTCACGCGGAATGTGGGAACAGGCGGGGAACGGCGCCGGGCGGGGCCACGCGGCGCGGCGGCAGGCAGCCCGCGCCGGCTGGCGGGGCTGCCGGGAAGGCAGGATCAGCGGCCGGGCTGGCGCTCGACGTCGGCCCAGCAGTTCGGCGTTTCGTACAGGCGCACGCGCTCCAGGCGCAGGTTCACGCCGTAGTGCGCGTCGTACACGTTCGCGAGAATGTCGAACGCGATCGCCGCGAGGTTCTCGACGGTCGGGATCCGGTCGAGCACGACGGTCTTGTGGTCGGCCATCTGCTCGAGGAACGAGCGCACGACTTCGTCGCGCGCGTAGACCAGGAACGCGTGATCCCACTTGTTGACGAGGTGCTCGACCGCGAGCGCCTTCACGTCGGCGAAGTCCATCACCATGCCGCGATCGGGCGCCCCCTCGGTATCGACGAGATCGCCGCGCAGCGTGACTTCGAGCACGTAGCGATGGCCGTGCAGGTTGCGGCACTGGCTGCGGTGATCGGGAATGCGGTGGCCCGCGTCGAATTCGAGTTTTCGGGTAATCAGCACGATGTCAAAAGCCGTGGCTCAGGGAATGTTCAGATATTTGTGGGTCTGCATCGACAGCCGCCACTGCGGATGCCGCTTGCACCAGTCGATCGCGAGCTTCGTATTGAGGTCGCGCGACGGGCCGTCCATCGGCTGCACGAGAAAATACTCGAAATCGAGCTTCGCGTAATCGGCCAGCCGCTGGTTGTCCTGCGGGATCACGACCTTCAGTTCGTTGCCCTTCGTGACGACGAGCGGCGCGTCGGCCTTCGGGCTCACGCAGATCCAGTCGATCGTCTCGAGCACCGGCAGCGAGCCGTTGGTCTCGATCGCGATCTCGAAGCCCGCCGCGTGCAGCGCGTCGACGAGCGGCTGGTCGAGCTGCAGCATCGGCTCGCCGCCCGTGCAGACGACGAAGCGGTGCGCCTCGCCGTCCGGCCACAGGCCGGCGATCGTCGCGACGAGCGCGTCGGCGTCCTTGAACTTGCCGCCGTTCTCGCCGTCGGTGCCGACGAAGTCGGTATCGCAGAAGCGGCACACGGCATCCGCCCGATCCTCTTCGCGGCCCGACCACAGATTGCAGCCGGCGAACCGGCAGAACACGGCCGGACGGCCCGCGTTCGCGCCCTCGCCCTGCAACGTGTAGAAAATTTCCTTGACCGCGTAAGTCATCGTGCTTCGTCCGGCTCGCGCCGCTCGTTGTCGATCAGAATCCGTTATCCATCCAGCGCTGCCGGCGCACCCGCGTCACAGCGGTGCTTCGGTCACGCGCTCGCCCTTCAGGTAGGCCTCGTAGCCGCGCTTGCGCAGCTTGCAGGCCGGGCATTCGCCGCAGCCGAAGCCCCAGTCGTGCAGTTCCGCGCGCTCGCCCACGTAGCACGTGTGCGTCTCGACGCGGATCAGCTCGACGAGCGCCTCGCCGCCGAGCTGCTCGGCGAGTTGCCAGGTCTGCGCCTTGTCGAGCCACATCAGCGGCGTCTCGAGCACCATGCGCGTGTCCATGCCGAGGTTCAGCGCGACCTGCAGCGCCTTCATCGTATCGTCGCGGCAGTCCGGGTAGCCCGAGAAATCGGTCTCGCACATCCCGCCGACCAGCACGCGCAAGCCGCGGCGATAGGCGATCGCGGCCGCGATCGTCATGAACAGCAGGTTGCGGCCCGGCACGAACGTGTTCGGCAAGCCGTTCGCCGCGGTCTCGATCTCGATCGTGCGGGTCATCGCGGTATCGCTGATCGCGCCGAGCACCGACAGGTCGACCATGTGATCGTCGCCGAGGCGGTCGGCCCACGCGGGAAACTGACGCTTCAGCGCGTCGCGCACGCCTTCGCGACATTCGAGTTCGACGCGGTGGCGCTGGCCGTAATCGAAGCCGAGCGTCTCGACCGTCTGGTAGCGTTCGAGGGCCCAGGCCACGCACGTGGCCGAGTCCTGCCCGCCGGAAAACAACACGAGCGCGCCGTCTTTAGCGTCTGTCCGAATCACCGTGATACTCCGTGAATGTGTAGGCTCGCGTCGCGCTGCGCCCCGGGGCCGGCTGCCGCCGGGCGGCCCGACGCGTGCCGGCCTGCGCCGGCTCGACCAGTATAGGCAGCGCGGTCGGCCGCGAACGCGGCGGAGCGCTTATACCGCCCATCGCGCGGCATCGTTGCCGCACATCACGGCAGCGCCTGCGGGCAGCCTTGCCGGGCGCCTGAAGCGATGCGCTAAGTCATTGAGCGGGCACGGATTTTATCACGCCCCGACGAATGCTGCCGGGCGCGCCGCCAATGCCGCGCAAACCCACCACAAACGAAAAACCCCAAGAACCTTCCGATTCTTGGGGTTGGAACTGCTGGTGGCCTGGGACGGAATCGAACCATCGACACGCGGATTTTCAATCCGCTGCTCTACCAACTGAGCTACCGGGCCAACGAAGAAACAAAGTATATCGAGCTTTACTGAGTCGCACAAGGGGTTTCGTGAAATTTCTTATACGGCCCCTTCCGACGGCTTCTTGCCGAGCTCGACGCCGAGCTGCTTGAGCTTGCGATACAGGTGCGTGCGCTCGAGGCCCGTCTTCTCCGCGACGCGCGTCATGCTGCCGTTCTCGCGCGCGAGGTGATATTCGAAGTACGCGCGTTCGAACGCATCGCGCGCTTCGCGCAACGGGATGTCGAACGGAATCGCGGCCGTCTGGCCCGCGAGGCCGAGCGCCGCGGCCATGTCGTCGCCGAGCGTCGGCAGCGCGGCCGCGGATGCGACCGCCGCCGGGCCCGATGCCTGGCCGCCGCCCGCCTTCGCCGCCGCATTGGCAGACACCGGTGCCGCGCCGCGCGCGAGACCGTGCTCGACGGACTTCAGCAGCTTCTGCAGCGCGATCGGCTTCTCGAGGAAATCGAGTGCGCCGATCTTCGTCGCCTCGACGGCGGTATCGATCGTCGCGTGCCCGGACATCATGATCACGGGCATCGTCAACAGGCCCTGCGCCGCCCATTCCTTGAGCAGCGTGACGCCGTCGGTATCGGGCATCCAGATATCGAGCAGCACGAGATCGGGCGCCTGATTCAGACGGTATTCCCGCGCGGCCTGCGCGTTTTCCGCCGCCTCGACGACATGTCCTTCATCGCTGAGGATCTCCGAGAGCAATTCCCGGATGCCCATTTCATCATCTACCACCAGGATGGTTGCCATTTACGCTGCCTTTGTCTGCACACTTGCTTTTGTCTTGGCGGGAGCCGCCCCGCCCTGCGCGCCGGATTCGACGCCTGGCGTATCGCTCGCCATCTGCAGGAACAGGATCGACACCTGCGCACCCTCGACGGTCTCGCCGTGCATGCGATTGCGCAGATCGATCCGCGCGCCGTGCTCATCGACGATTTTCTTGACCGTGGCCAATCCGAGCCCCGTGCCCTTCGCCTTCGTCGTCACGTAAGGCTCGAACGCACGGGTCAGGATGCGTGCCGGAAAACCGGGCCCGTTGTCGGACACGGTAAGACGTACCGCGACGCGCGTTTTGCCCTCGGCGTCGGGGTCGCCATATTCTACTGTCTTGGTTTCGATCAACACACGCGGATGCGCGACGTCCGCGACCGAATCCTGCGCGTTCTGCAGCAGGTTGTGAATCACCTGGCGCAGTTGCGTCGCGTCGCCGCGGATCACCGGCAGCGACGGCGCGAGTTCGGCGACGATCGCGCTCTTGCCTTCGCCGACACCATACAGCCCGAGCACCTCGCTCGCCAGTTCGTTCAGCTGCAGGTTGGCGAGCACCGCCGGCGGCGTGCGCGCATATTCGCGGAAGTCGTCGACCATCCGCTTCATCGCGGCCACCTGGTTGACGATCATCGTCGCGCCGCGCTTGAGCACGTCGGCATCGGGCGGCGCGAGCTTGTCGGACAGCTTCATCTGCAGCCGCTCGGCCGACAGCTGGATCGGCGTCAGCGGGTTCTTGATCTCGTGCGCGAGCCGCCGCGCGACCTCGCCCCATGCGACCGAACGCTGCGCGGAAATCACGTCGGAGATGTCGTCGAACACGACGACGTAGCCGGACGTTTGCGGATCGTCGGCCTCGCCCTCGACGGTCGATACGAGGCGCGTGCCGCGTACGAGCAAGGTCAGCGGATCGGCTTCGCCCGGCACTTCGATCGCGAACTGCTGCTGCCAGTGGCCGCGGTCGCCGCCGCCGTCGTCGGACGCCGCTTCGCGATCGGCGAACGCCTTGCGCACCATCGCGCCGAATTCCGCGACGACGCCGATCCGGTCGAGCGCCGTGCCGATCATCGCGCCGAACGGTTGCCGGAAAATGCGCTCGGCGCCGCGGTTGGCCGTCGTCAGCCGGAACTGGCGATCGAGCACGAACACGCCGGCGGTCAGGTTCGCGAGGATGCTCTCGAGATAGGTCTTCGAATGCTCGAGCGCGACGCGGTTCTTCTCGACCGCGAGCCGCGCCTCGGACAGCTGGCGCGTCATCGCATTGAACGACTGCGTGAGGAAGCCGAGCTCGTCGCGCGACTTGATCTCGCGCTTCGGCGTGTAGTCGCCTTCCGTGATCTCCTTCGTGCCCTGCGCGAGCAGGAACAGCGGCCGCGCGAGCTGCTGGCCGAGCGCGAGCGCGAGCATCATCGCGATGAAGGTCGCGAGGAACAGCGCGAGCGTCAGCGTGCCGATGTACATCTTGCGCAAGCCCGTGCGGCCGAGCGATTTTTCCTGGTACTCGCGATACGCGCGCTGCACCGCGTCGGCATTGTGCGCGAGCGTGGGCGGCACCGGCTGCGTGAGCTGCAGGAACCGCTCCGCCGGCTGCAGCAGCGACGTCGTCGCGTCGGGAATCGGCCGCACGACACGCAGCCGCAGCGCGCCCTTCGCGCCGTGCGCGCGCGGGTCGCCGTCGACCTCGCCCTCGATCGCCGCATACGCGCCGTGTTCGCGCGCCTGGCTCAGCATCAGCGGCGTCGGCAGGTCGTCCGGAATCAGCGCGGCGAAATTGCCCGATGCCTGCGCGACGATGTGCAGGTCGGGCGCCGCGCCGGAGCCGCCGCGGCTCGGCTCGACGATCGTCGCATCCTGCACGCCGAACTGGTCGCGCAGGCGCAAGAGCGTGAGCGTCGTGCCGTTCGTGTTCGCATCGACGCTCGCGAGCTGGTCGGACATCAGCCGCGCCTTCGTCTGCAGGTCGGACAGCGACGCGTCGAGCATCCCGCGGCCGAGGTTCAGGCCGGCCGTCAGCGCGGTCTCGACGTTCACGTCGAACCACGACTCGATACTGCGCGACACGAACTGGTACGACACGATGTAGATGATCCCGCCCGGCACCACGCCGACGAGCGCGAAGAACACCGCGAGCTTCGCGAGCAGCCGCGTGCCGAACTTGCCCTTCCTCAGGCGCACGACGATCATCCCGATCAGCCCGAGCACCACGAGCAGGAACACGAGCGCGACGACGATGTTCGTCGCGTACAGCCACGAGTAGTAGCGGTCGAAGAATTCGGTGTTCGCGCTCGCGGCCGCGAGCAGCACGAGCAGCAGCAATGCGGTGATCGCGACGGTCGAGACGATCACGCGAACGAGGAGGCTCTTCCCGCTGGCCGCGCGGCGCACTTTATTTAGCACGTTCGGTCACCGTGAAGGTAAAGCGCTTCCAGTCCGACCCGAGCGTCCAGTCGCGGTTGTTCACCGCGTCGACCTGGAACGGCTTCGGCATCAGCGCCGTATCGAGCTGCATCCGCACCGAGGCCGTGTAGGTTTCGCCGGCACGCACCTGGTTGCGGTCGATCACGTGCCACGACGTGATGTGCCGGACGACCGCGAGCGCGTCCTTCAGCGACGGGAAGCCGAGTTGCAGGCCGCCCGTCGACACGCGGTACTCGCGCGTGAGCGGCTGGAACGACAGCCGGATCGTCTGCGACACCGACACCGGCTGCTCGTCGAACCAGTACCAGCGCGCGCGGCCCAGTTCGAAGTCGGTCGTGAAGTAAAGCGGGATGCCCTTGTTGACGGCATCCTCGAGGTTCGGATTCAGCTCGAAATCGAAGCGGGCATCGAGGCTCCAGCCGCTTCCGTCAGCCTGCAGCGATGCGCGCTGCACGGCGATCGACTCGGCGCGCGCCGGCCGAACGACCGTCAGGCACAGCGTCAACGCGACCAGCAGGACGGCCGCAAGCCGAAGTGGAAATAGGTGTTTGATCGTCACCGTTTCTGAAACCGCGCGTAGAAAAATCCGTCGTGATCGGTGTTCTGGTCGCGTGCGCCGGCCGCCCCGCCGTGCACGCCGCCCGGCAGCAGTTGGCCGGGCGCGTCCAATCGTACCGCATCTTCACAGGCCGCTTCAAACCAGCGCGCCTGCAATTCACCTTCCTCGGGGAAGATCGAACAGGTCACGTAGAGCAGTTCGCCGCCCGGTTTCACCAGCGGCCACAACGCGCTCAGGATGCGGCGCTGTTCCGCGACGAGCGCGGCGATGTCGGCTTCGCGGCGCAGCCAGCGGATGTCGGGATGACGGCGCACGATGCCGGACGCCGAGCACGGCACGTCGGCCAGGATGCGATCGAACGGACGGCCGTCGTACCACGCGTCCGGTGCGCCCGCGTCGCCGACGCGCACGTCCGCCGCGAGCGACAGGCGCGCGAGGTTCTCGCCGATACGCGCCGCGCGCGTCGCGTCGCTTTCGAGCGCAACGACTTCCGCGTCGGCCAGTTCGAGGATATGCCCGGTCTTGCCGCCCGGTGCCGCGCACGCGTCGAGCACGCGCATGCCGTCGCGCGCACCGAGCCATTCGGCCGCGAGCTGCGCGCCGGCGTCCTGCACCGACACGACGCCATCGGCGAAGCCCGGAATGCGATCGACCGGCAGCGCCGACGCGAGCCGCACCGCGTGACGGCCGATCGCGGTCGCGTCGATCCCGCTCGCACGCAGCGTGTCGAGATACGCGTCGACGCTCGCGCGGCGCGCGTTCACGCGCAGCGTCAGCGGCCCCTGGCGCTCGCCGGCCGCGAGGATCGCCTGCCATGCGTCGGGCCATGCGCGCTTCACCGCGTCGACCCACCAGGTGCGGTAATTCCAGCGCGCGACCGGATCGTCCTGCAGCGCCGCGACGAGCATGTCGCGCTCGCGCAGGAAACGCCGCAGCACCGCGTTGACCAGCCCCTTCGCGAACGCGTATTCGCGTCGCGCGCCGATTACAGTCACGGCCTGGTCGACGATCGTGAACGCCGGATATGCAGCCGTTTCCTCCGGATCGAGCAGCAGCGCGAATGCGCCGGCGAGCACCGCATGCACATGCGCGGGCGGCGCTTTGCTGACGAGCCGGCCGATCAGCCAATCGGCGCTCCCGAGACGACGCATCGTCCGATACGCAACGTCCTGCGTCGCGCCGCGCGCGAGCGCCTGCGTGCCGGCCGGCATCTGCGCGAACACCGCGGCCAGTGCCGCCGGCAGCGCGGTGCCGCGCCGCACCGCATCGACTGCCTGCGCGGCCGCGTCGAGCGCGAAGCCCAGCGAATCGGGCGCGAGATGCAGCGCGGACGGGCGCGCCGGGCGGCCGGAGGAAGACGGGGCGGAGGAACGGGTTCGTGTCATCGGAACGGAATCGGCAATCAAGCGCGGCAAGCAGGCACGGCAAACACAGGCGGCAAACGGCGGGATCGCAACGGCCCCGAGGCCGCGCGATTCCAAACCGCGCATTGTAGCGTGCGACCGCGCGAACCCTTTGGCCCCTTTACGGCGCGCAGAAATGAAAAACCCCGCAGCGCGAAGCGTGCGGGGTGGCATCGCGCCCCCGCGCGGCAATGGCCGCGCGATGCGCCTGGGATCAATCGAAGCGGCCGGTACGGGCCATCTCCATCAGGCGCGCGATGCGTTCCTCGGTCGCCGGGTGCGTGGAGAACAGGTTCTGCAGGCCGCCGCCGTGCAGCGGGTTCATGATCATCATCTGCGCGGTGGCCGGATGCGCTTCGGCCGCCTGGAACGGGATGCCTGCCGCATAGCGATGGATCTTGTCGAGCGCGGTGGCGAGCGACTGCGGATCGCCGGAGATCTGCGCGCCGCCGCGGTCGGCCTCGAACTCGCGCGCCCGCGAGATCGCCATCTGGATCAGCGCACCGGCGATCGGCGCGAGCAGCGCGACCGCAATCCCCGCGATCGGGTTGGCCGGACGGCCGTTTTCGTCGCGGCCGCCGAAGAACATCGCGAAGTTGGCCAGCGCCGAAATCGCGCCCGCCATCGTCGCGGTGATCGTCGAGATCAGGATGTCGCGGTGCTTCACGTGCGCGAGCTCGTGCGCCATCACGCCGCGCATCTCGCGCTCGGACAGCACGCGCAGGATGCCCGTCGTCGCGGCGACTGCCGCGTGCTCGGGGTTGCGGCCCGTGGCGAACGCGTTCGGCGCGTCCTCGTTGATCAGGTAGACGCGCGGCATCGGCAGGTTCGCGCGCGTGGCGAGTTCGCGCACCATCCGGTAGAACTGCGGCGCCGTGTTCTCGTCGACTTCCTGCGCGTTGTACATGCGCAGCACCATCTTGTCGGAGAACCAGTATGAGAAGAAATTCATGCCGAGCGCGAACAGCAGCGCGATCGTCATGCCGCGCGAGCCACCGATCATGCCGCCGATCACGATGAACAGGGCCGTGATCGCGGCCATCAGCATCGCCGTTTTGACCCAATTGAACATACCCACTCCTTATCCGTCAGGGGACCCGCCGACATCACAGTGCGCGGCGGAAAATTGTAAGCGATTTGTTAGATAAGGTCTTGCCGGAAAAATTCAATTTCAGCGTTGCGTCGCCGCGAGCCGCAGCCCGAGGCCGACGAAGGCGCTGCCCACCGTGCGATCCAGCCATTTCCTGACGCCCGGCTTGCCGGAAAAGCGCTGTGTGACGCTACCCGCGACCCACGCGACGATGCAGCTCCAGACGGTGCTCATCACGAGGAACACCGAACCGAGGGCCAGGAACGCCAGCGCCTTGTGCGGGCTGTCGGCCGACACGAACTGCGGGAAGAACGACACGAAGAACAGCACGACCTTCGGATTCAGCACGTTGGTCCAGAAACCCTGCATGAACAACTGGCGCAGCGGCTTCGCGGCCGTGACCTGCGCCGCCTCGGCGCCTGCCGGCGCGGCGGCCTGCTTCGTGACGATCATGCGCACGCCGAGGTAGATCAGGTAAGCGGCACCGACCAGCTTGATCGCCGTGAACGCGGCGGCCGACGCCGCGAGCAGCGCGGTCAGGCCGAATGCGCACGCAAGCGCGTGCACGCAGCAGCCGGCCGAGATGCCGAGCGCCGACATCAGCCCCGCGCCACGGCCCTGCGCGACGCTGCGGCCGACGATGTACGCCGTATCGGGGCCGGGCGTGACGTTCAGCAGGAAGACCGCGAGCACGAAGAAGCCGAAATGGGTGATGCCAAGCATGAGAACCTCGAAACCGGAATGCGCAGGGAAATTCTACGCGCGCCTGCCGCGCCGCGCGACTCGGCCATCCGGCCGATTGCGCGCGGGCGCGATGCCGGGTCGAATGACGCTCAGGCCGCGTCAGGCAACGCGAAGCGCTGGCCCGCGGCGAGCGGCGAGCCGGCCAGGAATTCGCGCGCGGGCAGCCGCTTGCCGCCCGGTTTCTGCAGTTGCGTGACGCGCAGCGCGCCGCTGCCGCAGGCAACGACCACGCCCTCCGGCGCAGCCTCGACGATCGTGCCGGGCGCCACGTCGACAGTCGTGCCGCGCGCCGCCACCGGTTCGGCCGCCCACAGCTTGATGGCCGCGCCGTCGAGCGTGGCGACGCCGCCCGGGAACGGGTCGAACGCGCGCACCTGGCGCGCGAGCACGTCGGCCGGCTTGCGCCAGTCGAGCGCCGCTTCGTGCTTGCCGATCTTTTCCGCATAGGTCACGCCGTCGGCCGGCTGCGGCGTGGCGGGCAGCGTGCCGTCGCGCTCGAGCCGCACCAGCGCATCGACGATCAGCCGCGCGCCGTCGGCGGCGAGCCGGTCGTGGAGCGTGGCGGTCGTGTCGTCGGACGCGATCGCGACGCGCGCTTCCTCGATCATCGCGCCGGTGTCGAGGCCGACGTCCATCTGCATCAGCGTGACGCCCGTCTCGGCGTCACCGGCCTCGATCGCGCGGTGGATCGGCGCGGCGCCGCGCCAGCGCGGCAGCAGCGACGCGTGGATGTTGATGCAGCCGGCACGCGGAATGTCGAGCACTTCCTGCGGCAGCAGCAGGCCGTATGCGGCGACCACCATCACGTCGTGCGGGGTCGCGCGCAGCAGCTCGATCGCGTCGGCCGCCTCCGCGGGGTACTTGCCCGCGCGGCGCAGCGACGGCGGCTGCGCGACGGGCATCCCGTGCTCGACGGCATAGCGCTTCACGACGCTCGCCTGCAGTTTCATCCCGCGCCCGGCCGGGCGATCGGGCTGGGTGAGCACGAGCGGCACCGGAAAACCGGCCTCGTGGATCGCGGCGAGTGCGGCCGCGGCGAATTCCGGCGTGCCGGCAAAAATCACGCGCAACGTATGGGTCATGACAGCGTTCGGGATCGGGCTGGGCACACGCGCGTCACATCGCGCGTTCGAGTTTCTTCATCTTCGTCTTGATGCGGGTCTGCTTCAGCGGCGACAGATATTCGACGAACACGCGCCCCATCAGGTGATCCATCTCGTGCTGCACGCACACGGCCAGGAGGCCCTCGCAGTCGAGCTCGAAGGTCTCGCCGTGCTCGTTGAGCGCACGTACACGGACGTGGTCGGGACGCTCGACTTCGTCGTAGATCCCGGGCACCGACAGGCAGCCCTCCTCGTAGACCTGTTTCACGTCGCTCGACCAGACGATCTCGGGGTTGATGAACGCGCGCAGCTCGTTCTTCTCCTCGGAGACGTCGATCACGATCACGCGCTCGTGCACGTCGACCTGCGTCGCCGCGAGGCCGATGCCCGGCGCGGCGTACATGGTTTCGGCCATGTCGGCGACGAGCTTGCGGATCCGGTCGTCGACCTTGTCGACGGGCTTCGCGACCTTGTGCAGTCGCTTGTCGGGGTAATGAAGAATGTTCAGCAAAGCCATGGTGTTCGGTATTCGGTGGAGCGGCGTGCCGCATCGGCCATCCGGCCGGCTGGCGCCGCCGCCGGGATGCAATGAAGATGAGGCAGACGCGCGGCATATCAACGCCGCGGGTCATGCCTCCTGCAATTGGCCGGGCGCCCGTGCGCGCGGCCCTGTCGAGTATTTCGGATGATGAAAATTTTATCATGGCGCCACGCGCTCCGCTGGCCGCCGCGTTCGAGGGGAACCTCATGTCGCCGCAAGCGCTGACGACTTCGGCGTTGCGCGCGTGGCTGCAGCTCGCGCATGCGCCGGGCATCCCACCCGCCGTGCTGCACGCGCTGCTCGACGCATTCGGCTCGCCGACGGCGCTGCTCGCCGCGTCCGACCAGGCCATCGGCGCGGCGAGCAGCGCTGCCGCCGCGCGGGCGGTGCGCGCCAGCGAGCGGGACGACCTCGACGCATGCACCGACGCCGCGCTGGCATGGCTCGACACACCGGGCAACGCGATCGTCACGCTCAACGATCCCGTCTATCCGCCACGGCTGCGCGACCTGCACGACCCGCCGCCGCTGCTATATGTAAAGGGCAGGCTCGACCTGCTGCATGCACGCGGGCTCGCCGTGGTCGGCAGCCGCCATGCGACGCCGCAAGGGCTCGCCGACGCCACGCGCTTCGCACATGCGCTGTCCGACGCGGGGCTCGCGATCGTCTCCGGTCTCGCGCTCGGCATCGACGGCGCCGCGCATCGCGGCGGGCTCGACGGCCGCGCCGGCACGGTCGCTGTGATCGCGACGGGCGCCGATCTCGTCTATCCGGCGCGGCACCGCACGCTTGCGCACGACATTGCCGCGCGCGGCGCGATCCTGTCCGAATGGCCGCTCGGCACGCCCGCGCGGGCGTCGCATTTCCCTCAGCGCAACCGGCTGATCGCCGCGCTCGCGCTCGGCGTGCTCGTCGTCGAAGCCGCGCCGCGCTCCGGCTCGCTGATCACCGCACGCCTCGCGAATGAGCTGGGCCGCGACGTGTTCGCGATGCCAGGCTCGATCCACGCGCCGCTCGCGCAGGGCTGCCACGCGCTGATCCGCGACGGCGCGAAGCTCACCGCGACACCGTTCGACGTGCTCGAGGAGTACGGGCTGGACGAACCGGCAACGCACACCGCCCACGCCGCGGCGAATTCGCGTACGCACCCCGATAACGGCGAAACAGCCGACACCGTGGGGCGACGCGCGGGCGAGCATGTCGGGAAACCGGCTTCCGCCGCTCCATCCACCGCATCGACCGGAAACGAAGGCGTGCCGCCCGACGACCCGGCAGAACGATCCGTGCTCGCCGCACTGGGATACGGCCCCGTTACTTACGAGTGGCTCGCCGAGCACAGCGGCCTGTCGGATGACGCGCTGCATCGCGCGCTGCTCGCGCTCGAACTGGCCGGCCGCGTCGCGAGCGTGCCCGGCGGACGCTTCGCGCGGCTTGACGTGGCGCCCACTCCGCCCGCGTCCGGCGTGCTACAGTCCCCCGCATAGGGCGGCCCGTGCCGCCGACGCTACCCAAGGAATTCCATGCCCGCGCTGAATCTCGACACCGATGCCGATCGGATCGCCGAGCGCCTCGCCGATCCCGACACGCTGCTGGTCGCCTGCCTGTGCGCCGAGTGGTGCGGCACCTGCCGCGACTACCGGACGGCCTTCGACCAGCTCGCCGACACCCATCCCGACGCCTGCTTCGCGTGGATCGACATCGAAACCCATGCCGACCGGCTCGACGATCTCGACGTCGAGAATTTCCCGACGATCCTGATCGAGGACGCGAACACCGCGCGCTTCTTCGGCACGGTGCTGCCGCACGCGACGATCGTCGAACGGATGCTGTCCGACCTGAGCGCCGTGCCCGGCGCGCCGCACGCACCGAAATTGCGCAATATCCTGAACGTCGAGGCGTGAACCGGCCGGGCGGCTTTTCGCGCCGTTGCGCGTGCCGCCGCGCCGGGCGCGCTTGCCGCCGTTGCGCCCCCCCTCTATGATGAGCCGCTTTTTGCACGCCGAGCCGCCGTCGCTGCGGCGTGTGCTATAAAGCCGTCGTAAAAGGGACCCACGCCGGCGAACCCGGTCTACCAACACACATCTGTCATGTCCAAAGCTCTGATCATTGCGGAAAAGCCTTCTGTCGCGAACGACATCGCGCGCGCTTTGGGCGGCTTTACCAAGCATGACGAATACTTCGAGAGCGACGAATTCGTCCTGTCGTCCGCGGTCGGCCACCTGCTGGAAATCGCCGCCCCGGAAGAGTACGAGGTCAAGCGCGGGAAATGGAGCTTCGCTCATCTGCCCGTCATCCCCCCGCATTTCGACCTGAACCCGATCGCAAAAAGCGAGTCGCGCCTGAAAGTCCTGACCAAGCTGATGAAGCGCAAGGACGTCGACCGCCTGATCAACGCATGTGACGCGGGGCGCGAGGGCGAGCTGATTTTCCGCCTGATCGTGCAGCACGCGAAGGCGAAGCAGCCGGTCCAGCGCCTGTGGCTGCAGTCGATGACGCCGCAGGCGATCCGCGACGGTTTCGCGCACCTGCGCACCGACTCGGACATGCAGCCGCTCGCCGACGCCGCACGCTGCCGCTCGGAAGCCGACTGGCTCGTCGGGATCAACGGCACGCGCGCGATGACCGCGTTCAACAGCAAGGGCGGCGGCTTCTTCCTGACGACCGTCGGCCGCGTTCAGACGCCAACCTTGTCGATCGTCGTCGAACGTGAAGAGAAAATCCGCCGCTTCATCCCGCGCGACTACTGGGAAGTGAAGGCCGAGTTCGCATGCGCGGGCGGCTTCTACGAAGGCAAGTGGTTCGACCCGAAATTCAAGCGCGACGAATTCGATCCGGAAAAGCGCGACTCGCGCCTCTGGAGCCTGCCGGCCGCCGAAACGATCGTCGCCGCGTGCCGCGACCAGGTCGGCACGGTGTCCGAGGAATCGAAGCCGTCGACCCAGCTGTCGCCGCTGCTGTTCGACCTGACGAGCCTTCAGCGCGAAGCGAACAGCCGCTTCGGCTTCTCCGCGAAGAACACGCTCGGTCTCGCGCAGGCGCTGTATGAAAAGCACAAGGTACTGACGTACCCGCGTACCGACGCGCGCGCGCTGCCGGAAGACTACATTTCGACGGTGCAGTCCACGCTCGAGATGCTCAAGGAGAGCCACAACTACCTGCCGCACGCGAAGCAGGTGCTCGACAAGGGCTGGGTGAAGCCGAACAAGCGGATCTTCGACAACTCGAAGATCAGCGACCACTTCGCCATCATCCCGACGCTGCAGGCGCCGAAGTCGCTGTCCGAGCCGGAGCAGAAGCTGTACGACATGGTCGTGAAGCGCTTCCTCGCGGTGTTCTTCCCGGCGGCCGAGTTCCGCGTCACGACGCGGATCACCGAAGTCGCCGGCCATCACTTCAAGACCGAAGGCAAGGTGCTCGTCGAGCCGGGCTGGCTGCAGGTGTACGGACGCGACGCCGAAGGCGCGGACGCGAACCTCGTGCCGGTGCAGAAGGACGAGAAGGTGAAGACGGACGAGATCGCCGCGGTCGCGCTCGTGACGAAACCGCCTGCACGCTACTCGGAAGCGACACTGCTGTCCGCGATGGAAGGCGCGGGCAAGCTCGTCGAGGACGACGAGCTGCGCGAGGCGATGGCCGCGAAGGGCCTCGGCACGCCGGCGACGCGCGCGGCGATCATCGAAGGCCTGCTCGGCGAGAAGTATCTCGTGCGCGAAGGCCGCGAGCTGATCCCGACCGCGAAGGCATTCCAGCTGATGACGCTGCTGCGCGGGCTCGGCGTGAAGGAACTGACCGCGCCCGAGCTCACCGGCGAATGGGAATACAAGCTGTCGCAGATGGAGCGCGGCAACCTCGGGCGCGACGCGTTCATGCAGGAAATCGCCCGCATGACGCAGCAGATCGTCAAGCGCGCGAAGGAATACGATTCCGACACGATCCCCGGCGATTACGCGACGCTCGAGACGCCGTGCCCGAACTGCGGCGGCCAGGTGAAGGAAAACTACCGCCGCTTCGCATGCACGAAGTGCGAGTTCTCGATCTCGAAGATTCCGGGCAGCCGGCAGTTCGAGATCGCGGAAGTCGAGGAGCTGCTGCGGGAAAAAACCATCGGCCCGCTGTCCGGCTTCCGCAGCAAGATGGGCCGTCCGTTCTCGGCGATCCTGAAGCTCTCGTTCGACGACGAAACGAAGAACTACAAGCTCGAGTTCGACTTCGGCCAGGACCAGGGCGGCGAGGAAGGCGAAGCGCCCGACTTCTCCGCGCAGGAACCGGTCGGCGCATGCCCGAAATGCAAGGGCCGCGTGTTCGAGCACGGGATGAGCTATGTGTGCGAGCACTCGGTCGCGAATCCGAAGACCTGCGACTTCCGTTCGGGCAAGGTGATCCTGCAGCAGGAAATCACGCGCGAGCAGATGGCGAAACTGCTGGCCGACGGCCGCACGGATCTGCTGCCGAACTTCAAGTCGTCGCGCACGGGCCGCAACTTCAAGGCATTCCTCGTGAAGCAGCCGGACGGCAAGATCGGTTTCGAGTTCGAGAAGAAGGAACCGAAGGCCGCTGCCGCGAAGAAGACGGCAAAATCGGCGACGAAGGATGCCGAAACCGTGACGGAAGGCGCCGACGAGAAACCGGCACCGGCGCGCAAGACCGCCGCCCGCAAGACGACGGCGCGCAAGACGGGCTCCTGACGCACCGGGCGCCGGGGTTTCCCGGCCCGTAGTAAGCCGGTGAACCGGCGATAAAAAAACGCGGATCGATCGCTCGATCCGCGTTTTTTCTTGGTGCCTGCTGCCGGCCGTGCCGGTGCGCGGCCGCCGCGCCGTTACAGCGGCGACGGCACCGCGACGCGCGCGCGCGGCGAACGCGCGAGCCGCGGCTGCAGGTTCGGATCGGTCGACTCGGGCGGCTCGGCACGCATCTCGACACCGATCGGCGCAGGCGCCGCACTCTGTGCGGCCCACTGTTCGCCCATCATCGCGTCGGTCGAGTGGCTGAAATATTCGACGAGGTGATCGATGAACGTGCGCACCTTCGCGGGCAGGTGGCGCCGGCTCGGATACGCGATGTTGATCTCGACCTGCGGCAGCCGGAAATCCGGCAGCAGCCGGACCAGCGCGCCGCGCGCGATGTCGCTGCCGATCAGGTAGCTGGGCAGGATCGCGACGCCCATCCCGAGCAGCGCGAACTGGCGCAGCATCGCGGTATTGTTCGCGACGATCACGTTGGTCGGGCGCACGCGCACTTCGCCGTCCGGCCCGGTGAACACGCGCTCGTCGCCCCAGTATTCGGTCGGCAGGCTCAGCGCCGGGTGTTCGGCGAGATGCTCCGGATGGGTCGGCACGCCGTGCTTTTCCAGGTAGCTCGGCGTCGCGCACACGGTCATGCAGCCCGTGGTCAGCCGACGCGTGACGATGCTCGCGCTGCGCATCTGGCGCGTGACGACGATGCCGACGTCGAAACCTTCCTCGACGAGATCGACCTGGCGGTCGACCAGCGTCAGATCCGGCACCACTTTCGGGAAATTCTCGGTGTACGACTGCAGGACGGGCGCAAGGTTGTGCAGGCCGAACACGACCGGCGCGACGATGCGCAACGTGCCGACCGGCTCGTGATTGCGCGCGACGACCATCTGCTCGACATCCTCGAGCTCATCGAGAATCTGGCGCGCCCGCTCCAGATAGACCTGGCCCGACTCCGTCAGCGAAAGGCTGCGCGTGGTGCGGTTCAGCAGGCGCGTGCCGAGCCGGCCTTCCAGATCGGCGACGTGACGCGTCGCGACCGCGTTGGAAATATCCATTGCACTCGCGGCCCGCGCGAAACTGCCGAGATCCGCAACCTTGACGAACACGCGCATCGACTGCAAATGATCCATAACGACTCCTGCCGCTGTTACAACTTCAAAAAGTTGAAGCAAATGCGTAATTCTCCTACGACAGCGGAAATGATGCAGAGTTGCTCAACAAGGGCCGCCTTGACGATAAAAATAGTCAAAAATCCTCACTCATCGCGAATGGATGATCCAATTATTCTGATTGAAGCAACAATTGGGTGAACCTCGTCGAGGAAACGTCCGAATCAGGAAGGACGTATTTGACGCGACACGGCAGCGGACACCGCCGCACCCGACGGGAGCGGCGCCGGCTCAGGCCGGCGCCGATTGCGGCGGAGCGTAACAACCTGTTAAAAAGACACCACGACGTGCGCCGACGTAGCATCATGTCGGCCCCGGCCGGGCGGGACGGGTGCGCGACGTGCGCCGCCGCCGCTGCCGCTTTCAACGCGCGACTCCCGCTGATCATGAAAATTGCCATCCTCGACGACTACCAGGACGCCGTCCGCAAGCTGAACTGCTTCGAGATGCTCGCCGAGCACGACGTGAAGGTCTTCAACAACACGGTACGCGGTCTGGGGCAACTCGCGAGCCGCCTGGCGGAAGTCGAGGCGCTCGTGCTGATTCGCGAGCGCACGCCGATTTCGTCGCAACTGCTCGCCAAGCTGCCGAACCTGCGCATGATCAGCCAGACCGGCCGCATCTCGAGCCACATCGACCTCGAAGCGTGTACCGACCGCGGCATCGCGGTGCTCGAAGGCACGGGTTCGCCGGTCGCGCCCGCCGAGCTGACGTGGGCGCTCGTGATGGCCGCCCAGCGCCGCATTCCGCAATACGTCGCGAACCTGAAGCAGGGTGCGTGGCAGCAGTCGGGCCTGAAGACGTCGGCGCTGCCGCCGAACTTCGGCCTCGGCCAGGTGCTGCGCGGCCAGACGCTCGGCATCTGGGGCTACGGCAAGATCGGCCGGCTGGTGGCCGGCTACGGCAAGGCGTTCGGGATGAACGTGCTGATCTGGGGCCGCGAGCATTCGCTCGAGGCCGCGCGCGCCGACGGCTACACGGCCGCCGAGAGCCGCGAAGCGCTGTTCGAGCAGAGCGACGTGCTGTCGCTGCACCTGCGCATGCACGACGACACGCGCGGGATCGTCAAGCAGGAAGACCTGATGCGGATGAAGCCGACATCGCTGCTCGTCAACACGAGCCGTGCCGAGCTGCTCGAGGAAAACGCGCTCGTCAACGCGCTGTCGCACAACCGCCCGGGGATGGTCGCGATCGACGTGTTCGAGAGCGAGCCGATCCTGCAGGGCTACAGCCTGCTGCGGATGGAAAACGTGATCTGCACGCCGCACATCGGCTACGTCGAGCGCGAAAGCTACGAGCTCTATTTCAGCGCCGCGTTCAAGAACATTCTCGCGTTCGACCAGGGCGATATGTCGAGCGTCGTCAATCCGGAAGCGCTGACGCCGCGCCGCGTGCGCTGACCGACTCCGACCGGTGCTGGCCGGCACGGGCCGCGCTCGCCGCGCGGCGCTGCTGCCGGGCTTCCCGCCTTCCCCGCCTTCAGGCGGCCACGCGGCCGCCCGTCATCGCGTCGACGCGCGTGAGGAAATGCTCGCCGTCGCGCCGTCCGAGGTCGTACGCATGCCGCATCTGCGACGGACTCGTGTAATCCCAGCTCGAAATCGGCACCTTGCTCGACGGCTGTACATACAGCCGCCGCTGGTCGCCGTGCGCGACCGTGAACATCTGCGGGCGCGGATACAACCGCGTGACGAGCACCAGCACGTCGCCCGGCGACGCGTCGAGCGCGTCGACCGGCACGTTGTCGACCATCCCGCCGTCGAGCACCGGCCGGCCGCCGCGGCGCAGCACCGGCGTGAACGGCGGCGTGCACGACGACTGCAGGATCAGGTCGGCGAGTTCGTCGACACTCGCGCACGCCTGCGCGCGCACGAACTCGGGCCGGAAACCGAGCGTGCGCCCGAGCGTCGGGTGCAGCGTCTTGCGCAGGTACTTTTCGATGTTGTATGCGACGAGGCCCGCGGCGACCGCGCTGCGCGCGCCGAGCCAGCGCGGCACGTGCGACACGCCGATGCGGATCTCCGGCGCGTCGGCGAGCCGCGCGAACGGCTCGCCGTAGATGTCGAGCAGCGCCTGACGGTAGATCCGGTAATGCGGAAACACCGGCTCGCGGCCGAACAGGTTGCCCCAGTACGCGTTCTTGCGGTTGTGGCGCAGCGCTTCCTCGTAATAGCGCATCACCCACGCGGCGTCGCGTGTATACAGCATGCAGGCGGTCGCCGCGCCGGCCGAGATCCCCGCGATCACGCGCGGGCGCAGGCCGAGCGCCGGCTGCGCGACGTCCCAGAAGCCGGCCTGCCACCAGCAGCGATTGCCGCCGCCCGCGAAGACGATCTGGTCGAACATCACGCCGCTCAGCTGACGAGCGCGTAGGTCGACGTCGCGTGAACGGCCATCTTGCCGTCCTCGTCGAACAGCTCGACTTCGCCGAATACCAGGTTGCGGCCCATTCGCAGCACGCGCGCGGTGACGAGCACGTCGCCCTTGCGCACCGGACGCATGAAGTTCGTGTTCAGCGAGACGGTGGTCATCGGCCGGAACTCGCCGAGCGCGGCCGAGATCGCGACCACCATCGCGGTGTCGGCGGCGGCCGTGAACACCTGGCCGCAGATGACGCCGCCCGAATGACGGAATTCGCCGGAAAACGGCAGGCGCATCGTGACGCTCTCGTCGCCGATCGATACGGGGACCAGACCGAGCGAGCGGACCCACGGGGCCAGCAGGCGATCCAGCAATTCGCGGACTGCGTTTTCGTCCATCTTCGAATGTCCAGAAAACGTTGCGCGACCGCCGCGCAACGGGTGTGGACGTCATCATACCGGGAGCGCGCCAACTGCGATGGCTCATAACCGCGGCGACGGCCGCCGTCGACGCTACGAAATATTTTGAGGAGATTCGCAGAAAGGGCTTGCCAAGTCCGAAATACACGGGCATAATCTTTCTTCTGTTGGGGGCGTTAGCTCAGTTGGTAGAGCAGCGGACTCTTAATCCGTAGGTCGAGTGTTCGAGTCACTCACGCCCCACCAGGAATTCCGAAGGCCGGTCAGCGCAAGCTGACCGGCCTTTTTCCATTTCCGGCGCCGCCCGGCCTCTCCCCCTCCTCGCGACAGGCAATCACATTGATGCCTCGCCCAGA
This sequence comes from Burkholderia sp. BCC1996, assembly GCF_905339955.1. NCBI lineage: Bacteria > Pseudomonadati > Pseudomonadota > Betaproteobacteria > Burkholderiales > Burkholderiaceae > Burkholderia > Burkholderia sp. BCC1996. Next base: position 385,426 of record NZ_CAJPHM010000003.1, read on the forward strand.
TACTTTCCGCTAGAATCGTCCGACAAAATATCACACGACCGGGACGGCGATCGCCGCATCGCCGCCGGCACTGAGAGAGCATGGGACGTCAGACATGGAATCATGTGAACGAGACGCGACCATTCAGAGGGCATGGTCACGCCGACAACGGCACGCACATCGTGTCGCCTCCTTCCCCCGATCGCATCCGGGCCCGTCGCGTGACGCGCACTACGGATCCGGCCATGCCGCGTAAGGACGCGCTCGTCGCACTCGCGCTCGGCGTTGCGCTGCTCGTGGTCGCAGCCATGCTCGCCGTCACCGCGAGCCATGCGGCCGGCGACCTGATCCGCACGCCGGGCACGGTCGTGCGCATCGTGCAGGACAGCGACGCGATGCGTGCATACCGCCCGATCGTCGCCTATTTGGCGAACGACGGCCGCCGCCGCGAAGTCGCCGGCAATACCGCATCGGTGGTCCCGGCCTACGACATCGGCGAAAGCGTGGACGTCCTGGTCGATCCGGCCCATCCGAACCGTCCCGCGCTCATCGACGATTTCACGCAACGCTGGTTGCCCGTCGCGGTGCCGGCGCTGCTTGCAGTCGCATCGCTGGCGATCGGCAGCCTGCTATACGTGAACGCGCGCCGCGGCCGGCAGGCCGACGCGCTGTCTGCGCCGGCCGCCCGCAAAGCGGTCCGGCGCCGCTGGAACATCGCGATCGTGCTGATTCCGATCGCGATCGGCACCGTCTTCCTGGCCGGCGCCGGCGCCGCCGGCCTGCGCCAGTGGCAGATCGCCCGCCATTACGCGCACTCGACCGGCCATGTGGTCGAGATCGCCGAAACCGCCCAGTCGTCCCGCACGCGCACGTCGCTCTATTCGGCGACCATCGCGTTCACGACCGACAGCGGCCGCCCCGTCACGTTCGCGCAAGGCTCGACCTCGTCGCGCCCCGGGCTGTACGAAGGCGAGGTGGTCGACGTGCTGTACGACCCCGTCACGCCCGAGCGTGCGGTCATCGACCGGTTCTGGGACCGGTGGGGGCTCACGGCCATCCTGTTCGCGATCGGCGCGCCGTTCCTCGTCGCCGGACTGTTCGTCGTCGGGGCGCTGTGGCCCGAGCCTCGACCGCACGAACTCGCCGAATGACGAACGCGGAAGAACCGGGCCGTCAACGTCGCGGCCCCGGCTTCACCGCTCCCTGAATGCCTCCACCTTCGCGCGGTTGCCGCACGTGCGCATGTCGCACCAGCGGCGTCCGACGCCGCGGCCGCGATCGACGAAGAACCACGTACAGCGGCCGCACTGCCGCACGCGCGCGAAATCGTCGCCGCGCAGCAGATGCTCGAATCCGAGCGCGGCCGCGTCGATCCATCGCGACTCGGCCCGCGCATCGGGCCGCCACGCGAAGCGGCCGTCGACCGCGTCGAATCTGCTGCGCCCGATCGCGTCGCGAATCGCCTCGGCGAGCCGGTCCGCCGCTCGCGCGCCGGCACTGCCGCCTTCGCCGGCCGTCAGGTGCGCGAGCGCCGCATACGCATCCTCGCGAAAACCGTGCAGCGCAGCGAGTTCGTCCGCGCCGTCCTGCCGCGGATGACGCAGAAACCGCGTCAGGTCGGCCTCCGCCAGCAACCCCGACTTCCCGGCCCAGGCACGCACGGCCGGCCAGTCGACGAGTTTGTCCTCATCGCGCGTCTTGCCCGTGTCGGCCACAGTGTTCAGGAAATCGAGCGCCGGATGGCCGCCGACGAAATCGGCCGCGCACCATGTATGCGCCGGTCGCGCAGGCTCGTGTCGAGTAACCATTTATTTTCACCTATCGGTTTCACATCCGAGTGAACAGGCGTAACCTGTTAACAACCAAAACAGGTTAGCACGGAGGCGCCGATGCTCGAGCTCGCCAATCGCTACGATTTTGAAGGTCACCGGATCGCATGGGGCGCGCTCGGCGAAGGGCCGCCGCTGGTGCTCGTGCACGGGACGCCGTTCTCGTCGCAGGTGTGGCGCCGCATCGCGCCGTGGCTCGCACGGCGTCATCGCGTGTTCTTCTACGACCTGCTCGGCTACGGCCAGTCGGACATGCCCGACACGGACGTCTCGCTCGGCCGGCAGAACGTGCTGTTCGGCGCGCTGCTCGACGAATGGAAACTTTCACGCCCGCGCGTACTCGCGCACGACTACGGCGGCGCAACCGTGCTGCGCGCGCATTTCCTCGACGGCATCGCGTATTCGGACCTGACACTCGTGAACCCCGTCGCGATCGCGCCGCAAGGCTCGCCGTTCGTGCGCCACGTCGCGCAGCACGAAGCCGCGTTCACCGGGCTGCCGGCGTATGCGCATCACGCACTCGTGTCGGCCTATATCGGCAATGCGGTCGCACGGCCGTTGAGCGACGACGTGCTGTCGATCTACCGCTCGCCGTGGCTCACGCCGGCCGGCCAGCCGGCGTTCTATCGGCAGATTGCGCAGATGCGCCAGCGCTATATCGAGGAAGCCGAGGCCCGTTATGCGCCGCCGGACTTTCCGGTGCGCATCGTGTGGGGCGAGGACGACGCGTGGATTCCGCGCGAACAGGGGCAGGCGCTCGCCGATCGCATCGCGGGCGGAAAGCTGATCCGCGTGCCGCGCGCGGGGCACCTGGTCCAGGAGGATGCGCCCGAGGCGATCGTCGCCGCGGTGCTCGACGCACACGGACAGGAATGATCGCCCACGCAGCCGCGTGGCGTGGCAGATCAGAAGGCCGGCACGCCCTGCGCGAGCGTCGCGACGAACTTCGCGGTGCGCGGATCGCGCGGCCGCCCGAACAGCTCGCGCGATGCGCCGGCCTCGACCACGCGGCCATCCGCGAGAAACACCGCATCGTGCGCGACCGACGCGGCCAGGCGCAGGTCGTGCGTGGCCATCAGCATCGTCGTGCCTTCCCGCGCGAGCTGGCGCAGCACTTCGACGACTTCGACGGACAATTCGGGATCGAGCGCTGAGGTCGGCTCGTCGCACAGCAGCACCTGCGGCGACGGCGCGAGCGCGCGTGCGATGGCCACGCGCTGCTGCTGGCCGCCCGACAGCGTCGCGGGCCATGCGTCGGCCTTGTCGGCGATACCGACCTTGTCCAGCAACGCGAGCGCGCGTTCACGCGCCTGCTCGCGCGGCCAGCGCTGCACGGTCACGAGCCCTTCCATCACGTTCTGCACGACGCTCAGGTGCGGAAACAACTGGAAGTTCTGGAACACCATGCCGGTCTGACGGCGCACCGCGAACACGTGATCGCGCGACGGGCGGCGCCCCGCCGCGAAGTCGATGCGGGCGTCGCCGACCGTGAGCGCGCCCGCCTCCGGCACTTCGAGCAGGTTCACGCAGCGCAGCAGCGTGCTCTTGCCGCTGCCGGACGGCCCGATCAACGCGGTCACGCTGCCGGGCTGCAATGCGAGGTCGATGCCGGTCAGCACGCGCTGCGCGCCGAACGATTTGTCGATGCGTTCGAGACGGATCATCGCAACTCCGCGTGGAACAGCGCATGGCGCCCGAAACGCAGCTCGAGGCGACGTTGCAGCGACGAGAGCACCGAGCTGAACAGCAGATAGATCAGCGCGGCTTCGGTATAGAGGATCAGCGGTTCGTAGGTGACCGCCGCGATGCGCTGCGCGGCCTGGAAGATCTCGGGCACGGTCAGCACGGCCGCGAGCGACGTGTCCTTTACCAGCGAGATGAACGAATTCGACAGCGCGGGCAGCGCGACGCGCGCGGCCTGCGGCAGGATCGCGCGGCGCAGCGCCTGCGCGCGCGTCATCGCCATCGAGTACGCGGCTTCCCACTGCCCTTTCGGGATCGATTCGATCACGCCGCGGATCACCTCGGCGTTGTACGCGCCGACGTTCAGCGAGAAGCCGATCACGGCGGCGGTCAGCGGATCGAGCACGATGCCGACGTTCGGCAGTCCGTAGAAGATCACGAACAGCTGCACGAGCAGCGGCGAGCCGCGAAACAGCCAGATGTAGAAACGTATGGCGGCCTGCGCCCAGCGCGGCCCGAACAGGCGCGCGAGCGCCGCGCCGAACGCGAGCAGCAGGCCGATCGCGAACGACGCGAGCGTGAGCGGAACCGTGAACACGAGCCCTGCCACCAGCAGGGGCCGCAGCGATTCCGCCATCAAGTGCAGCCAGGGCGGCATCGGTCAGCCTCGCGTCACGGCTGCGACACGTCGCGGCCGAAGTACTTCTGCGAGATCTTCGCGTAGGTGCCGTCGGCCTTGAGGTCCGCGAGCGCCTTGTCGATCGCCGCCACCAGCGCGGGGCTGCCCTTGCGCAGCAGCACGCCCGATGCATCGCCGGCGCCGCTCGTGTCGGTCGCCGCGATCTTCAGTTTCGCGTCGGGCTTGTGCTTGCGGAAATCGAGGTACGACAGCGAATCGTTGATCGTCGCGTCGACGCGCCCCGCGCTCAGCAGGTCGATCGATTCGTTGAAGCCCTGCACGGGCACCACGTCCGCGCCGTGCGCGGCCGCGAGCTTGCCGAAATTGCTGGTCAGCGTGTTCGCGGATTTCTTGCCCTTCAGGTCGTCGAACGAGCGGATCGACGTGTTGTCCGCGCGCACGATCAGCACCGCGTGGGACGTGATGTACGGCGTCGAGAAATCGTATTTCGCCTTGCGCGCATCGGTAATCGACACTTCGTTGACGACCGCGTCGTAACGGTTCACGTCGAGGCCCGCGATCAGCCCGTCCCACTTGCCTTCGACGAACTCCGCCTTCACGCCGAGCCGTTGCGCGATCGCGCTCGCGATGTCGACGTCGAAGCCGGTCAGCTTGCCCGACGCATCGTGATACGTGAACGGTGCGTACGTGCCTTCGGTGCCGACCCGGAACACGCCGGCCGACTTGATCTGCGCGAGATCGTCGGCCGCCAGCGCGCTCGTGACGGCAGTGGCCTGCAGCAATGCGACGACCAGGATGGAGCGAAGGAATTTCATGGTGCGGACCCCGAACGATGGAAGGGAGTGGACCCGCCGGCCCGAACGGCCGCGCGAGAGGTCCGCGAATTCTACCGACGCGCCGATATCCGGCAAAAACGCAAATCCGCTAACGATATGAGCGCGTCGAATAACGCGCCGGCGAGCCGCCCCCATTCCGCAGACGAAATCCCACGCGATGCAGCGCGGCGATCGTCTGACGAATCGTTACCTGCGGTTACAGAAGCGACACTGCGGTATCACCCATCGGGCATGCGCTACGTACCATGAAGGCAGGTAAAACGATTGCTCGCGGGCCTGGTCCCCGCGGACGGAGTGAACGGCAAATGAGACGCATCCTGTTGTCCAGTGCCCTCGGCATCGCGGCCGCCTGCCTGTCGGCAAGTGCGTTCGCGCGTGCCGACGTCGGCGTGTATTTCGGCGTGCCGGGGCCCGTGATCGAGGCGCCGCCGCCTGTCTACTACGCGCCGCCGCCGCCCGTCGTGTACGAGCCGGCGCCCGTCTATTACGGCCCGTACTACGGCGAATACCGTTACCGCTACTACCGGCACGACAACGGCTGGCATCGCGGCTGGCGTCATCACCATCACGACGACGATTGACCATCGCCTGGCGGCTGTCGCGGCCGCCTCCTGCGATGGGGAAATTGCGCGCGCCGGCCTTCGAGCCGGCGCGTGTGCATCACACACCGCTTACCACGGCAGCGAGTAGGTCTTCGTGTTCGTGAAGCTCTTCATCGCCTCCTGCACGCCTTCCTTGTAGCCGAGGCCCGAATCCTTCACGCCGCCGAACGGCGTCAGTTCGAGCCGGTAGCCCGGCACCTCGCGCACGTTCACGCTGCCGACTTCCAGCTCCGTGATGAAGCGCGTGATGCTGTCGAAGCGGTTCGTGCAGACCGACGACGACAACGCATAGTCGGTGCTGTTCGACATCCGGATCGCCTCGTCGATGTCGCGAAAACGCATGATCGGCGACACGGGCCCGAACGTCTCGTACTTCACGAGCGGCATGTCGGGCGTCACGCGATCGACGACCGTCGGCGAATACAGCGCGCCGTCGCGCACGTTGCCGACCAGCAGCCGCGCACCGCGCGCAATCGCGTCGTTCACCTGCTGCTCGCAAAACTTCGCGGCCGCTTCGTCGATCACGGTGCCCATGTCGACCGACGGATCGGCCGGGTTCCCGTAGGCCCACGCGCGGGTTTTCTCGACGACCAGCTCGGTGAAGCGATCGGCCACCGCCTCGTGCACGAGCATCCGCTTGATCGCGGTGCAGCGCTGCCCCGAGTTCTTGTACGAACCCGACACCGCCAGCGTGCTCGCTTCGTCGAGATCGGCGTCCTCCATCACGATGATCGGATCGTTGCCGCCGAGTTCCAGCACCGCGCGCCGGTAGCCCATCCGCGACGCGATCGACTTGCCGATCGACACGCCGCCGGTGAACGTGATCAGGTCGATCGCCGGATTCGTGATCAGCTCGTCGGCGATCTCCTTCGGGTCGCCGGTGATCACCTGCAGCATCTGCGGCGGCAGGCCGGCTTCATACAGGATGTCCGCGAACAGGTAGCACGACAGCGGCACCTTCTCCGACGGCTTCACGACGATCCGGTTGTTGGTCGCGACCGACGGCACGACCTTGTGCGCGACCTGGTTCATCGGATGGTTGAACGGCGTGATCGCGGAAATCACGCCGAGCAGCGGTTCGCGCTGCGTGTACACGCGGCGCTTCTTGCCGTGCGGCGTCAGATCGCACGAGAAAATCTGCCCGTCGTCCTTCAGCACTTCGCCCGCGCCGAACGTGAGCACGTCGGCCACGCGCCCGGCTTCATACGTCGAATCCTTGATGCACAAGCCGGCCTCGGCCGTGATCAGCGCCGCGATCCCGGCGGTGCGCGCACGCACGATGTCGGCCGCGCGGCGCAGGATCGCCGCGCGTTCGTGGCGCGTGAGCGACGGCCGGTACGCCCGCGCGACCGCGAACGCGCGCCGCACGTCGTCGAGCGTCGCCTTCGGCACGGTGCCGACGAGCGAGCCGTCGTACGGGTTGCGCACTTCGATCACCGCATCGCGCTGAATCCTTTCACCATCGATTCGCAGTGCTTCACGATGAACCGTGCGAACCTCCGTCGATGCTGCAATGGCGTTCATGAGTGTCTCCTGGCGGATGCGTCCGCGTCACTGCAGATGGTTGAGCGCGATGTCGATGATGTCGAAGTTGCGCAGCCGCGCCCGGCCCGCGACGTCGGTCGCGACCGGCTTGCTGAAGATCAGCGGCACGATCTGCTCGGAGATCCCGCCGTGCGAGCGCAGCGGCACGTCGAGGCCCGACAGGTCGTGCTTGATGCGGCGCGTGCCGAGCACGACGTCCTGCTTCGAGATCACGATCAGGTCGCCCATCCGCTCGGGCGGCAGCTCGAAGCGCGCGCAGCCTTCCGCGCCCGTCAGCACGACCTCGATGCCGTCCACCGCCGCGAGCCGCGCGCGCAGCGCGTCGGGATCGGCGTCGTCCGGCACGTAGACGGTCGCGAACGAGCCGAGCGCGCCGTGGTGCACGACGTACGGATCGGTGATCGGCAGGATCACGCGCGCCGCGTCGTGGCCGAGCCAGTCGTCGAACAGCTCCTGCAGATAGATCACGTTCGGCTCGCCGGTCTCGCCGTCGTGCTTCGCGTTCATCCCGTGGTCGGCCGTGATCGCGACGATCGCGCCGAGTTCGTCGAGCCGCTTCAGGTACGCGTCCATCATCTGGTAGAACGCGTTCGCGCCGTCGGTGCCGGGCGCGCACTTGTGCTGCACGTAGTCGGTCGTCGACAGGTACATCAGGTCGATCGGGCGCGTCTCGAGCAGGCGCACGCCGGCCGCGAACACGAACTCCGACAGGTCCGCGCTGTACACGCTCGGCACCGGCTTGCCGACCAGCTCGAGCACGTTGTCGATGCCGTTTTCCTCGAGGCTCGCCTCGTCCGCTTTCTCCGACGAGAAGCAGATGCCCTTGAGCCCCTTGCCGAGCAGGCGGCGCAGCTTGTCCTTCGCGGTGACGACCGCGACGCGCGCGCCCTGTTCCGCGAAGGTCGCGAGCACGGTGGGCGCGACCAGGTACTTCGGATCGTTCATCAGCACCTCGGCGCCGGTGTCGCGATCGTAGAAGTAGTTGCCGCTTATCCCGTGGATCGCCGGCGGCACGCCGGTAACAATCGACAGGTTGTTCGGGTTCGTGAAGCTCGGCACCACGCACTCGCCCTTGAGCGCCGTGCCCGGCTTCAGCAGCGTGCGCAGGAACGGCGCGACGCCGGCCTCGGCCGCCATCTCGAGATACTCATAGGCGCAGCCGTCGACGCAGACCACCACCACGGGGCGGCGCATCCAGTTGTAGCGGCGGCCGTTCACTTCCACGGATACAGGCGTTTCAGTCATGACGTTCAGTCCTTTCGGTTCGAAGGGGTTGAGCTGTCGGCGCCCGCGCCGCGCCGAGGAGGTGTTTTCCATGCTTGACATTAAAATTGATGATTTGTAGATTGTCAACAACATGCAGAGAACAGAAAGCAAAAGACGGAAACACGAGGCAGTACGAAGAGGGCTGGTCTCCACTCATCCGCCGCAGCCCGCGGCGCCACGGTCAAGGGGTCTTAAGATGAACGAAGTGCCGGTACAGAAGCGTTTCAATGCATGGGCGACGGGCGCGGCGCGCGTCGCGCTGGCCGCCGCGGTCGCGCTCGGCGCGGCGCAGGCGGCGCATGCGAAGACGTCGCTGCTCGTCTACACCGCGCTGGAGGACGAGGCGATGAAGCCCTACAAGGACGCCTTCGAGAAAGCGAACCCCGACATCGAGATCCGCTGGGTGCGCGACTCGACCGGCTCGGTCACCGCGAAGCTGCTCGCGGAGAAGAACAACCCGCGCGCGGACGTCATCCTCGGCCTCGCCGCGTCGAGCCTCACGCTGCTCGACCTGCAGGGGATGCTGATGCCGTATGCGCCGAAGGGCTTCGACCAGCTCACGCGCAAGTACAGCGACGCGAACACGCCGCCGCACTGGGTCGGCATGGACGTGTGGGGCGCGACGATCTGCTACAACCGCGTCGCCGCGCAGGCGAAGAACATCCCGAAGCCGACGTCGTGGGAAGACCTGACGAAGCCGGTCTACAAAGGCGCGATCGTGATGCCGAGCCCCGTTTCGTCGGGCACCGGCTATCTCGACGTCACCGCGTGGCTGCAGACCTTCGGCGACGACAAGGGATGGAAGTTCATGGACGCGCTCGACAAGAACGTCGCGCAGTACGTGCATTCGGGCTCGAAGCCGTGCACGCTCGCCGGCACCGGCGAATTCCCGATCGGCATCTCGTTCGAGTTCCGCGGTCATGAACTGCAGGCGCAGGGCGCGCCGATCGATCTCGTGTTCCCGAAGGAAGGGCTCGGCTGGGACATGGAAGGCACCGCGATCATGAAGACGACCAGGCAGCCCGACGCCGCGAAGAAGCTCGCGGACTTCATGGCGAGCAAGGACGCGAACCAGATCACCGCGCGCTGGTGGGCGATCGTCGCGTACCCGGGCGTCGCGCGCAAGCTCGCCGGCATCCCCGACAACTATGCGGACCTGCTCGTGAAGAACGACTTCGTGTGGTCGGCGAAGAACCGTCAGTCGATCCTCGATACCTGGCAGAAGCGCTACGGGGCAAAAGCGCAGCAATGACGCGGCGCTAACGCCGCACCAGGCAGCGGGGCCGCGACACGCGCCGCCCCGCCTCCCTTCCGATCGTCGTATCCGGCCCGCGTCCGGGCCGCCCGCAGCGTGGAGGCGTGCATGGCACCCTATCTGAGCGTAGAACGCATCGAAAAGCGGTACAACGACACACAGGTCCTCACCGACATCAACCTGAGCGTGATGAAGGGCGAGATGATCTGCTTCCTGGGGCCGTCCGGCTGCGGGAAAACCACGCTGCTGCGGATCATCGCGGGGCTCGAGGCGCAAAGCGCCGGCCACATCATGCAGGACGGCCGCGACATCTCGCGGCTGCCGCCGCAACTGCGCGACTACGGGATCGTGTTCCAGTCATACGCGCTGTTTCCGAACCTCACCGTCTTCGACAACGTCGCGTACGGGCTCGTGAACCGCAGGATGAAGCGCGACGCGATCCACGAGCGCGTGCATACGCTGCTCGCGCTGGTCGGCCTGCCCGACAGTCATCGCAAGCATCCCGGTCAATTGTCCGGCGGCCAGCAGCAGCGCATCGCACTCGCGCGCGCGCTCGCGACGTCGCCCGGCCTGCTGCTGCTCGACGAGCCGCTGTCGGCACTCGATGCGCGCGTGCGCGTGCGGCTGCGCCAGGAGATCCGCGCGCTGCAGCAGCGGCTCGGCGTGACGACGATCATGGTCACGCACGACCAGGAAGAGGCGCTGTCGATGGCCGACCGCATCGTCGTGATGAATCACGGCGTGATCGAGCAGATCGGCACGCCGCTCGAAATCTACCGGCAGCCCGCGTCGCCGTTCGTCGCGGACTTCATCGGCCGCGTCAACACGATCCCCGCCGAAGTCGCGCAGGACGGCACGCTGCGCGCGGGCGGCGTCGGCTTCGACTGCCGGCATGGCGCGACCCGGCCGGCCCAGGGCGCGGCCGTGTCGGTCTACGTGCGGCCCGAGGATCTGCGCATCCGCATTCCGGGCGAGACGGCCGACAACGTGCTGGCCGGCCGCGTCGAGAAGCTCGAGTTCCTCGGCGCGTTCTGTCGCGTGAGCTTCCGCATCGACGGGCTCGACGGCCAGGAGATCGTCGCCGACCTGTCGTATCACGACGTCGACCGCACCGGCGTGCAGGCCGGCGCGCGCATCGACCTCGCGCTCGATCGCGAGCATGTCCGCGTGTTCCCGAGCGCGAAGGAGCGACTGCAATGAGCGCCGTCCTCACCGAACGCCGCCGCGGCGCGGCCGCCTCCGCCGACGTGCGGCAGCTCACGCACTGGCACGACCGCATCGCGCAGCTCGCGCTCGTCGCGATGGCCGCGCTGATGTCGCTGTTCCTGCTGCTGCCGCTCGCGCTCGTCGTGCAGAAATGCTTCGTCGATACGGACGGCCGTTTCGTCGGCACACACAACTTCGTCGAGTATCTCGAGGACAGCGGCATGCTGCGCTCGATGCTCCATTCGCTGACCGTTGGCGCGCTCGTCACGTCGATCGTCGTGCCGATGGCGTTCACGTTCGCGTATGCGCTGACGCGCTCGTGCATGCCGCTGAAGAACGCCGCACGCACGATCGCGCTCTTGCCGCTGCTCGCGCCGACGCTGCTGTCCGCCGTGTCGTTCATCTACTGGTTCGGCAACGCGGGGCTGCTCAAGCCGCTGCTGCACGGTCACTCGATCTACGGACTGCCGGGCATCGTGCTGAGCATGGTGTACGCATCGTTCCCGCACGTGCTGATGATCCTCGTCACCGCGCTGTCGCTCGCGGACGGCCGGCTCTACGAAGCCGCCGACGCGATGGGCACGAGCCGCGTGCGAAAGTTCTTCACGATCACGCTGCCGGGCGCGAAGTACGGGCTGATCAGCGCGACGATGGTGGCCTTCACGATGTGCATCAACGACTTCGGCGTGCCGGTCGTGATCGGCGGCTCGTACAACGTGCTGTCGACCGACATCTACAAGCTGATCATCGGGCTGCAGGACTTCAACCGCAGCGCGGTCGTGAGCCTGATGCTGCTGTGCCCGGCGCTCGTCGCGTTCGGTGTCGACTTCTTCATTCGCCGCCGCCAGCAGTCGCAGCTCGGCGCGCGCTCGACGCCGTACCAGCCGAAGCCGTCGCGCGGCTTCGACGCCGCGATGCTCGCATACTGCGCGCTGGTGTGCGCGTTCTTCATCGCGGTGGTCGGCATCTCGGTGTTCGCGTCGTTCGTGAAGTTCTGGCCGTACCAGATGAGCGTCGGGCTGCAGCACTACGAGATGGGGCTGATCGGGGCCGGCATCTTCGATGCGTACAAGAACAGCCTGCGGATGGCCGCGACCGTCGCGCTCGGCGGCACGATCGTCGTGTTCGGCGGCGCCTACCTGATCGAGAAAACCCGCGGCGCGCGCTGGCTGCGCGGCTTCATCAGCCTGTGCGCGATCCTGCCGATGGGCGTGCCGGGCCTCGTGCTCGGCATCAGCTACATCTTCCTGTTCAACGCGCCCGGCAATCCGCTGAACGGGCTGTACGGGTCGCTGTGGCTGCTCGCGATCGTCACGGTCGTCCACTACTACGCGTCGAGCCACCTGACCGCCGTCACCGCGCTGCGGCAGATCGACAGCGAGTTCGAGGCCGTGTCCGCGTCGCTGAAGGTGCCGTTCTACAAGACCTTCCTGCGCGTGACCGTGCCCGTGTGCCTGCCGGCGATCCTGCTGATCGCGCGCTACCTGTTCGTCAACGGGATGACGACGGTCTCCGCCGTCGCGTTCCTGTACTCGCCGGACACGCAGCCCGCCTCCGTCGCGATCCTGAACCTCGACGACGCGGGCCAGATGGGCCCGGCCGCCGCGATGGCGACGCTCGTGCTCGCGACCTCGTCGTTCGCGTGCGTGCTGTTCGCCTGCATCTCGCACCGCCTGTTGCGCCGCACGCAGGCCTGGCGCACCCCGCACCGCCGCTGATCCGTTCGCCGCATTCACGTGACGTCCCGACTTCACCAAGGAGACACCATGACGCTCGCCACCCAGCCCATCCTGCTCACCCCCGGCCCGCTGACGACCTCGGAGCGCACGCGCGACGCGATGCTGCGCGACTGGGGTTCGTGGGACAGCGACTTCAACGCGATCACCGCGCGGCTGCGCGAACGGCTGCTGCAGATCGTGCACGGCGAAGGCACGCACGAATGCGTGCCGCTGCAGGGTAGCGGCACGTTCTCGGTCGAGGCGGCGATCGGCACGCTCGTGCCGCGTGATGGCCACGTGCTGGTGCCGAACAACGGCGCGTACTGCCAGCGCCTCGCGAAGATCTGCCGCGTGCTCGGCCGCAAGCTCACGACGATCGACTACAGCGAGGACCGCCGCGTCGATCCGGCCGACGTCGAGCGCGCGCTCGCCGGCGATCCGACCATCACGCACGTCGCGCTCGTGCACTGCGAAACCGGCGCCGGCGTGCTGAACCCGCTGCACGAAGTCGCGCAGGTCGTCGCGAAACACGGCCGCGGGCTGATCGTCGACGCGATGAGCTCGTTCGGCGCGATCGACATCGATGCGCGCACGACGCCGTTCGACGCGGTGATCGCCGCGTCCGGCAAGTGTCTCGAAGGCGTGCCTGGGCTCGGCTTCGTGATCGCGAAGCGCACCGCGCTCGAACGCTGCGAAGGCAACAGCCATTCGCTCGCGATGGACCTGTACGACCAGTGGGTCTACATGCAGCGCACGACGCAATGGCGCTTCACGCCGCCGACGCACGTGGTCGCGGCGCTCGATGCGGCCGTCGCGCAATACGTCGACGAAGGCGGGCTCGCCGCGCGCGGCGGCCGCTACCAGCGCAACACGCGCGCGCTGATCGACGGGATGCGCGCGCTCGGCTTCCGGCCGTTCCTCGATCCGGCGATCCAGGCGCCGATCATCGTCACGTTCCATGCGCCGGACGATCCGAACTATGACTTCAAGCGGTTTTATCAGGAGGTCAAAAAGCGCGGCTACATTCTGTATCCGGGCAAGCTGACCGAAGTCGATACGTTCCGCGTCGGCTGCATCGGCCACTTCGGCGAGGCCGGCATTCCGGGCGCGGTCGCCGCGATCGCCGACACGCTGAAGGCGATGGGCGTGCGGCGCGTGTCGGCCGAAGCGGCGGCCTGACGCGATGCATCCGGCCGCACCGCGGCGCGCGGCCGGTCGCCGTGCGGTGCGGTGCCGCTGGTTCGTTTTCGTTTCGCGTTTTACCGCCGTGTGCGGCACGGCAATTCTCTCGACCCTAACCGGCACGACATTCGATGCGACCCTTCTGGATCGAACAAGCACTGTTCAACGACGGCGATCTCGCCCCCGCGCTGCAGGGCGCGATAAAGGCCGACGTCTGCATCGTCGGCGGCGGCTTCACGGGGCTCTGGACCGCGATCCAGGCGAAGCAGCAGAACCCGGCGCTCGACATCGCGATACTCGAGGCCGACCTGTGCGGCGCCGGCGCGAGCGGGCGCAACGGCGGGTGCCTGCTCACGTGGTCGGCCAAATTCCTGACGCTGCGGCGCCTGTTCGGCGAAGCGGAGGCGATCCGGCTCGTGAAGGCGTCGGAGGCGGCCGTCCAGCACATCGCCGACTTCTGTCGCACGCATCGCATCGATGCCGAACTGCGGCTCGACGGCACGCTGTACACCGCGACGTCGCGCGCGCAGGTCGGCACGCTCGCGCCGGTGCTCGACGCGCTCGCCGCGTGCGGCATCCACAGCTACGAGCCGCTGCCGGCCGCTGAAGTCGCGCGCCGCTCGGGCTCCGCCCGCAATCTCGACGGCGTGTATTCGCCGATCGCCGCGACCGTGCATCCGGGCAAGCTCGTGCGCGGGCTGCGCCGCGTCGCGCTCGAGATGGGGATCCGGATCTACGAGCGCACGCCGCTCGTCGACTTCACGCCGGGGCAGCCGGCCGTCGTACGGACGCCGTCCGGCAGCGTGCGCGCCGGCAAGCTGGTGTTCGCGATCAACGCGTGGATGGCGAGCCGCTTCCCGCAGTTCGAGCGCACGATCGCGGTCGTGTCGAGCGACATGGTCATCACCGAGAAATGCCCGGAACTGCTGGAACGGACCGGGCTCGTCGACGGCGTGTCGGTGCTCGATTCGCGGATCTTCGTGTACTACTACCGCACGACCGCCGACGGCCGGCTGATGCTCGGCAAGGGCGGCAACACGTTCTCGTGGCGCAGCCGCATCGCGCCGGTGTTCGACCGGCGCTCGCCGTACGAGGCGCAGCTCATGCAGAGCCTGCGCGAATTCTTTCCTTCGCTCGCGGGCGTGCCGGTGACCGCGAGCTGGAACGGCCCGTCGGACCGTTCGGTGACGGGCTTCCCGTTCTTCGGCCGCCTCGATGGCGCGCCGAACGTGTTCTACGGCTTCGGCTATTCAGGCAACGGCGTCGGGCCGACCTACATGGGCGGACAGATCCTGTCGTCGCTGGTGCTCGGGCTCGATAACGCGTGGACGCGCAGCCCGATCGTGCGCGGCCCGCTCGGCCATTTCCCGCCGGAGCCGATCCGCTATGTGGGCGCGCACGTGGTGCGCAATGCGATTCGTCGCAAGGAGCGTGCGGAGGATGAGAGCCGGCGGCCGGCGATGGTCGACACGTGGCTCGCGAAGTTCGCGAGCGCGGCGGGGAAGGCGGACAAGGCGTGATGGCGGGCGCCATGCAATAAAGGGGCAAGTAACGCACGGCGCTCGTGAGCGTTGCGGCATCGCCGATTTTATCGAAACGCGTGTATCGCCTCACCAGATCGCGAACACGCGAAGTCCTTCGATAGAACAAGTCAAATCACCAGCGTGGTGTCTTCTCTGGAACAGGCAGCGCTGCATGCAAGTAACTGCATGACGATAGGACGCGTCCTGCCGCACAACTGCTCCATCTCTTCGGGTCCACGATTCAAACATGCCGCTATCGGGTTCGATGGAGTCGTACGAGCAGAAAACGTTCGAAGCGGGACGTAGCATCGATAGCGTCTTGAATTATCTGCATTGCCAACAAATCGGGATGCAACGCGATACCATCGACTCCCTCATCAACTCGCCCGACGACATCCGAAGAAATGACACGGTTTCTTCTATTGCCCGCACTCATCGTGATGATCAGCGCATGCTCCAAACACATAGATGAAAAATGGATGGCGCTTCAAGACATGCCTGCCTTCGCCGAGCCGAATGACGATCGAACCCAGCCCGTCTTTACGATCAGGAAAGGCGAATCCTGCGTGCCATTGACGGATCGCGCCGCAAAAATTTACGCCTACACACAGGTGAGCTGCGAGACTGGCACCGGCTGGGTCCTGGACGATCTCTTCGATAAACGGAGCGGCAAATGATCAACGCGCCGACGATCACCACCATCGGCCCGGATCTCGTCACCTTCGGCGGACACTGAACCGGTCAGGCCCGCGGAACATCACGCACCACAAGTAGCCGCGCCAGCGATGCAAAAAACAAAAGGCGCTGACCGATCGGTTCAGCGCCCTGTCGCCATCGACGCGCGGGGTGAAACCCGCGCCGCACCCGCTCACGCGCCGGCTTTCTCCCGCGCCGCCTTCCCCGCCGCGGGCAACCCCTGCTCGTGCGTGCGGCGCATCCGCGCGAGGCCGTGCGCGACATGCTCGCGCACCAGTGCGACCGCCTTCTCCTCGTCGCCGCTCGCGAGCGCCTGCACGATCTTGTCGTGCTCGGCCGCCGACACCGCGATCGCATCCTCCTCGGCCTCGATTGCGGCCTGGCGCAGCAGCCCGAGCTGGCGCACGAGCCGGCGATAGGTGTCGGTGAGATGCGTATTGCCGACGCCGACCACCATCGCGTCGTGGAACTGCACGTTCAGCTCGGTATAGCGCGTGACGTCATGCGTCTTCGCGGCATCCTTCATCGACTGGATGATGCCCTTCAGCACCTTCAGCGTGTCGGGCGAAATGCGTTTCGCGAGCGCGCGCGCGACCGACTCGTCGAGCATCGCGCGCACTTCGTAGATCTCTTCGGCCTCGCGCAGCGGCACGACGCGCACCGTCACGCCGCGATTCTTCTCGTTGCGCAGCAGCCCGGCCTGCTCGAGCGCGCGGAATGCTTCGCGCACGGGGCCGCGCGACACGTTCAGCTTGGTCGCGATATCGACTTCGTTGAGCTTCTCGCCCGGTGCATATTCGCCGGACACGATCGCGCGCTCGAGCATGTCCTGGACAATCATCGCGAGCGACTGGCTTTGCAGGAGTTCGATGGCGTTGAGCGCGTTCGGGGCAGTCATGGTCGGGCAGGCAGCGACGCTGCGGAAGAAAAACGAGGGCGCCATGTCGGCGAATGATCGTTATATACCCTCAGCCTGATATATTGTCAACAGTTTTCAGTTTCCAAAAACCGGTTCCGCGTGCCGGAATGCGACCGGCACGCGGCAGCGTGCGGCCGGCATGAGCACGCCGGACCGCACGATGCGGGCGTGCCGTCAGGCCGGCTGCTTCACCGGCCCCGGGTCGCTCTGGCTCGGCCGCCCCGTCTCGACGTGGCCCGCGAAGCGGCGCACGACCTTGTCGTCGCCACCGCGCAACGTGGTCGCGGTGATCGTCAGATCGTACCAGCCGTGGCTCGACGACAGCTCGAAGTGATCCTCGATGCGCTCGCCCGGCTCCAGCGTGTAGCTGCGTGCATGCGCATGGCTGTACGCGTTGTCGACGACCACGCGGCACGCCGCGCCGCCGCTGTTGCGCAGCTGCAGGTACACGTGGCGGTTGCGCACGTCGTAGCCGACCTTCGCTTCCGGGTTCGCGTGGCGGCCGTCCGCGGCCAGCCGCGTGTTGCCCTGGAATTCGCACAGATAGCCGTTCGGGCCATACGCGGCGAGATGGTAGTCGCCGCGCGCGGCCGACGTGCTCCAGGTATCGGCGAAGCGGTCGTGCGAGGACACCGCGTAACGGCGCGGCGGCGTCGCCGGATTGCGGCGGTCGTACACGTAGAATGCGGCGCCCGCGTCACCCGAGTTCGCGAAATCGAGCGACACGCTGTCGTCGCGGCCGTTCACGCGGGCATGCACGAACAGCTCGTACGGCAGCGCCCGCGCCGGACGCGTGCCGGGCTCCTGCGCCGGCATCGACTGCTGCGCGGGCACCTGGTACGCGTGGCCGGCCGTCTGGATGTGCTGCGGCACCGTGAAGCTCACCGTGCGCGTATCGGGTCGCGCGGAGAAATCGAATGCCGACGTGAGGTCGCCGCAGACCGAGCGGCGCCACGCGCTGATGTTCGGCTCCTGCACGCCGAAGCGCGCTTCGAGGAAACGCAGCACCGACGTGTGGTCGAACGTCTCCGAGCAGACCCAGCCGCCCTTCGTCCACGGCGAGATGATGATCAGCGGCACGCGCGGCCCGAGGCCGATCGGCTGGATGCCGCCCGGGTCCGCACCCGGCACGAGAGGGCTCATCTCGCCCGGGTACTTGTTCAGGTCGAGCAGTTCGTCGCCGAGGTTCGACAGCAGATTCGACGACACGATGCCCTGGCCGCCCACGCCGCTCGTGACCGGCGGCACCGGCGGCACGACGTGGTCGAACAGCCCGTCGTTTTCGTCGTAATTGAGGATGAACACCGTCTTCGCCCACACCTCCGGGTTCGACGTCAGCGCCTCGAGCACCATGTTGATGTAGAACGCGCCGTCGGTCGGCGACGCCTGCGGGTGTTCGCTGTACTTGTACGGCGACACGATCCACGACACCTGCGGCAGCCGGTTCGCCTGCACGTCGGCCTTCAGCTCGGCGAGCGTGTGGTCCGACGCGCCCTTGTCGACCAGCGGGCCGCTCGCGCCTTCCTTCACCTGGAAGCGCTTGAAGAACATCAGCGAGTTGTCGGTGTAGTTGTCGGTTGGGTCGCCCGGGATGCCCGTGCCGCCCTGGTACAGCTTCCAGCTGATCTTCGCGTTCTCGAGGCGTTCCGCGTAGGTCGTCCACGTGTAGCCGTTCGTGTTGTTGCGCTCGCCGATGCCGGGGCCGTTCGGCTGCGTGCCGTACACGTTGCGCGAATCGATCGTGCCGGTCCACAGGTAGATGCGGTTCGGCGCCGTGTCGGCGTGCGCGGAGCAGAAGTACGAATCGCAGATCGTGAACGCGTCGGCGAGCGCGTAGTGGTACGTGAGGTCCTGGCGCTTCAGGTAGCCCATCGTCAGCACGTCCTGCTTCTGGTTCACCCACTGGTCCCACTGGCCGTTGTTCCAGGACAGGTGGCCGCTGCTCCAGCCGTGGTTGGTGCCCGGCTGGAATTCGGTCGTCTGCTTCGGGTCGAGATAGAACGGCAGCACGTACGGCGCGGACGGGTCGAGCCCGCGCGAGTGGTAGTTCTTCGTGAACACCGACGCCGGCGGCTGCTGCCACACCGGCGCGCCGTTCGGCAGCAGGTGCGGGCGCGGGTCGTTGAAGCCGCGCACGCCGCGCAGCCCGCCGAAGTAATGGTCGAACGAGCGGTTTTCCTGCATGAAGATCACGACGTGTTCGACGTCGCGGATCGTGCCGGTGCGATAGGCGGCCGGCATCGCGAGCGCCTTGCGGATCGCCGGCGGGAAGCCGGCGTAGGCGGCCATCGCGCCGGCCGACTGGGCGGCGAGGCGCAGGAAATCGCGTCGATTGGTGGCGGACATGAAGAGGATCCTGTGGGTCGGTAAGGGTGGCGCCGGTCGAGCGGGGCCGGCGGTCGGTGCGTTGCCGCTATTACTCCGCACCGGCATGTCCCGGCCGTGACCGGTTCCAGCAGGTTTCTTGCGGTCACCCCCAGCTTTTTTTCGAAGCGGCGCACGACGCACCTTTCACGTGGCAGACACACGCATGCGCTACGCTGACGCGCGATGAAGAGGGGGGAGAAGCCGAGTCGTGTTCGATCAGCTGAAGGCGTTCCACGCGACCGTCCGGCAGGGCAGCATCACGCGCGCCGCGCGCCACCTGGGCGTCAGCCAGCCGACGATCGCCGCGCAGATCCGGCAGGTCGAGCAGCTGTACGGCGTCGAGCTGTTCTATCGCAGCGGCCGCAAGCTCGAGGTCACCGAGACCGGCATCGAGCTGCTGCCGCTCGTCGAGAAGATGATCGCGCTCGAGGCGCAGGCCGACATCATGCTGCGCAACGTCGGCGGCCTGTTCGAAGGCCACCTGCGGATCGGCGCGACCGGGCCGTACTACATCATGGACGCGGTCGGCCGCTTCTCGCACGCGCATCCGTCGATCGCGCTCACGTGCCGGATCGGCAATTCCGAGGAAATCCTGCAGGCGCTGCACGAGTTCCGCATCGACCTCGCGGTGTCGTCGCAGCGCAATGACGCGGACGGCCTCGAACGCAAGGTGATCTCGACCGATCCGCTCGTGCTCGTCGTGCATCGCGACCATCCGCTCGCACGCTTCGACGCGATCGACGCCGCGCAGCTCGCCGACGTGCGGCTCCTGATTCGCGAGGAAGGGTCGGTCACGCGTCGCTGCACGGAGACGATCCTCGCGGCGGCCGGGGTCGCGGCCACGTCGGTCGCCGAGATCGGCAGCCGCGAAGCGATCCGCGAGGCGATCCTGCATGGCGTGGGCGGAAGCCTGTTTCCGCGCGGCGAGGCCGAGCGTCACCCGGACCTGCGCGTCGTCGCGCTGCGCGGCGTCGACACGACGATCGACGAATACGTGTACTACCTGAAGGCGCGCCGCCAAAGCCCGGCGATCGATGCGTTCCTCGCGTGCATCGTACCGGCGCAGTCCGCGACCCGCGACGCAACGCACGCGACGCGGCCGGTGAACGCGCGCTGAGCCGCCGCGCGTTCGTCGGCTTCGCGTCTTTCCCTTCGCGCTTCCCGGCGATTTTCCGGGCGCGTTTCCCGCGTTGTTCCCGCGTTGTTCCCGCGTTGTTCCTGCGTTGTTCCTGCGTTGTTCCCGCGCCTTCCGTCGTTGCGTTCCTCGTGCCTTCCTTGCCGCTTCCCGCCGCGCGTCACTTCGGCAGCGCGGGGATCATCCACGTCAGCACGTGCTGCTGCAGGAACACGAGCACGCCGAGCAGCAGCGTGAGGATCACGCTGTGCCAGAAGGTGCGCGCGAACACGATGCCTTCCTGCCCCTTCAGGTCGGTCGTCGAGACGCCCGTCGCGATGTTCTGCGGCGAGATCATCTTGCCCATCACGCCACCCGACGAGTTGGTCGCGGCCATCAGTACCGGATCGAGGCCGAGCTGCCGCGCGGCGACCACCTGCAGGTTGCCGAACAGCGCATTGCCGGACGTGTCGCTGCCGGACAGGAACACCGCGATCCAGCCGAGCGACGCCGACACGAGCGGGAACAGCGCACCGGTCGACGCGACACCGGTGCCGAGCGTGTAGCTGATTCCCGAGTAGTTCAGCAGGTACGCGAGCCCGACGATCATCATCACCGTGATGATCGCGATCCACGTCTGCCGCCACGTCTTGACCACGCATTCGAGGAACGCGCCGGCGCCGGTGCGCGTCAGCACGGCCGTGATGATCGCCGACAGGAGGATCGCGGTGCCGGTGCCGAGCGGCTGGAAGTCCCAGATCGCCGCATACGGCTTGTGGTACAGCGACACGAAGACCGCGTTGTGCAGGCCCGGCCACTTGATCTTCACGTCGCCGATCGCCGCGATGTTCGCGTGCACCCAGACGATCACGACCACCGACACGACGATCCACGGCAGCCAGCCGCCGAAGCCCGCGCGCGCGGCGCCGGCCGTCGCGGGCACGCTGCGCGCGAGCGCGTATTGCGGGTCGGGCTGCGGCTTCCACACCTGCAGGAAGCCGATCGTGACGATCAGCGACGTGAGCGACGACAGCACGTCGGTGAGCTGGTAGCCGAGGAAGTTCGACGTGACGAACTGCGCGATCGCGAAGCTCGCCCCCGACACGAGCAGCGCGGGCCACAGTTTCGAGATCGAGCGCAGGCCGCCGTACGCGCCGACCACGTAGAACGGCAGCAGCAGCGCGAAGAACGGCAGTTGCCGGCCGACCATCGCGCCGAGCGTCGCGGGCGGCAGCGACGTGACCGCGCCGAGCACGGTGATCGGCACGCCGAGCGCGCCGAACGCGACTGGCGCCGTGTTGAACAGCAGCGTGTAGGTGAGCGCTTCGAGCGCGGGGAAGCCGAGCGCGATCAGGAGTGCGCTGGTGATCGCGACCGGCGTGCCGAACCCGGAGATCCCTTCGAGCAGGCAGCCGAAAGAGAACGCGACGACGAGCAGCACGAGGCGGCGGTCGTCGGGCAGGTGGTCGAGCATCCACTGCCGGAACTGGTCGAAGCGGCCCGACTTCACCGCGATGTTGTACAGCAGCAAGGCGTTGAACACGATCCACATCACCGGCACGACCGCGAGCGCCATGCCGGCGCCGACCGCGTTGAACGCGAGGCCGGCCGGCATGCCCCACGCGCCGATCGCGACCGCGAGGCCGGTGACGAGGCCGGCGAGCGACGCCTGCCATGCCGGCCGGCGCAGCACGCCGAGCGCGATCAGCGCGACTGCGATCGGGATCACCGCGACGAGGAACGACAGGAACAGCGAGTTGGCGACGGGCGTCAACGGCTGCGCAAACAGGATGCCGGGCGGCAGGGTTGCGGTGGGATTCATCGTGTCTCGTGTCTCCGTGTCGACAGGAGTTAGCGCTTTAGCGCTTACTCCTGTCCCATGCTTCGCGGTCGACAGGCGTTAGCGCTTTAGCGCTTACTCCTGTCCCATGCTTCGCGGTCGACAGGCGTTAGCGCTTTAGCGCTTGCTCCTGTCCCATGCTTCGCGGTCGACAGACGTTAGCGCTTTAGCGCTTGCTCCTGTCCCATGCTTCGCGGTCGACAAGCGTTAGCGCTTTAGCGCTTGCCCCGGCCCCGTATCAAACGTGCGTTCCACGACGGCGAAGATCACCCGACGCTTGCGCATGCAACCATGCCGCAGCGCCGACCGATCGGTCGCTTAAAAAAGGTTAGGAGGCGCATCGCGCTTGCACAAGGAGGGCAAGCCCGATGCGCGCGGCGTCGACACACGGAATCCGCCGCACGCTGAACGGCGGCTGGCGCCGCACTGACACGCACGCCAGCAAGCCGCCGGCGCAATGTTGCTCAGGCGACAAAGGTGACTGACGGCACGCGGGGTGTTTCGTTTGGCGTCCGAAGCCTAGACTGGCTGCATCGATTCCGCCCGCGCCGACGCAGGCACGGTGCCGGACACCTCACGGAGCAAACACGATGAAGACCATGAAACTTGCGGCGTGCGCATTCCTGCTGATCGGCTCGACTGTCGCCGCCCAGGCCCAGGCCGCGTCGACGCTGACGCGCGCGCAAGTTCGCCAGGAACTCGCGGAACTGCAGGCCGCCGGCTACCGGCCGAGTCTCGCCAGCAGCCCGGACTTTCCGCAAAACATGCAGGCGGTCATGCAGCGCGCCGCGCAGGCGCGCGGCGACGCGGCCGGCTACGGCAGCAACGGCCATGCGAATGTGGAATCAGGAAAACCGGCACTGCCGCACGTGGTCGATCGCGACACGTACGCGCATCACTGAAGCGGACGAAACCGGGCCGGGCGCGTGACTGCGCAACCGGCCCGCCCGTCGCGCGACGCGCAGCGGGCCGCGGCCGTCAAACGCTGAAGCGGTTCAGCGTATACGCACGATAGGCCGCGACGAACGCGTCGAACGATCCGGCCTCCTTCGCTTCGAGCTCGGCCTGCTCGGCCAGCGACTTCGCGGCGAGCGCCTGCTCGGCGCGCATCGTCTCCGCCGACGGCGGGTTCGCGCGGAAATGCGCGGCATGCGCCTCGCTGTGCGCGCACGCAAACGCGAGGAACGACTGCCCGTTCTCGCGCATCGTGCGCAGCACGCGCGCCGACGGCGTGCGCTCCGGATCGGCTAGCTTCTCGCGCTGCGCGGCAATCGCTCGCACATGCTCGTCGCCACCGCGGATCTCGTCGAGACGGCGCCCGATGGTTTCGATATCGGTCATCAGGTCGTCCGCCCAGGCCTGCAGCGTGACCGGCTGGCCGTCGCGCGTCAGCGTCAGCCCGGGCTTCCGCCCGTCCATCGTCACGCTGCCGAAGTTCGCGTTCGCTTCCTTGTAAGCGTCGCAGTCGAGCGCGGGGCTCTCATCGAGCGCGCACGCGAGCAGGAATGCGTCGATGAAGCGCGCGGTCTCCAGCGCGATGCCGGTCGGCTCGAACGGATCGATGTCGAGGCAGCGCACTTCGATGTACTGCACGCCGCGCGACGCGAGCGCATGCAGCGGCCGCTCGCCCGAATACGTGACGCGCTTCGGCCGGATCGTCGAGTAGAACTCGTTCTCGATCTGCAGCACGTTCGTGTTGATCTGGATCCACTCGCCGTCGCGATGCGTGCCGATCGCCTCGTACGGCGGATACGGCTCGCTCACGGCCTTCGACAGCGCGTCGAGATAGGCGGGCAGCGTGTTGTAATCGACTTGCAGCGCGGCCTGCGCGGTCGTGTTCGAGTAACCGAGGTCGCTCATCCGCAGGCTCGTCGCATATGGCCGGTACAGCGTATCGGCGTCGAACGTGTCGAGCTTGTGCGGCTTGCCGCGCAGGAACTTCGTGTCGAGCGCGGGCGACGCGCCGAACAGGTACATCAACAGCCAGCTGCGGCGGCGGAAGTTGCGGATCTGCGCGAGATAGCGCTCCGACTGGTAGTCGACCAGCGTGGCGGTCGAGCCCTCTTCCGCATGCAGGCGCCGCCACACTTCCTCGTGCAGCGAGTAGTTGTAGTGGATGCCGGCGATGCACTGCATCGTGCGGCCGTAGCGATACGCGAGGCCGCGCCGGTACACCGTCTTCAGGCGGCCGATGTTCGACGTGCCGTAGTCGGCGATCGGGATTTCGTCGTCGGCCGGCAGTTGGCCCGGCATCGAGTTATTCCACAGCATCTCGTCGCCGAGCGACGCATACACGTAGCGATGCAGATCGTCGAGGCGTTCGAGCGTGATCGACGCGTCGGCTTCCGCCGGCGTGATCAGTTCGATCAGCGCTTCGGAATAGTCGGTCGTCAATGACGGGTGCGTGAGTGCCGAACCGAGCGCGCGCGGATGCGGCGTGAACGCGATCATCCCGTCGCGCGTCACGCGCAGGCTTTCCTTTTCGATGCCGCGCAGGCCGTCGGGCAGATGCTGCCGCGTCGGGCCCGAGCTCAGCGCTTCGAGACGATTCAGCAGCAGTTCGGACTGGCGGTGAGTCATGGTGTTCGACATGGAGACGCAAGTGCGTGACGGCCGCGCGCAGGATGCCGCGCGGCCGGCTGGATTATTGGTCGCTTCGTTGGTAGCGGGCACTTTAACATCTCGCCGTCGCGCGCGCTTGAGGTGACTCCGGGTGGTGCGCGCCCGCCCCGGCGGGCCGCCGGGCGGGCCGATGGAGACGATCGCCGCGCGCGCGGCGGACCGTCCGTCGGCACCGCCGGACGCGACGATCACGCGAAATTCGTCGGAAGTAACATGAGCCGTGCACGCCACGGCGCCGCCAGGTGCAACCCGCGCAGCCGAACCCGCGATGCGTCGCCGTCACGCTCGAGCCGCCCGCACGCCGGGGGATGACGGCCGCCGGAACGGGGTGATCGCCGTCAAGCGTCGCAACCGTGAGCACCGCCGACCGATCGCTGCCGGCCCGGCGCCGTTTGCGGGTCGCAGCGCGGCCATGCCCCGCGCACCCGCCGGCCGGCCGCGGCGACCGTCATCCGCCGCGCGCGCCGCGGGCCCGGTCGGCCACGTCGTTCCACAGATGCAGCGCCGCATACGCGCGCCACGGCCGCCAGCCTTCGGTGCGGCGCTTCTGGCTCGCGAGCCGGTCGAGCGACGGATCGCGCGCGGTGATCGACTGCATCAGCACGAGATCGGACGCCGGCCATGCGTCCGGGTCGCGCCACGCACGCATCGCGATGTATTCGACGGTCCACGGGCCGATGCCGGGCAGGTCGAGCCAGGCGCTCCGCAGCGTCGCGAGATCGGCCTGGGCGGGATCGAGCGGCACGTGGCCGGCCGCCACCGCGCGCGCCACGCCCGTCAGCGCCGCGGCCCGCTTGCCGGGCATTCCGATCTTCTCCAGATCGCAGGCGGCGAGCGCGTCCGGCGTCGGGAAACGCCAGGCGGGCACGCCGTCCGGCGCCGCCATGCCGTCGTCGTGCGCGACGCGCTCGCCGGCCCGCTGGACGAGCCGGCCGACGATCGTCGTCGCCGCCTTCACGCTCACCTGCTGACCGACGATCGCGCGCACCGCGAGCTCGAATCCCGACCAGGCGCCCGGCACGCGCAGCCCCGGGGCTGCATCGACGAGCGGCGCGAACCACGGGTCGCGCGCAAGCCCGCTCCCGATCGCGGCCGGATCGGCGCCGAGGTCGAACATCGACGCGACGCGGCGCGCGAATGCATCGTCGACATGCCGCGCGGCCGCCCCGTCGACCGTCGCGATCAGGCAATGCCGGCGCGGATGCTTCGTGACGGTCAGCCGGCCCGCGTCGCCGTGCAGGTCGACGATGCGGCGATACACGCCGTCGACGACCTGTTCGACGCCCGGAATCGCCCGTCCACTGAAGAAGCGCAGCACGCGCGCCCAGTCGTACGGCGCCTTGAAGCGCAGTTCCATCTGCGCGGACGGCGGCACCTGGCCGCCATCCGCGCTCGACGTAATCGTGGTTTTTTCGATGCTCAAACTGCGTTGCCCTCCGCAACGGCTTCGGTTTCATCGTCGTGCGCATGGCGCGCCTCGGACGCGAGCAGCGTCGCCTTGCGGCGCACGCCCCAGCGATATCCGGCGAGCGCGCCGCCCTTCTGCACGACACGGTGGCACGGGATCGCGAGCGCGACCGGGTTCGACGCGCAGGCCGATGCGACGGCCCGCACCGCACGCGGCGCGCCCAGTGCCTCGGCGATCTCCGAGTAGCTGCGCGTTTCGCCGTACGGGATGTGCGTCAGCGCTTCCCAGACGCGCTGCTGGAACGCGGTCGGCGCGATGTCGAGCGGCAGGTCGAACGCGTGCCGCGTGCCGTCGAGGTAGGCGCGGATCTGCGCGACGAACGGCGCGAGCCGCGACGGCGATTCGACCAGCTCCGCACGCGCGAACGCATCCGTCAGTTCGCCGACGAGCGACGCCGGTTCGTCACCGAACGCGATCCGGCAGATGCCCTGTTCGGTCGCGGCGACGAGCACCGTGCCGAGCGGCGTCGACGCGGTCGCGTAGTCGATCCGCAGGCCGGCGCCCTGGCGACGGAACGCGGACGGCGCCATGCCCAGTTCGCGCGGCACCGATGCGTAGAGCCGCGACGGCGAGTTGAAACCCGCGTCGACGGCCGCCTGCGTGACCGGCTGCCCGCTTTGCAGCGCCTCGCGCAAGGCGGCGCCGCGCTGCGCGGCCTGGTACTGCCGCGGCGACACGCCGACCACGCGCTTGAACAGCCGCTGCAGGTGGAACGGGCTTACGTGCACGGCGTCGCTCAGTTGCTGCAGCGTGAGCCGCTCCGCATGCGCGTCGAGCACCGCGCAGGCACGATTGACGATCTCGAGCTCGCGCGGCAGCCCTTCCGGCTGGCAGCGCTTGCACGGACGAAAACCGGCCGCGCGCGCGTCGGCCGGACTGGCAAAGAAGGACACATGCTCGCGCCGCGGCAGCCGCGACGCGCAGCTCGGGCGGCAGAACACACCGGTCGTGCGCACGGCGTAGAAGAACGCGCCGTCCGCATGCGGGTCGCGGGCGGTCACGGCGCCCCAGCGGGCATCGTCGGTCGGATAGGCGGTTTTCATCTGAACCTCGCACTCTCTAGTGTAGATGGTGCCTACTCTAGACATCGGCATGGGCCGTCGCGCCCTGAATCTTGCTCTGTGATTCGCGCCGGCGAAACCGGGGGCGCATCGCAATCGATCAATCGGACGAAACACCGCGCAAAGGGCTGCTCCGGCACCGCTTTCGTCATCGTCGCGTCACCATTTTGCTGCAGTGCGGCCGCGACCAATCGCCATCCTGACCATTTTTTACACTCGGAATATTGCAACGCACCATCGCCGTGTGTATAGTTGGAACTGTCTCCTCCATGTCTCCTCCTGATATGGATTAAGCCCGTTCCGCTCTGCGTGAACGGGCTTTTTTTCGTCCGTCGATCGTGCAGCATTGCGGCATCCGTCGCCGGCGCGGTCTACACTCGGTGCACGCCATCCGAAGGAGTGCCCCGCTCATGAAACCGACCATCCGCGCGATCGATCACGTCGTGCTGCGCGTGACCGACATGGCTGCGATGACGCGCTTTTACTGCGATGCCGTCGGCTGCCACGTGGAGAAGGAACAGCCCGACCTGGGCCTCGTGCAGTTGCGCGCCGGCGACGCGCTGATCGACCTGCTGTCGGTCGGCGGCCCGATCGATCGTCCCGACAGCGGACCGCCCGGCACCGGCCGCAACCTCGACCATCTGTGCCTGCGCGTCGAGCCGTTCGACCCCGACGCGCTGATCGAGCATTTCGCCGCGCATGGCGCGCGCCCCGGCGCCCCCGCCGATCGCTACGGCGCCGGCGGCTACGGGCCGTCGATCTATCTGTTCGATCCCGAAGGGAACATGCTGGAATTCAAGGGGCCGCCCGCCGCGTTCGGCTGAGCGGCGCGCCGGCGGTCACGCGTCGGCGAACGGCTTCAGCACCGTCCACTCGACCGCGACCGGATCGTGGTCGGCGCTCGAGATCCAGGCGGCGCCGTCCTGCACCGTGCACTGCAGGCGCATCGTGCGCTCGGCGAGACGCCCGAGCGCGGCCGCGACGCCGTCGGCCAGCGACAGCACCTGCACGTTGCGCAGCCGCTCCACCTTGCTGCGCACGCCCTGCCACCAGATATCCGAGGTCTTGCCGCCGTACGCGATCACCGTGACCCGCCCGGCGCGGCCGGCCGCCTTCGAGATGCGCCGTTCGTCGGGCTGGCCGGCCTCGATCCATACGTCGATCGCACCCGTCAGGTCCTTCTGCCACAGATCGGGCTCGTCGACGTCCGACAGCCCCTTGCAGAATTCGAGACGCTCGTGCGCGAACAGCGCGAACGCGACGATGCGCACCATCATCCGGTCGTCGGTTTCGGACGGGTGACGGGCGACCGTCAACGCGTGATCGGCGTAGTAGTGCCGATCCATGTCGGCGATTTGCAGCTCGGCTTTGTAGATCGTGGATTTCAGCGCCATGCGGATACGGCCCGGGCGGGCATTCGGTTCGGTCGGGCCGTGATGATACCGAATGCGCGCCGCCCGGCGCGTGACGGGCGCGCCACAGCACGACGGCCCGGCATCGGCCGGGCCGTGTTCAGGTCGCGCCGCCGGCGGTTCCGGCAGGCACGCGGGGGCGAGAGGTGCGCGTGCGGGTTACTGCTTGACGAAGCGCGAATCGGTCCAGAGGCCCTGCTGGTCGCTGTTGTCGGCGCTGACGAACTGGACGTCGCCCTGATCGACCGACACCACGCGGAAGCGCTGGCCTTCCGGCACCGACAGGCAACGATAGTCGTCGAAGTACTGCTGCTTCGCCTGCGACTTGCCGTCACGTTCGTGACTCAGTACGGAGTCCAGATTGTCTTTCGACAGACAGCCCCACGCATTCTTCGTCAGCTGGATTTCCTGCTTCGGCTGGACAGCCGCATCGCCGCCCGCCTGGGCGATCGACACCACGGAAAATGCGCCGACGAGGGCAAAAAGGACACCGGTACGCTTCATCATGTTCTGTCTCCAGGCTTGCGGGCACCAGGCTCGGTTAGCTATGTGTTTAAAGGTGATCGTGAACCCGCGTTTTTCACTTTAGAAGACCGGCAAGCGATATCAAGCACATTTGTTGTGCGATCGCAATAGCGGCGAATTGTCGCACCATGCGCGCGCCCGGTTTTTCACTTGCGGCGGCGTCTGCCGTCCGGCGGATTCGCCCGCGCCGCCGGAAGCAAAGCCTCGTCAGGCAAGCCTTTCGGAGAAACTACAGTCCATCGGCTGAACGGTTTGGATAATTCATTTCAATAGCGGGACCATTTTGATGCGTTGCACATAAAGTCATCCGAAACGATCTGAATTTACCGCAGTGCGGGAACGGATTTACCTGATACAAGAAAAATGCCAGGTATAAGCGCACTCGTATTTACCCGTATTTTCCCCGGCAGGCTTGGCGCCCGCTGCAGCGGATCCGCAGCGGGGCGTTCGCCAGTGTTTTTACCCCACCTTATTTAGATCGCTTGCGGACGCTCGAAATAATCGCGCTGGAAAATGCACATGCGATAAGCGTTGTGATATGCGCCGTTTCCGAAAAATTCTTCCTTCAATTCCGCCTCGTGCTGGAATCCGCATTTCTCGTACACGTGGATGGCCGCCGCATTCGACGTGTCGACGATCAGGTACAGCTTGCGCATGTTCAGCACCTTGAACGCATATTCGATCGCGAGGCGCGTCGCCTGCCCCGCATAGCCGCGCCCCTGGCATTGGGGCGCGATGATGATCTGGAATTCGCCGCGACGGTGAATGTAGTCGAGCTCGATCAGCTCGACGAGGCCGACCAGTTCGTCCTGCGCATCGACCGCGACGAAGCGGCGCTCGCGCTGGTCGTGCACGTGACGGTCATACAGTTGCGACAGCTCGGAGAAGGTTTCGTACGGCTCCTCGAACCAGTAGCGCATGATCTTCGCGTCGTTGTTCAGCTCGTGAACGAAGCGCAGGTCCTGGCGCTCCAGCGGCCGCAGTGCAAGCGTGTGCTTGTCGTTCTGGAGTTGCATGTTCGTGTCCTTTTTGATGCCCGCGCGCGCATGAAACACCCGTGCGGCGACGCCGCGAACGGGGCGCGTTCCGCGCTGCAAGAAGTTGACCGCGGGCGAAGGTCAGAGCCTAGAATGGACACAAGGGTTCCTGCCACCGCAAGGAGGCTATCGTGATCGAGCAAGTCATACTCGGCATCTTCCTCGTGCTGCCACTCATGATCGTGGCTGCGCTGTTCTCCGACGAACTGTGGCAGGAACATCGGCGCCAGCATCCGCGCGACGAAAATGCACCGCATATCGACTGGAAACATCCGTGGCGCCGGGTGCGGCGCGGACACTGAGCCGATCGCCATCCCCGCAGCGCACCCGCGCGGGCGGGGCGCTGCACACGGTGCAAACGGTGCAACCGCTTTCCGCCACGAACCGCCTCGAACCGAATCCCGCCCAACCAGCGAGCCGCCGCCGTGAACGACAAACCCGCTCTCCCTCCGCACGATATCCCCGGCGAAGCGATCGACCTGCAGATTGCCGACGTGCTGGCGGCCGTCCGTTACCCGGCCAACAAGGATGCGATCGTCGACGCCGCGCGCGACGCCGGCGCCAGTAACGAAGTGCTGTCGATGCTCGACGGCCTGCCCGAACAGGACTACGCGGACGTCGATGCCGTCACGCGCTGGGTCGCCGGCAACTTCGGCCCCGGCCTCGGTATTTGAGCGCACGCCAATAACGCGATAGGATCGGGCCGCACCGGTTGCGCTGCGGCCGGATGCTTGCTGCCCGGCGCCAAGACCGGGCGTGACCGCACGAGTGCCCGGGGGAATCCATGGAAGGCATCCTGATCCAGCATACGACGCGTCGTCAGCTTTGGTTCGGCGCGCTCACGGCACTCGTCATCGTGCTCGCGCTGGCGATCGCCGTGCCGCACGCAAACGTCACGCTGCCGGCCGTCGAGCCGTTCATGCCGATGTGCGCGCTGACCGTGTTCACCACCGCGAGCATCGCCGCCTTCTTCCTCGGCGCGCAGTTCACCGTCACGCGCCAGCCCGTGCTCGGTGCGCTCGGCGGCGCCTATGCGTTCACCGCACTCGCCGTCGCGCTGCAGCTGCTCACCTTCCCCGGCGTGTTCGCGCCGCAAGGCTTGCTCGGCGCGCGTCCGCAAAGCGCCGCGTGGATGTGGGTCTTCTGGCATGCCGGCTTTCCGTGCTTCGTGATGGCCGCGCTGCTCGCGCGCGCGTGCCTCACGCATGCGCCGGTCGGCGAGGCGCAGACGCGCATATGGACCTTCGCGCTGGTCGGCGGCCCGGCCGTCGCGGCCGCGCTGCTGTGCGTGCTCGCACTGAACGTCGCCCTGCCGCCCGCGTTCCATCCGCCGGGAGACGCCGCCGCGCTGCCCGTCGACGGGATCGCGCTGGTCGTGTGGCTGCTCAACGCGCTCGCGCTCGTCGCCGTGCTGGCTTCCGGCCGACTGCGCACGACGCTCGACCTGTGGCTCGCGATCGCGGTGCTCGCCTGCCTCACCGATACGACGCTGAACCTGCTGACCACGAGCCGCTTCACGGTCGGCTGGTATCTCGCGCGCGTGTTCAGCATGTTCACGCCGGGCGTGCTGGTGTGCGTGCTCGCCTGGGAAGTGACGAAGCTGTATCAGCAGCTGTTCGAGGCGCATGCGACGCTGGTTCGTTCGTCCGCGCGCGACGGGCTGACCGGCGCGTTCAATCGCAGCCACTTCAACGATCACTTCCACACGCTGTTCCTGCAGGCGCGGCGGCAAGGCGAGCCGTTGTCGCTGCTGATGGTCGACGTCGATCACTTCAAGGCGTACAACGACGCGTTCGGACACGTGAAGGGCGACGCGTGCCTGATCGCGGTCGCGAATGCGCTGGCCGGCGCGGTGCGGCGGCCGGCCGATATCGTCGCGCGCTACGGCGGCGAGGAGTTTGCCATCGTGCTGCCGAACACCGGCGCGCGCGGTGCACGGGTCGTTGCCGAGGAAGCGCGCGAAGCAGTGCTGCGGATCGATCTCGCGATGCCCGGGTCGCCGGCCGGGCGCGTGAGCGTCAGCGTCGGTTGCGCGACCGTGTCGGCCGACGACCTGTCGACGCCCGATGCGTTGATCGAAGCCGCCGATGCCGCGCTGTATCGTGCGAAGGATGCGGGGCGAAACCGCGTCGTGGCGGCGTGAAAACGTCTGCGGATTGGGGATTTGTTACGGTCATTGTGACCGGAATAATCCGCCGTTACGGATTGCCGCGCCGGGAAACGATCGCTTACAGCCGGTGTTGAAGGCGCTCGCTATGCTGGGTTCATGTCGAATCCGAGCAGGTGAGCGTGATGAAGAAAACCCTTTTGCTGATTGCCGGTGTCGCCGTGCTGTTGAGCGGCTGCATCGTGGTGCCGGATGGCGGCGGGTATGGGTATTACGGTGATGGCGGGTATTACCATCATCATCGGCATTGGGATTGATGCCTTCCATCCCGGCTGTCGCGACGACGCCGTCCGGATCAGTCGATCCGGATCGCTAGGGACGGGAATTCGAAGCGCCGGTATTCCGTTGAAATGCCCGCTTACTTGCCGATACAAAACCTGCTGAAAATCACGCCCAGCAGATCATCCGAAGTGAACTCGCCGGTAATCGCATTGAGTTGCTCCTGCGCGAGCCGCAGTTCCTCCGCAAACAGATCGAGCGATTGCGCGCGCTGCTCGGCGTGATCCGCCGCCTGCGCCAGATGCTCCTGCGCAGCCCGCAGCGCAATCAAGTGCCGCTCGCGCGCCAGATAAACGCCTTCCGCCCCCGCCTGCCACCCCGCGATCCGCAGCAACTCCGCGCGCAGCATGTCGATCCCGTCGCCGCGCTTGGCCGACAGATGCACCTCGGTCAGGTCGCCTTCGGCCGCCGGATGCTCGACACACGCCGGCACGCCGGTGAGGTCCGTCTTGTTCAACACCCGCACCACCGGCACGCCATCCGGGAACCGCGCCGCGATCGTCTCGTCGTCCGCCGTCATCCCCGTGCGCGAATCGAGCAGATGCAGCACGACGTCCGCGCGCTCGATCTCGCTCCACGTGCGCGCAATCCCGATCCGCTCGACTTCGTCCTCCGTCTCGCGCAGCCCGGCCGTATCGATGATGTGCAGCGGAATCCCTTCGACCTGGATCGTCTGCGCGACCTTGTCGCGCGTCGTGCCCGCGATCGGCGTAACGATCGCCAGCTCCGCGCCGGCGAGCGCATTCAGCAGCGACGACTTGCCGACGTTCGGCTGCCCCGCGAGCACGACCGACAACCCTTCGCGCAGCAGCGCGCCCTGCCGCGCGTCACCGAGCACGTGCGCCAGTTGCTCGCGGATCCTCGCGAGCTTGCCGCGCGCATCGGCCGCTTCCAGGAAGTCGATTTCCTCTTCCGGGAAATCGAGCGTCGCCTCGACCAGCATCCGCAGCGTGATCACATCCTCGACGAGCGCGTGGATCTGCCGCGAGAACGCGCCGTCGAGCGAGCGCCCGGCCGAGCGCGCCGCCGCTTCGGTGCTCGCCTCGATCAGGTCGGCGACGGCCTCGGCCTGCGCGAGATCGAGCTTGTCGTTCAGGAACGCGCGCCGCGTGAACTCGCCCGGTTCCGCGAGCCGCAGCCCGAAGCCGCGCCCCGCATCGAGGCAACGCTGCAGCAGCAGCTGCATCACGATCGGCCCGCCGTGCCCCTGCAACTCGAGCACGTGCTCGCCGGTGTACGAATGCGGCGCGGGGAAATACAGCGCGATTCCGCGGTCGAGCGGCGCGCCGTGCTCGTCGAGGAACGGCACGTAGCTCGCATGGCGCGGCGCGAGCCGCTGCCCGCACAACGCGTCGATCAGCGGCAGCGCGGCCGCCTCGCCGCCGCGCCCGAACGACACGCGGACGACGCCGATGCCCCCCCGGCCGGCAGCAGTGGCAATGGCGACGATCGGATCGGAATCGGTAGCGAGCATGGGAATCGGATGAATCGGATGAACAGAACGTCAATGGTGCGCCCGCACAACAGTTCGGGCATCGGGACGCCGGCATTGTAGCCTGCCGGCCCGCACGCCACCGGACGCCCGATCGGCGTCGAACTTACCCGAATTTATCCCGACGGGGATAAGTCGAGTATCAATGCCGGACAATCACGTCCTGTCCATTTCGGACGAGTATGCCTTTCCGAACGGTCCGACACTGCGGCCCCCAATTCCGCCGCACGGTCCACGGCAGGTTGGGATTCGTCCGAACAGGCTATGTTTAGCCTATATGGTTGTCTGAGACGTGTCGGCGGAATTGCACAATCACCCCCATGCCGACACCCGAAGAAAAAGCAGCGTTCTCGGAACGCCTGAAATTCGCCTTGCGGCGCAGCCCGGACAAGGTCACCGGCGCGACGGAACTCGCGAACCGGTTCAATCTGCGTCACCGCGGTGCGCAGCCGGTTTCGCCGCAAACCGCGCACAAATGGCTGACGGGCCGCACGATTCCGACGCCGGACAAACTCGAAACGCTCGCCGACTGGTTGCGCGTCGAACTGCATTGGCTGCATTACGGCCCGTCGCCGAGCGTGACCGAGCACACGACGCCGCAACCGCTGCCGCGCGACGAGCGTTATCCGCCGACGCCCGAGACGATCGAACTCGCGTCGAAGATCGAGGCGCTGCCGCCGCATCAGCGTTACCTCGTTCAGGAACTGATCGAGCAGTTCTACGGCGGCGACACGAAAGTCGAAGCGAAGAAGGCCTGAACGGCAGCGGTCAACGCCCCCGCGCCGCCAGCCGCCAGAAACAAAAAAGCCGCATGGATGAAACCATGCGGCTTTTTTACGTGCATCGCGGGCGGCTGGCCGCCCGCGTGTGCCAAGGGCGTCAGGCCTTCTTGCCGCCGCCGAGCTTGCGCGTGATGTAGTACTGCTGCGCGATCGACAGCACGTTGTTCACGACGTAGTACAGCACCAGGCCGGCCGGGAAGAAGAAGAACATCACCGAGAACGCGATCGGCATGAACTTCATCATCTTCGCCTGGACCGGGTCCGGCGGCGTCGGGTTCAGGCTCGTCTGCACGAACATCGACACGGCCATCAGCACCGGCAGGATGAAGAACGGATCGCGCTGCGACAGGTCGTGAATCCACAGAATCCACGGCGCGCCGCGCATTTCGACCGACGCGAGCAGCACCCAGTACAGCGAGATGAACACCGGGATCTGGATCACGACCGGCAGGCAGCCGCCGAACGGATTGACCTTCTCGGTCTTGTACAGCTCCATCAGCGCGGCGTTCATCTTCTGCGGATCGCTCTTGAAGCGTTCGCGCAGCGCCTGCATGCGCGGCGTGATTTCCTTCATCCGCGCCATCGACTTGTAGCTCGCGGCCGACAGCGGGAAGAACACGGCCTTGATCAGGACCGTCAGCAGCACGATTGCCCAGCCCCAGTTGCCGACGACGCCGTGGATCTTCTCGAGCAGCCAGAACAGCGGCTTCGCGATGATCGTCACCCAGCCGTAGTCCTTCACGAGTTCCAGGCCCGGCGCGACGCCCTCGAGCATGCGCTCCTCTTCCGGACCGGCGAACAGGCGCGCCTGCACGTCGGCGGACTGGCCCGGCGCGATCGCGGCGACCGGCTGCTTCACGCCGACGCGATACAGCGTCGGATCGATCTTCTCGGCGTAGATGTCGCGCTTCACGCCCTGCTGCGGAATCCAGGCCGACGCGAAGTAGTGCTGCACCATCGCGACCCAGCCGTTGTCGGCGGAGTTCACGAAGTCGGCCTTGTTCTTGTCGAGGTCGCTGAAGTTGATCTTCTGGAAGTGCTTCGCATCCGTGTAGACCGCCGGCCCGAGGAACGTATGCGAGAACATCGGCGTTTCGACGGCCGTGTTGTCGCGCACCAGTTCCATGTAGACCGTCGGCGTGACCGGGGCCGTGCCGACGTTGTCGATCTTCGTATCGACGCCGATCACGTAGCTGCCGCGCGTGAACGTGTAGGTCTTCACGACCTTCACGCCGCCCTTCACCGGCGATTCGAACGACAGCTTCAGCGTGTTCTGGTCGCCCGTCAGCGACGTCGGGCCTGCGTTGACCTGCGTGTAGACGTCGTTGTGGTTCGGGAAGTCGCCGCCGAGCAGGCCCGAGCGCGCGAGATACGTGTGGCCGGCCGTATGGTCGAACAGCGTGATGTACAGGTCGGGCTGCTTGCCGTCGCCCTGCTTCTTCAGCGTCAGCTTCGCGAGCGTGCCGCCGCGCGTGTCGATTTCGCCGTCATACACGTCGGTCGAGAACTTCACGAGCTGCGCCTGCGCGGCCGGTGCCGTCGTCGACGGTGCGGTGCCTGCGGCTGCGGCTGCGGCAGGTGCGTCACCTGCGGTCGTCGTCGTCGCGCCCGTGCCCGATGCACCGCCTGCAGCCGCGGGGGCCGTTTGCGTGGCGCTCGGGAAGAACATCGACGGGCGTCCATGGTCGCGCTGCCAGTTGTCGTACAGCATGACAGCTGACATGAAGAAGATCACCCATAGGACGGTGCGTTTGATATCCATGCGTTGTCTCAGAGTCGATGGGACCGCGCGTCGGCTTCGCCGCGAGCGCGAGTGTCGGAGTTGGGCGGCGGGACGAGGTCGATGCCGCCCGCGGAAAACGGATGGCATCGGCACACGCGCCTGACGGCGAGATACGTGCCGCGCGCGGCGCCATGATACTGGATTGCCTCGCGCGCGTAATCAGAACAGGAAGGATAAAAACGGCAACGGTTGCCGAGCATCGGGCTCACGGCAACCTTGTAGAAGCGCAGCAAGGCGATCAATACCGTTTCCATACCTTGGGCGGCGCCGTACGACGCCGCGTCAAAACCGGCCGGGCAGGCGCGAACGCCGCACCGGACACGGATGCGTCACTCGGACGCGGGCTTCGACGCCCGGCGGGCGATTTCCCGGACTGCCCTGTCGAGCAGTTCGCGGATCTCGGCCGCACACATCGCCGCGAGCGGGGCGGAAGCCGCGCTCGGCAGCGCTTTCTTGTCGAAGCGCGTGTGCTGCCGCAGCAGCAGGTCGTAACCGGCGAATTCGGCCCGGCGCAGGCGAAACGCATCGCGCGCCAGCCGCTTCACGAGGTTACGTGTTACTGCACGCGGCGCATACTTCTTGCCGACGACGAGCCCCAGACGCGCGGGCTGACCGGTCGGCTTGCCGTAGATCACGAAGTGCGCGGAACGCCGCCAGGGGCGCAAACGAAAAACGGATGAAAATTCATCCGTTTTCAGAAGTCGCGCAGCTTTCGGGAAGGCGGCTTTCGTCTGCGACGGATTCGCACCCGGCTCGACGGCACCTTCCGCAGGACTGCGGACGGCGGACACAGCGCGCAACCTGCCTTAGATGGCGAGGCGCTTGCGGCCCTTCGCGCGGCGAGCGTTGATGACCTTGCGGCCACCTGCCGTCTTCATGCGGACACGGAAGCCATGGGTGCGCTTGCGGCGCGTCACGGACGGTTGGTAAGTACGTTTCATGATGTTCTCACTTGTTCGAGAATGTCGAAATTCAGGGGACCGCGTGCCCTTAACCGTAGGCATTCGGGCGAACGCAATCGCCGGGAATACAGGATTGGTTTTCGCGGAACCCGCTATTTAAACCGTTTTTCCGTTGACGGTCAATACTTTAGGAGTCGCTCGCCTGTGCGGGCCCCGCCCGATCCGGCCCCGCGACCCACAGCCACGGCCTGTGGATAACTCGCGCTGTGGCCGCGTTTGGCGGTAGAATCTCGCCTTATCTCCAAGAATCCCGCACGCCGCCTCGGCCCGCGCCTGCCCCTCCAACACTGTGATGCAGGCGTCCGAGGCACGCTCGCACGACCGCTTCGGGCCTTGTTGCGCAACCGCGACAAGGGCGCCGGCGAGCCGCGCTGTGCACGCAAAAAACGACAGTTACTTGATGAACGATTTCTGGCAACACTGTTCCGCACTGCTGGAGCGCGAGTTGACGCCCCAGCAGTACGTGACGTGGATCAAACCCTTGGCCCCGGTGGCCTTCGATGCGTCGGCGAACACGCTGTCCATCGCCGCGCCGAACCGTTTCAAGCTGGACTGGGTCAAGAGCCAGTTTTCGGGCCGCATCTCCGATCTGGCCCGAGATTTCTGGAACGCGCCGATCGAAGTCCAGTTCGTCCTCGATCCGAAGGCAGGCATGCGTAGCGCCGCTGTGGGCGCCGCGCCGGCAGCCCCGCGCGCGCCGCTGGCCCCAACCGGCCCGGCCGCGACGGTCGCCGCAATCGCCGCCAACCTGGCCGCGAATGCCGGCGCTGCGCCCAGCGCGCCGATCGACGTGCCGATGACGCCGTCGGCGGCCGCCGCGCATCACCTGAACGCCGACGACGCCGACATCGACCTGCCGAGCCTGCCCGCGCACGAAGCGGCCGCCGGCCGCCGCACGTGGCGCCCGGGCCCGGGCGCGGCACCCGCGAACGGCGGTGAAGCCGATTCGATGTACGAACGCTCGAAGCTGAACCCCGTGCTCACGTTCGACAACTTCGTGACCGGTAAGGCCAACCAGCTCGCACGCGCCGCCGCGATCCAGGTCGCGGACAACCCGGGCATCTCGTACAACCCGCTGTTCCTGTACGGCGGCGTCGGCCTCGGCAAGACCCACCTGATCCACGCGATCGGCAACCAGCTGCTGCTCGACAAGGCCGGCGCGCGGATCCGCTACATCCATGCGGAACAGTACGTGTCCGACGTGGTGAAGGCGTACCAGCGCAAGGCGTTCGACGACTTCAAACGCTACTACCATTCGCTCGACCTGCTGCTGATCGACGATATTCAATTCTTCTCCGGCAAGTCGCGCACGCAAGAGGAATTCTTCTACGCGTTCGAGGCGCTGGTCGCGAACAAGGCGCAGGTGATCATCACCAGCGACACGTATCCGAAGGAAATCTCGGGCATCGACGATCGCCTGATCTCGCGCTTCGACTCGGGCCTCACCGTCGCGATCGAGCCGCCCGAGCTGGAAATGCGCGTCGCGATCCTGATGCGCAAGGCGCAGTCGGAAGGCGTGAATCTCTCGGAAGACGTCGCGTTCTTCGTCGCGAAGCACCTGCGCTCGAACGTGCGCGAACTCGAAGGCGCGCTGCGCAAGATCCTCGCGTATTCGAAGTTCCACGGCCGCGAGATCTCGATCGAGCTGACCAAGGAAGCGCTGAAGGACCTGCTGACCGTGCAGAACCGGCAGATTTCGGTCGAGAACATCCAGAAGACCGTCGCCGACTTCTACAACATCAAGGTCGCCGACATGTATTCGAAGAAGCGCCCCGCGAACATCGCGCGGCCGCGGCAGATCGCGATGTATCTCGCGAAGGAACTCACGCAGAAGAGCCTGCCGGAAATCGGCGAGCTGTTCGGCGGGCGCGATCACACCACCGTGCTGCACGCGGTGCGCAAGATCGCCGACGAGCGCAGCAAGGACGCGCAGCTCAACCACGAGCTGCACGTGCTGGAACAGACGCTGAAGGGCTGAGCGCGCGCACCGCGCTTGATAATTCGGCATCCGCCCCAAATTAAGGGGGGCGGTTCGGTTTTGAGGCACAATACTGGTTTGACCGCCCCGGTGGTGGCGGGCCAAGAGCCCGGCCGGCGG
The DNA here is from genome assembly GCF_905339955.1 of Burkholderia sp. BCC1996. Taxonomy (NCBI): domain Bacteria; kingdom Pseudomonadati; phylum Pseudomonadota; class Betaproteobacteria; order Burkholderiales; family Burkholderiaceae; genus Burkholderia; species Burkholderia sp. BCC1996. The sequence continues at coordinate 425,314 of NZ_CAJPHM010000003.1, forward strand.
GGCGCTGCGAGGCTGCTGCGCTGCAGGCCGTTACTCAACGAAGGAACTCTATGCAACTGGTCAAGACCGAACGAGACACACTCCTCAGGCCGCTGCAAACGGTCAGCGGCATCGTCGAACGCCGCCATACGTTGCCGATCCTCGCCAACCTGCTGATCACCAAGAACGGCCCGGACGTTTCGTTCCTGTCGACCGACCTGGAGCTGCAGATCACCACGCGCGCCGATTTCGGCGTCGGCGGCGACCAGGTCGCGACCACCGTCGCGGCGCGCAAGCTGCTCGACATCCTGCGCGCGATGCCTGACGGCCAGGTCACGCTGTCGCTCGCCGACAAGCGCCTCACCGTTCAATCCGGCAAGAGCCGTTTCGCACTGCAGACGCTGGCGGCCGACGAGTTCCCGACCGTCGCGCAGGCGAAGGATTTCGGCGCGACCCTGACCGTCCCGCAGAAGTCGTTCCGCCAGCTGCTCGGCATGGTCCACTTCGCGATGGCGCAGCAGGACATCCGCTACTACCTGAACGGCATGCTGCTCGTCGTCGACGGCGACCAGCTGATGGCGGTGGCCACCGACGGCCACCGCCTCGCGTTCTCGTCGATGAAGCTCGAAGGCGGCACGTTCGGCCGCCAGGAAGTCATCGTGCCGCGCAAGACGATTCTCGAGCTGCAGCGCCTGCTCGAAGACATCGACGACACCGTCACCATCGACATCGCGCAAACCCAGGCCAAGTTCACGTTCGGCCAGGTCGAGCTCGTGTCGAAACTCGTCGAGGGCAAGTTCCCCGACTTCCAGCGCGTGATCCCGAAGGCGCACAAGAACACGTTCGAGATCGGCCGTGAAGAACTGCAGCGTTCGCTGCAGCGCGCGGCGATCCTGACCTCGGACAAGTTCAAGGGCGTGCGCTGCATCATCGCGCCGGGCCAGCTGAAGATCATGTCGACCAACGCCGATCAGGAAGAGGCGCAGGAAGAACTGGAAATCGCCTACCAGGGCGATACCGTCGACATCGGCTTCAACGTCACGTATCTGCTCGACGTGCTCGCGAACCTGAAGGTCGACACCGTGCAGGTGAGCCTCGGCGACGCCAGCTCGAGCGCGCTGATTACCGTGCCCGAGAACGACGAGTTCAAGTATGTCGTGATGCCGATGCGCATCTGACGCGCACGACATCAAGACACACACCAGGGGGCGGCAAGCCCCTTTGGCGTTTTTATGGCGAACCGACAACCCGTCCCTTTGGTGCCTTTTCGGCGCTGGGGGCGGGCCAGGAAACTGGAGCGGCCCGGCGATTTCTCTCGCTGAAACGCACCGCGCCGCCACCTGAGTGGCCTCGCAGAACCGGAAGATATCCATGAGTGAACAGCACAATTCGCAACCCGATAACAGCAGCTACGGCGCCTCGTCGATCCAGATCCTCGAAGGTCTGGAAGCGGTGCGCAAGCGCCCCGGGATGTACATCGGCGACACGTCGGACGGCACCGGTCTGCACCACCTCGTGTTCGAGGTGCTCGACAACTCGATCGACGAAGCGTTGGCCGGGTACTGCAACGACATCCACGTGACGATTCACGCCGACAACTCGATTTCCGTGACCGACAACGGCCGCGGGATTCCGACCGACGTGAAGATGAACGACAAGCACGAGCCGAAGCGCAGTGCTGCGGAAATCGTGATGACCGAGCTGCACGCCGGCGGCAAGTTCGACCAGAACAGCTACAAGGTGTCGGGCGGCCTGCACGGCGTGGGCGTGTCGTGCGTGAACGCGCTGTCGAGCTGGCTGCGCCTCACCGTGCGCCGCGACGGCAAGAAGCGGTTCATGGAGTTCCACCGCGGCGTCGCGCAGGATCGCGTGCTCGAGACGGTGGACGGCGTGGAAGTGTCGCCGATGCTCGTGACGGGTGACACCGAGAACCGCGGCACCGAAGTGCACTTCATGGCCGATCCGACCATTTTCGGCACGGTCGAGTATCACTACGACATCCTCGCGAAGCGGATGCGTGAACTCTCGTTCCTGAACAACGGCGTGCGGATTCGTCTCACGGACCTGCGCTCGGGCAAGGAAGACGATTTCGCATTCGCCGGCGGTGTGAAGGGCTTCGTCGAGTTCATCAACAAGACGAAGACCAACCTGCACCCGACGGTGTTCTTCGCCACCGGCGAGAAGGACGGCGTGGGCGTCGAAGTCGCGATGCAGTGGAACGACAGCTACAACGAAAACGTGCTGTGCTTCACGAACAACATTCCGCAGCGCGACGGCGGCACGCACCTGACCGGCCTGCGGGCCGCGATGACGCGCGTCATCAACAAGTACATCACCGACAACGAAATCGCGAAGAAGGCGAAGGTCGAGACGACCGGCGACGACATGCGCGAAGGGCTGTCGTGCGTGCTGTCCGTGAAGGTGCCGGAGCCGAAGTTCAGCTCGCAGACGAAGGACAAGCTGGTTTCTTCCGAGGTTCGTGCGCCGGTTGAAGAGGTTGTGGCGAAGGCGCTGGAAGAATTCCTTTTGGAAACGCCGATCGACGCGAAGATCATCTGCGGGAAGATCGTTGAAGCTGCTCGGGCGCGGGATGCTGCGCGGAAGGCACGCGAGATGACGCGCCGTAAGGGCGTGCTCGATGGCGTTGGCCTGCCGGGCAAGCTCGCGGACTGCCAGGAGAAGGATCCGGCTAAGTGCGAAATCTACATCGTCGAGGGTGACTCGGCAGGTGGGTCGGCGAAGCAAGGGCGTGATCGGAAGTTCCAGGCGATCCTGCCGCTGCGCGGCAAGGTGCTGAACGTCGAAAAGGCACGCTACGACAAGCTGCTGTCGTCGGAGCAGATCGTCACGCTCGTGACCGCGCTTGGGTGCGGGATCGGCAAGGAAGACTACAACCTCGACAAGCTGCGCTATCACCGCATCATCATCATGACCGACGCGGACGTCGACGGTGCGCACATCCGGACGCTGCTGCTCACGTTCCTGTATCGCCAGATGCCGGACATGATCGAGCGCGGGTACGTGTATATCGCGCAGCCGCCGCTTTACAAGATCAAGGCGGGCAAGGACGAGCGGTATCTGAAGGATGACGTGGAGCTCAACGCGCATATGCTGCGCTTGGCGCTGCAAGGGTCGGAGCTGGTGCCGGGTGAGAACGCTGCTGCGATTTCGGGCGATGCGCTTGGGGAGCTGGCACGGTCGTATCTGCTGTCGCAGAGCGTGATCGAGCGGTTGAGCCGGTTGTATGACCCGGCGGCGCTGGAAGCTGTTATGGACGGCGTGGTGATCGACCTCTCCAATGAGGAGTCGACCGAGGCTTCGGCTAAGGCGCTGCACGCTGCGTTGCATGATGACGCGCTGAAGAACGAAGTGCGCGTTGTGCCTTCGTATGACGCGGTTCGCGAACAGCGGTCGCTGCATGTCGAGCGGACGCATCACGGTAACGTGCGCGTTTCGGTCATCGACCAGGAATTCCAGCACACGGCGGATTATCAGCAGCTCGTGACCACCGCGAATACGTTCAAGGGGCTTATTGGGGAAGGTGCGGTCATTAAGCGCGGTGAGCGCAGCATGGCCGTGGCGGACTTCAAGAGCGCGATGAAGTGGCTGCTGGCGGATGCTGAACGGAACGTGTCGAAGCAACGCTATAAGGGCCTCGGCGAGATGAACCCCGAGCAGCTGTGGGAAACGACGATGGATCCGGCCGTGCGGCGTCTGCTGCGTGTGCAGATCGAGGATGCGATTGCGGCGGACGGGATCTTTACTACCCTCATGGGGGATGACGTCGAGCCGCGGCGGGCGTTTATCGAGTCGAATGCATTGCGGGCGGGGAATATTGACGTTTGATACAGTTAGGCGACTGTCAAGTCCTAGAATAGGTTGACAGTATCCAGACGCTAGAACGCCCGATGCATCGCATCGGGCGTTTTGTATTTCAAGGCAGCATTTGGCCCCGCTCATGGTTGTAGGTGTACACGGACTGTTCGACCATCTTGGCGGCCTGCTCCGGCCCAATCCTGTACGCCGCGCTTGCGTAACCATACCAGCAGCGTCGAGCGTCCTTGGATGCCGTAGCGCTGCTGCGCCTCTTTATACGTCAGCTTGCCCTTTTCAACCTGCCTCACCACCGACAGCTTAAAGGCCAGGCTGTGGTCCCGTTGTGTCCGCTTCTCCCATGTTCCGCTTGCACCTCTTCGTCTCGGCGAAAAAGTGTCTATTG